>NZ_JBVIHM010000004.1:232461-263796 GCF_055570295.1 Streptomyces sp. NPDC031265
AGGTTCTTGGGTCGGTACCCGTCCTTTTCGTTCTCGGTTCTCGCCGTGTGTGTTGTCGTGCCGGGCTCCCTCTTCCTCCGTGGCCGGTCCCCCCCCCCCCCCCCCCCGGCTCGGCCCGGAGGGCGCGTACGGCCGCCCGGGCGACCTGCCGGTCCGCGCCGGGCGCCCAAGCGGCGGCCTCAGCCGGGTGAGATCTGGTGGGCGGCCGTGCCGTACGAGGACGGGCCGGGCTCGAAGGACCGGCCCTGTCTGGTGCTGTCGGTACGGGGGAACAGCGCGCTGGTCGCGAAGATCACCAGCAAGTTCCACGAGGAGCAGGCCGGGGTGATTCCGCTGCCGCCGGGCACGGTCGGGGACGCGCAGGGGCGGCCGAGCTTCCTGGAGACGGATGAGCTGCGCGATGTGGCGCTGTGGGAGTTCCGGCGGCGGGTGGGAGTGGTGGACCCTACGGTGTGGGACCAGGTGCGGTACTTGGCGTGACGCCGGTTGCCCCCGCCCCGCCCGTTCCCGCTGTGACATGTGCGGCTCCGCCGCGTGGCCTCCGGGGGTGGGTGGGGGTTGAGGTGGGTCTCCCGAGGGCTACGTCCCCGGGCCCCGGGCGGGGCTGCGCCCCTGCACCCCGGGGGGCGCCGCCCCCCGGACCCGGTTTTGGCGGGGCCTGCGCCCCCGGACCCTGGCGGGGGCTCCGCCCCCTGCATCCCGCTTCGGGGCTGCGCCCCGGTCCCGTTCGTCTGCGGGCCGTATGTGGCTGGTCGCGCAGTTCCCCGCGCCCCTGAAGGGCGGGGCCTGCGGCCCCTGCCCCGCTGCGCAAACCCCGGAGGGCGTGGATGCGCGGGCCCCGCTCCTCGCACGCCGGAGGGAGTGAAATGTGCCCGGGCCCCGTTCTGCCTTCAGGGGCGCGGGGAACTGCGCGAGCAACCACACCCGACCCGCAGACAAACACCGGGCCCAAAAGGGACGCGCGGAACTGCGCGACCAGCTCCCACCCACCCGCAGGCAAAGCACGGCCCCCGGAGGCCCGGTCCGCAGCCCCGCACGGGCTACGCCCAGAGCTGCCCCTGCAGCATCTCGATCGCTTCCTCCGTCGTCTCCGCCGTGTAGACGCCAGTCGACAGGTACTTCCAGCCGCCGTCCGCCACCACGAACACGATGTCGGCCGGTTCGCCCGCCTTGACCGCCTTCTTACCCACGCCGATCGCCGCGTGCAGCGCCGCGCCCGTGGAGACGCCCGCGAAGATGCCCTCCTCCTTGAGGAGTTCGCGGGTGCGGGTCACCGCGTCCGCCGAGCCGACCGAGAAACGGCTGGTCAGCACCGACGCGTCGTACAGCTCGGGGACGAAGCCCTCGTCGAGGTTGCGCAGGCCGTACACCAGGTCGTCGTAGCGCGGCTCGGCCGCGACGATCTGGATGCCGGGGACGCGCTCGCGGAGGTAGCGGCCGACGCCCATGAGCGTGCCCGTGGTGCCGAGGCCCGCCACGAAGTGGGTGATCGACGGGAGGTCGGCCAGGATCTCCGGGCCGGTCGTCGCGTAGTGCGCGCCCGCGTTGTCCGGGTTGCCATACTGGTAGAGCATCACCCAGGACGGGTTCTCGGCGGCCAGTTCCTTCGCCACCCGTACCGCCGTGTTGGAGCCGCCCGCCGCCGGGGACGGGACGATCTCCGCGCCCCACATCTTCAGCAGGTCGCGGCGCTCCTGTGAGGTGTTCTCGGGCATCACGCAGACGATGCGGTAGCCCTTGAGCTTCGCCGCCATCGCCAGCGAGATGCCGGTGTTGCCGCTGGTCGGCTCCAGGATGGTGCAGCCGGGCGTCAACCGGCCCGCCTTCTCGGCCTGTTCGATCATGTGGAGCGCGGGGCGGTCCTTGACCGAGCCGGTCGGGTTGCGGTCCTCCAGCTTCGCCCAGATGCGGACGTCGTCCGACGGGGACAGCCTGGGGAGGCGGACCAGCGGGGTGTTGCCGACGGCGGCCAGCGCGGAGTCGTAGCGCATGACGGCGATCAGCCTCAGACCATGCCGCCGGCCACGGCCGGCAGGATCGTCACGCTGTCGCCGTCGGACAGCTCGGTGGTGATGCCCGCGAGGAAGCGGACGTCCTCGTCGTTGAGGTAGACGTTCACGAAGCGGCGCAGCTCGCCGCCGGCGGCCTCGTCGACCAGGCGCTCGCGGATGCCGTTGTGACGGGTCTCCAGGTCCTTGAAGAGCTCGTCGATGGTCGCCCCGCTGCCCTCGACGGCCTTGGCGCCGTCGGTGTAGGTGCGGAGGATGGTCGGGATGCGGACCTCGATGGCCATGGCGTGGGCTCCAGTCGGAAGGAGAGAAGACGAGAAGGGAGAGGAAGGCAAGGGGCGCGCGGCTTCGCGCGGGTGCTGCGGAGGTACGGGTCGTACGTACGGGTCGTGCGCGGGCGGCCGTGGCTCAGGCGGCGCTGGCGCGCGGACACATCGCGCTCGCGAGGCGGCACAGGTCGACGTGCAGGCGCGCCACGAGCAGCGGGCTGCTCGGCTTCTCTTCGCTCACGTCGTGGGGAACCATGCGGTCATCGTATCGATTCCCGGTCCGCTTCCCGGAGTGTGATCTCGGATGGCGGACGCACTCCGCTCAGGATGCGGGCAGAGCCCTCGGGCGCGGGCGCCCCGCCGCGCGCCCCGCGTACGGCTCAGTACGGCTCAGTACGCCTCCACCACCGTGACCTCTTCCTCCTTGATCCCGCCGTCCACGATCCGGTACGAGCGGAACTGGAAGTCGCCGAGGCCGTCCGTGTCCGCCGTCGACACCAGGACGTAGTGGGCGCCGGGCTCGTTCGCGTACGTCACGTCGGTGCGCGAGGGGTACGCCTCGGTCGCCGTGTGCGAGTGGTAGACGATCACCGGCTCCTCGTCCCGGTCGTCCATCTCGCGGTACAGCTTCAGCAGGTCCTGCGAGTCGAACTCGTAGAACGTGGGCGAGCGGGCCGCGTTCAGCATCGGGACGAACCGCTCGGGGCGGCCGGTGCCGGCCGGGCCGGCGACCACGCCGCACGCCTCGTCGGGATGGTCGGCGCGGGCGTGCGCGACGATCTGGTCGTACAGGGCCTGGGTGAGGGTCAGCATGAGCGCAAGGATAAGCAGACAGGCCGTCCCGTACCGAGGAGTGGTACGGGACGGCCCGAATGGTGAGAACCGGCGGCTGCGGGGGCGCTACGAGCGCTTGGCGAACGCCTTGTTGTCGGGGTTGCGCGCCTTGAGGACCAGGTACGAGACGCCCAGGATCAGGCCCCACAGCGGGGCGCAGTACAGGGAGACCCGCGAGTCCTTGTCGACGCCCATCATCACGATGACCATGAGGATGAACAGCAGCGCGAACCAGCTGGTGTACGGGGCGCCCGGCGCCCGGAAGGTGGACTGGGGCAGCTCGCCGCGGTCGGCCTTGGCGCGGTAGCGGATCTGGCAGACCAGGATCATGATCCAGGCCCACATGCCGGAGATGGTGGCGAAGGAGACGACGTAGTCGAACGCCTTGCCCGGCGCCTTGTAGTTGATCCAGACGCCCACCAGCATCAGCGCGGCCGAGACCGTGGTGCCGATCAGCGGGGTGCCGCTCTTGGTCAGCTTGGTGAAGACCTTCGGGCCCTGGCCGTTGAGCGCGAGGTCGCGCAGCATGCGGCCGGTGGAGTACATGCCCGAGTTGCAGGAGGACAGGGCGGCCGTCAGGACCACGAAGTTGACGATCGCGGCGCCGACGCCGAGGCCCATCTTCTCGAAGGCCGCAACGAAGGGGCTCACGCCGGGCTGGAACTCGTGCCACGGGACGACCGAGAGGATCATGATCAGGGCGCCGATGTAGAAGACGGCGATGCGCCACGGCACGGTGTTGATGGCCTTGGGGAGCGTCTTCTCGGGGTCCTTGGACTCGCCCGCGGTGACGCCGACCAGCTCGACGGCGAGGAAGGCGAACATCACGATCTGCAGGGTCATCAGCGTGCCGCCGATGCCCTTGGGGAAGAAGCCGCCGTCGTTCCAGAGGTTGGCGACGGTGGCGGTGTCTGCGGCGTCCGAGAAGCCGACGGTGAGGATGCCGGCACAGATGAGGATCATGCCGACGATGGCCGTCACCTTGACCATCGAGAACCAGAACTCCAGCTCACCGAAGAGCTTCACCGAGATCAGGTTCACCGCGTACAGGATGAGCGTGAAGACCAGCGCGTACAGCCATTGCGGGACGTCGTTGTGCGTCCAGAAGGCCATGTACTGGGCGGCCGCGGTGACTTCGGTGATGCCGGTGACGACCCAGAAGAGCCAGTAGGTCCAGCCGGTGACGAAGCCCCAGAACGGGCCGACGAACTCACGGGCGTACTCCGAGAAGGAGCCCGAGACCGGGCGGTACATGAGCAGCTCGCCCAGCGCCCGCATGATGAAGAAGATGACCAGGCCCGCGATGGCATAGGCCAGGATGAGGCTGGGGCCGGCCTTCGAGATGGCCTTGCCCGCGCCGAGGAAGAGCCCGGTGCCGATGGCTCCGCCGATCGCGATCATCTGGATCTGGCGGGCGCCGAGGCCCCGCTGGTATCCCTCGCCCTCGGCTGCGCCGTGGGCGGTCCCCACGGCCTCATTGCCGGAGCGGTCGTCCTGCTTGTCGACCTGCGCTGAGGTCATGGTGGTGCGCCTTTCTCCATGCTGACCCGCCCGCTTCGATGAATGAAGCCGCGGATCAGGTCCTGATCCCCCCGGATGTGGATGGAGTGCCACCGGCGGTCAGCCGGCCGAAGCGCCCCCGGGAACATGGGTGGCGTCCCCGGGTGGTCGTGAAGATTTATCACGTCTTTACGGGTGATCCACTGGGGCGACTGTGGCGCACGCCACAGGGAAGACCGGACAAAGCGCACAGGAAACCGCAAACCATGCCGTTGCGGTAATCGGATCGTTATGCGGATTTGAGCGTCCGCTGAGCGAACAGAGAGAAAACAGCCGTCTCAGGCCATCAGTGTCTCGACGAGCGTCTCCTGGAGCCCGCCGAGCCAGAGGTACGCCATCACCATCGGCTTGCGCGGGTCCTCGTCCGGCAGCCGGTACAGCTCGCCGCTCTCGTCCTCGTCGGTGACGTCCAGCCGGGTCCCGATGGTCAGACGCAGGTCGTTGAGCGCGCCCAGCCAGCGCCGGGAGTCGTCGGCGGACAGCTTGAGGACCGCCCCGCCGTCGCCCTGCGGGGTGAGCGAGTCGAGGGCGCGCACCACCGCGAGCGCGTCCTCGCGCTTGCGGGCGCGCAGGTCCTTCTCGGTGAAGCGGCGGAACTCGGCGGCGGAGGCGCGCAGTTCGTCGCTCTCACCGCTGTCGTACGCGTCGGGGAAGAGCCGGGCCAGCGCCGGGTCGGCGGGCGGTTCGCTGGGGCCCTCGGCGAAGAGCGCGGCCAGCGGGTCCTCGCCCTCCATCGGCTCGTCGCCCGGGCCGATCAGCTCAAGGAGCTGTACGGACAGGGAGCGCAGGATGGCGATCTCGACCTCGTCGAGCGCGACGGCGGCGCCACCGCCGGGCAGCGCCTCGAAGTAGCCGGCCATCAGCCGCGGTCCTGGGTGAGCGTGGCCCACAGCCCGTAGCCGTGCATCGCCTGCACGTCGCGCTCCATCTCCTCGCGGCTGCCGCTGGAGACCACCGCCCGGCCCTTGTGGTGCACATCGAGCATCAGCTTGCGGGCCTTGTCCTTGGGGTAGCCGAAGTAGCTCTGGAAGACGTACTGGACGTAGCTCATGAGGTTGACCGGGTCGTTGTGGACGAGCGTCACCCACGGCACATCGGGTTCGGGGACGGCGAAGGTCTCCTCCGCCGACTCGGGGCGTTCGATCTCGACCGGGGCAACACTCACGTCTGTGGACGACCTTCGTCTTCTTTGCCGGGGGTCCGGGGGTTGTTCCCCGGGAAGCACAGCCTCACTCACCCAATGCTGCCACTCGGGGGCCGCAGTCGCACAAACGGGGCCCCGAAATCGTCACTCTGACGCGAAGAGGAGTAACATCCGGCCCATGGCTGCTACTCCCGGGGGACGGTCCCCGGACCCCCGGCCGACCCGGTCGACAGCCGGAACGGAAAGGCGAGGTAACCGGTTGTGAACACTGCGGACCTTGGGCTGCCGGTGGACGTGCCGTCGACCGCGCTCTTCACGGACCAGTACGAGCTGACCATGCTCCAGGCGGCACTGCGCGCCGGGACGGCCGACCGGCGGTCGGTCTTCGAAGTCTTCACCCGGCGGCTGCCGGAGGGACGCCGGTACGGCGTGGTGGGCGGGACCGGACGGGTCCTGGACGCCGTGGAGAACTTCCGCTTCGACCCGGCCGTCCTCGGCTTCCTGCGCGAGCGCGCGATCGTCGACGAGCCGACCCTGGAGTGGCTGGCCTCGTACCGCTTCTCGGGTGACATCTGGGGCTATCCCGAGGGCGAGGTCTACTTCCCGGGCTCGCCGATCCTGCGGGTCGAGGGCTCCTTCGCGGAGTGCGTGCTCCTGGAGACCGTGATCCTGTCGATCCTCAACCACGACTCGGCGATCGCCGCCGCCGCGTCCCGGATGTCCGCGGCCGCGGGCGGCCGGGCGCTGATCGAGATGGGCGCCCGGCGCACCCACGAGCTGGCCGCGGTGGCCTCGGCCCGGGCCGCGTACGTGGGCGGCTTCACCACCACCTCGGACCTGGCGGCCGGGTTCCGGTACGGCATCCCCACCGTCGGGACCAGTGCGCACGCCTTCACCCTGCTGCACGACAGCGAGCGGGACGCCTTCCGGGCCCAGGTGGACTCGCTGGGCCGGGGCACCACCCTTCTGGTGGACACCTACGACGTGGCCGAGGCGGTCCGTACCGCCGTGGAGATCGCGGGCCCCGAGCTCGGCGCGGTCCGGATCGACTCCGGGGACCTGCTGCTCGTCGCCCACCGGGTGCGCCAGCAGCTCGACGAGCTGGGTGCGACGAAGACGAGGATCGTGGTGACGTCCGACCTCGACGAGTACGCCATCGCCTCGCTGGCGGCCGCGCCCGTCGACGCGTACGGCGTCGGCACCCAGCTGGTCACCGGCAGCGGGCACCCCACCTGCTCCATGGTCTACAAGCTGGTCGCCCGCGCGCAGAGCGCGGACCCGAAGGCACCGCTGGTGCCGGTGGCGAAGAAGTCGATGGGCGGCAAGACGTCGATCGGCGGCCGCAAGTGGGCGGCCCGGCGCACCGACGCCGACGGGATCGCGGAGGCCGAGGTCGTCGGCACCGGGCCGGTCCCGGACGGGCTGGCAGACCGGCAGCTGCTCGCCGAGCTGGTCAAGGGGGGCGTGGTGGCGGCCCGCGAGCCGCTGGACGCCGCCCGGGAGCGGCACATCGCGGCGCGCGGCGCGCTGCCGATGTCCGCGATGCAGCTGTCGCGGGGAGAACCGGTACTGCCCACGGAGTACGCGTAACGCCGCACGTCCGGGCCTTTGCACCCCAATTGCCCCCTGCCGGACCGGGGTCGGAGTCTCTACGCTCGTTGAACAGCCCCCTGACCGAAGGACAGCCGACATGCACCGCGCGTTGATCGTCGTAGACGTTCAGAACGACTTCTGCGAGGGCGGCAGCCTCGCGGTCACGGGTGGCTCCGACGTCGCCGCTGCCATCACCGACCTGATCGGCCAGGCCGCCGGGTCCGTGTACCGCCATGTGGTGGCCACCCGCGACCACCACGTCGACCCGGGCGACCACTTCTCGGCGCACCCCGACTTCCGGCACTCCTGGCCGGTGCACTGCGTGGCCGGGACGGAGGGCGTGGGCTTCCACCCGAACTTCGCCCCGGCGGTCGCCTGCGGCGCCATAGACGCGGTCTTCGACAAGGGCGCCCACGCGGCCGCGTACAGCGGCTTCGAGGGGCGCGACGAGAACGGCGTGGGCCTGGCGGAGTGGCTGCGCGCCCGGGAGGTCACCGAGGTCGACGTGGTCGGCATCGCCACGGACCACTGCGTGCGGGCGACGGCACTGGACGCGGTGCGGGAAGGGTTTGCGACGCACGTCCTGCTCGATCTGACCGCGGGGGTCTCCGAGGAGACGACTGCTCGGGCGATCGAGGAGCTGCGGTCCGCCGGCGCGGAGCTGTCGGGGAAGCCGGTTTGTTGACCGCGCATCGCTTTCTCGGTCGGGTGCGGGCCGGTGGGGGCTGGCCGCTCCCCCGAGTTCTCGGCTTCGCTCGAACAGGGGGGACCCCCATCGCGGCGGAGCCGCACGATGTCACGGACCCACGCCCCTGAAGCGCCCTCACGGGCGCAGCAGCGCCCTTATCGGGTGCCAGAGCTCCTCGGCCTCCGGCTGCGGCGCGGTGCGCCACAGCAGGCCGTCCGGGTGGTGCAGGACCGCCGTGATCTCGTCCGGCGTGGGCGGCTGGGTGTTGCCGCGCAGATAGACCGCGCGCAGGCCCAGGTTCCGCAGCCGGGTCAGGGCGCGGGCCCGGTTGGCCGCATGGACCAGGACGCGCACCTGGCGGCCGTCCCCGGCGGGGCTGGGCAGCGTGAGCGCGACGACGACGCTGCCGTTCGGCAGCTTGCTGAAACCTCCGCCAGGCATGGCGTACCGCTCCCCCGTGAGACGTCGTGTCAATAAGGACTCGTAGGACGCACCTAAACACGATCGGCCGCCGCCCGCTAGAGGGCGACGGCCGATCATGGTTTGACCTGCAGTTTTTAGAACTACTTGGTCGACGGGCCAACCTTCACGGTGATCGTCGAGCCGTCCTTGGGCTGCTGGACGATGGAGATCCGGGTGTTGGTGTCAGGAACCTGCACGCTTCCCGTGGGGTTCTCCTGGTACCAGTAGGTGCCCCGGTGGTCGTCGAACATCGGCACGCCGGCCTGCGGGCGGACCGTGGTCGCCACATCGGCCTTGTGCAGGGTGAGCGCGCCCGTCGGGTAGAAGCTGAACGCGGCGTCGAACGGCGTGATCTTGTTGCGCATCAGCGTGCCGTCCGCCCACTTCAGCGGCTTGGCGTGGGCGTCGACCGGCAGGATCTGGCCGTGGCCCGGGTGGACCGAGACGTTGTTGTCCTTCTGGGACAGGTCCCAGAGCCAGATGAGCAGACCGGGCTGGTACGCGTAGTGCTCCACCCAGGACGGGCGGGTCTTGGCGAAGCCGAAGTTGTACGGGCCGACCTTGAGGGTCTCGTCGTACGACACGTACTGGCGGTTCTCCGCGATGTAGTACTGCGGGTAGTCGTTGGTGAACGACTCGCCGATGCGGGAGAAGTTCTTCGACGTCCAGCCGTTGTCGTCGCCCTCGCCACCGTCGGTGAAGAGCGCGGCGCCGTCGGCGTTCACGGTGATCGCGTCGGCGGTGAAGCCCTTGCCGCCCGCGCCGCCGTCCGTGGCGTAGCGGAAGCGGAGGTCGATCTTCTTGCCCGCGAAGGCGTCCAGGCTGTACGAGAGCTTCTTGTACGCGCCCGACACGTCGGTCAGGGCCGGCTTGTCGCTGGGGTCGCGGCTGATCTGCTTGCCGTCGGCGGTGCCGTCGAGCGCGGTCCAGGTGGCGCCGCCGTCCGTGGAGGCCTCGGCGTACAGGAAGTCGTAGTCCAGCTCGATGTCCCACCAGCCCGAGAGGTCCAGGGAGGCCTTGGACTTGCCGGACAGGTCGACCGAGCGGGTCAGGGTGTTGTTGAGGTTGTCACCCATCCCGCTCCACCACTGCTTGGAGCCCTCGGCGGGCTTCACGATCGTGGTGGTGACGGGCTTCTTCGGCAGCTCGACGACGAGCGCCTGCTTGTCGTTGGTGTTGTACTCCGCCACACCGAGCTTGGTGGTCGAGTGCGTCGCGGCCTTGGCCGTGGCGTAGTTCAGCCAGCCCAGCTGGAGCTTGTCCCAGGCGGTCATGTCGCCCGGCATGTCGCCGATCGAGTCCTTGCCGGTGCCCAGCCAGGAGCCGGCCGACATCAGGGACCAGAAACCGACCGAGTTCTCGGCGGTGTTGGTGGTGTCGTAGAGGTCCGGCAGACCGAGGTCGTGGCCGTACTCGTGGGCGAAGACACCGAGGCCGCCGTTCTCCGGCTGCATCGTGTAGTCGCCGACCCAGATGCCGGTGTCGCCGATCTGCGTGCCGCCGGCCTTGTTGCTCCCCGGGCCGGTCTTGCCCGCGTCCGTGCCGTAGGCGTACGAGCGGTGGGCCCACAGGGCGTCGGTCTTCTGCGCGCCGCCGCCGGCCGACTCGTCCTCGCCCGCGTGGACGATCTGGAAGTGGTCGATGTAGCCGTCGGGCTCGTTGAAGTTGCCGTCGTTGTCGAAGTCGTTGCGGTCCCACTGGTCGTACTGCGCCAGGGTCGCCTTGATCTGCTCCGTGGTCTGGCCCTTGGCCTTCTGGTCCGCGGCCCAGGCGTTGACGCCGTCACGGACCAGGTCCATCACGTTGGAGCAGTTGGTGGCGCCGCAGTAGTTCGAGCCGTAGCGGGCCTCGTTGGCCGGGACGCGCACCCAGTCGGTGACCGTGCCGTCGACCGAGTAGCGGCCCGAGGAGGTCTTCTCGTAGTACGTCTTCAGGGAGTGCTTCTGGGTGCCGTCGGCGTTCGTGCCGGTCCCGAAGTACAGGTCCTGGAAGTGCTGCCGGCTGTAGTCCTTCTGCCAGGCGGTGGAGTTGTCCTTGGTGCGGTCCGGCTGCTTGATGGTGTTGTGCGCCGGGCCGGCCGTGCCCCCGTACTTGAGGACCGCCGGCTTGGGGCCGGTCGGGCCGTCCGGGTCGAACATGGTCGTGCTGTCGATCTGGTCCCCGAAGTCCACCAGGACCGTGAAGATCTTGTCGGTCTTCTCGCGGCCGAGCTCGACGTACTTCTTGTCGTCGAGCTGGACGACCTTGGAGGCGCCGCGCTGCTGCACCTTCTTGTCGCCCGAGATGACCTTCTGCAGCGCCGCTTGGCGCTGCTGCTCCCGCTGCTTGGTGAACGGGCCCGGAATGTCGTCGATGTGCTTGGCCGAGCCGGTGCCCGGGTCCCGCCGCTCGACAGGTGCCGGGGCCTTGGTGTCGGCCTGGGCGGTGGCGAACGCGGAGCCTGTCGCGCCACTCGTGGCCAGGGCCACGAGTATGGCGGCAGCTCTGACCGCTCGTCTGTTGCTGGTCACTTGATGATGTCCTCCCCCGCGGCCGCAGGCACGGACCGGGGGCGAGGGGTCTGGTCTCCGGTGCGCGGCACGCGTCTCAAGTGACGACATTGGACCGGAGTTGCCAAAGAAAAGACAGATCTTGACTTGGGTCAGCCAATTACATTATGTAGAGCGGCACTTCCGCTATCCGAACGCTTCCGATGTGCTACCCAACCCGGACATCGGGTGCGCATGTCTCGCCTGTCGGAATGCGGAATGACTCCGTGCGCCCCCTGTGCACCGGCACCGTGGGTTAGGTCACGCTTACCAACGGTTCCCTAAGGGCAAGCACCGTCGTAGAGTCGCTTGACAGTGCGATCCGGTTGCCCGGTCGAGAGACCCGCCCCATCCGATGCCTGCCCCCGAGGACGGATACCGCTATGCCGCGTCCGACTGCAGCACAGCTCGCCTACGGTTCGGCCACCGTCGTCTTCTCGACCGTAGCCATGATTCTTCTCTCCCAGACCGACTCGGGTGTCGGGGTGGGAGTGATAGTGCTGGCCGCGCTCCTGCTGGGGCTGCTGGTCGCCGTGACGGTCCCCATGCCGAAGGCGGCGCGCACGGTTCGTACGAACCGCGCCGCCGCCGTCGAGGAGAGCGCCGAGCCGGGGGTGCGCGTACCGGCCGACTCGGTACGGAGCTGACCCCTCCGCACCGAACCGGCCCCGGGTCAGGGGGCGGTCGAGACCACCACCGTCTTCCCTGCCTTGTCGTGCAGGCCCTGTTTGTAGGGCTTGTCCGTGAGGATCGTGATGATGAGGATGATCTGCCACAGACACGGACAGCACAGCAGGGCGGGCAGCCAGAGCACGGCCGTCCGGGCCAGGGCGGCGCTGGTGGTGGGCACGCTGCCGTCGTTGAGCATCGCGACCCGCAGGTTCAGCAGCTTCTTGCCGACCGTCTGACCGTCCCGCTTCAGCATGATGGTGTCGTACGCGAGATACGCCACGATACCGATGAGGTTCCAGGCGAGTCCGCTGCCGCTGTACGCCCGGCCGATGACGTCGGAGGTGTCCTCACCGCTCCTCGTCTGGTACACCCAGCGGTCCGAGGTCGCCCACTCCAGCACGCCGAGCGGGATCGCGATCAGCAGGGCGTCGATGATGCGGGCGAGCAGCCGCCGGCCGAAGTCGGCGAGCGGCGGCATCCCGCTGAGCGGATCGGGACCGCCGTACTGGTTTCCCCCGCCGTACGGGTCGTACGGCGGCGGGGTGCTGCCATAGGGCGAACCGGGGGGCGGCGTGCCGTAGGGGCTTCCGGGGGGAGGGCTGCCGTACGGACCGCCGCCGGGGGGAGGGGCGCCGCTGCCCGGAGGTGGGCCGCCTCCGGGAGGCGGGCCCTGGCTCCAGCCGGGAGACTCGGACGGCCTCTTGAGGAACGGGTCGTTCTCGGGCGGCTCGTCCTCGGGCGGCCGGCCGGGGGGCGGTTCGTTGCTCATGTCCGCAGTGCACCGCGCGAGGTGGGGCCCCGCAACGGTACGGGGCCCGTTCGAGGTACGGCCGCCGGCCGGCCCCGGCGTCAGGTGCCCGCGACGAAGGTGCGGGCCGCCTTGTCGTGCCAGCACTGGCGCCACGGGCGGTCGAACAGGCACCACACGACGTTGACCACGCCGACGGCGAGCACGCCGAGGACGCCGTAGACCAGCCAGCGGCGCAGGGCCGCGCCGAAGGCCGGCGGCTCGTGCGACTCCAGGTCGCGCACCTGGACCCGCAGCAGCCGCTTGCCCAGCGTGCGGCCCCACTTGGCGGTGGGCAGCGCCTCGTAGAGCAGACCGAGGAGCAGGAAGGCGCCGAGCACGATCGCGAGATAGCCGGCGGTGGTGCCGTCCAGGAGGTAGACCGTCACCGTCTCGCCGGACAGCTTCGCGGCGTCGATCTTCGCCTGGATGTGGTCCGCGCCCTTGATCCAGAGCGGCAGGGCGAGCCCGGCGACGGCCCCGCCGAGCACCACGGTGTCCACCAGCCGGGCGGCAAGGCGCCGCCCGAGACCGGCGGGCCGGGCCGCGGCCTGCGCCCGCGCGGCCCGCAGGAACGGGTCCTCCACGGGCGGCTTCCACGGCACCACGGGCTCTCCGGGCCCCGAGCGCTCCTCGGGCCGCGCCAACTGGTGCACCTGCTGCGCCCAGGACGCGGAGCCCCCGCCGGCCCCGGTGGTGACGGGCGAGGAGGGCGTGGCGGCCTGCTGCGGTACGGAGGGCGGCGCGGCGGACTGCTGCTGTACGGGGGTGGGCTGCTGCGGGGCGACCGGCGCCGAGGGCAGCGCGGCCCGGGCGGGCGCGGGCTGGACGGCCGCCGGGGCCCCCTGCGGCTCGGCCCGGCGCGGGTCGGCCACGCGCGGGTCACCCCCGGCGCGCGGGTCCCCGGGCCACTGCCGGCCCGGCAACGGCTGCGCGGGCAGCGACTGCACCGGCACCGGCGCACCCGACGGGTCCTGGCCGCGTCCCTGGCCCGGCGGGACGGGGGCCGGGTCGGCGGGCAACGGCACGGCGGCCCCGGCCCGCTCGGACGCCGGCCCGGCGGGCAGCGGAAGCGGCTGCGGCCGCCCGGCCTCCGGCTGAGCCGGAAGCGGCTGGGGCACCTGCCCCTGCGCCGGATCCCCCGGCTGCCCCCACGAGACCCGCCGCGCCGCGTCGTCGCCGAAGCCCGACTGGTGGGAGGCGTCGGCGTGCCAGGCCGGGGCCGGGTCGGGGCGGCTGCCGTGGAGGGGGGCGGGCTCGGGCTCGTCGAGGAAGACGGGGCCCGTCTCCTCCACCGCGGGCGCGGGCATCGGCATCGGCGGGGCCGAGGCGAGGGCGGGCGCCGCCGGGGCCGCACCGGCCGGCGGCACGGGCATGGCTTCGCCCTCGGCCGGTGCGGGCCGGCTCGTACCGGGCACCCAGGCGGCGCCGTTCCAGTACCGGACATATCCGGGGATGGACGGATCTGGATAGAAGCCTGCGAAGGGGGTTCCGTCGCCGGTTGCCGGGGTGGGGGCGCTCATCACGGTCCCGTATCTGCTCGTGGGCCTCGTCAATACAAGGGTCCACATCTACCAGACGGGCGACCGCCGCCGGGCGGGTCCGTCGCTACCGACCACTATCCGGTCAACGTGAAGGCCCATCTCACCCGCCCGGGGACCGGGGCAGGAACCCCCGTCCGGGCCGTTTCCCGGGCCGCCGGAAAAATTTTCCGGAAGTCGCGTCATAGCAGCGCCCCAGCCCGCTCTCACCTGGTAGGGCCCGATCCCGGGCTCGTACGCGGAGAGGAAAGGCACTGTCATGCACACCGTGGTGGAACGCGAGCTGGAGCTCAACCTCGTGCTGTCGCCCGAGCGCAGCATCCCGGTCCCGGCCCGGCTGACCTATCGCACGGACGACCCGTACGCCGTGCACATCACCTTCCACATCGGCACCGACCACCCCGTCGACTGGACGTTCGCCCGTGAGCTGCTCGTCGAGGGGGTGTTCCGGCCGTGCGGCCACGGCGACGTCCGGATCTGGCCCACCAAGGTGGACGGGCGCAGCGTGATCCTGATGGCGCTCAGCTCGCCGGACGGCGACGCGCTCCTGGAGGCGCCGTCCGCCCAGGTGTCGGCGTGGCTGGAGCGGACGCTGCGGGTGGTCCCTCCGGGTTCTGAGACCGAGCAGCTCGGCATCGACGACGGCCTCGCCGAGCTGCTCGCGCCCACGACCGGCCGCAGCCGCGCCGAGGAGCTGTACCTGAACGACCCGTGGCCCTCGGACGAGTCCCGGCCGGAGGAAGGTGCGTGACGGGAGAGGCCACAGGAGTAACGGTTGTTCAGAACAGCTTGCCGGGGTTCAGCAGCCCCAGCGGGTCGAAGGTGCGCTTGACCGCGCGCTGCATCTCCACGCCCACCGGGCCGAGTTCGCGGGCCAGCCACTCCTTCTTGAGCACGCCGACGCCGTGCTCGCCGGTGATGGTGCCGCCCAGCTCCAGACCGAGCGCCATGATCTCGTCGAAGGACTCCCGGGCCCGCCGCGACTCGTCCTCGTCGGCGGCGTCGAAGCAGACGACCGGGTGGGTGTTGCCGTCCCCGGCGTGCGCGCAGACGCCGATGGTCAGGTCGTACTTGGCGGCGATCGCCGTGGTCCCCTCCAGCATCGCGGCGAGCCGGGAGCGCGGGACGCAGACGTCGTCGATCATCGTGGCCGGCCTGACGGTCTCCAGCGCCGGGAGCGCCAACCGCCTTGCCTGGAGCAGCAGTTCGGACTCGGCGGCCGACTCGGCCGGGACCACCTGGACGGCTCCGGCTGCGGTGCACAGCTCTCCCACGGCGGCCAGGTCGGCGGCGGGGTCGGGGGTGTCGAAGGCGGCGAGCAGCAGCGCCTCGGTGCTGTCCGGCAGACCCATGTTCGCCATGCGGTTGACCGCCCGTACGGTCGTACGGTCCATGAGTTCGAGCAGCGACGGCGTGTGACCGCGCTCCATGATCGCGCAGACCGCGTCGCAGGCGGCGGCCGCGGAAGGGAACTCGGCGGCGAGCACCAGCTGCTCGGGCGGTGCGGGCCTGAGCGCGAGCACGGCCTTCACCACGATGCCGAGGCTGCCCTCGGAGCCGACGAAGAGCCGGGTCAGGTCGTATCCGGCGACGCCCTTGGCGGTGCGGCGGCCGGTCTCCAGGAGGCGGCCGTCCGCGAGGACCACGTCGAGGCCCAGGACGTACTCGGCGGTCACCCCGTACTTCACACAGCACAGCCCGCCGGACGCGGTGCCGATGTTCCCGCCGATGGTGCACTGCTCCCAACTGGACGGATCCGGCGGGTAGTAGAGCCCGTGTTCCATGACTTTCCGGGAGAGCACGGCGTTGACGACGCCGGGCTCGACGACCGCGACCCGGTCGACCGGGCTGATCTCCAGGATGCGGTCCATCCTGACCAGGGACAGCACGATGCATCCCTCGGTCGCGTTGGCGCCGCCCGACAGGCCGGTGCGGGCGCCCTGCGGCACCACCGGCACGCGCAGCTCGGTGGCGGTGCGCATCACGTGCTGGACCTGCTCGACCGTACGCGGCAGGACGACCACGGCCGGGGCCCCGGCGGCGCAGAAGCTCGCCATGTCGTGGGCGTAGGACGCGGTGACGTCCGGGTCGGTGATCAGCGCGTCGGCGGGCAGGCCCGCGCGCAGCCGTTCGAGGAGGGCGCCCGGCTCGGGGGCGGGCGTGGCGACGGGCTCGGCTCCATCGTTCATGATCCCAGCGTGGCACCCGGGGCCATCGGTGTGAACCCTGCGCGGCCCGGCGGGCGCGGGCGGGATGTGCTCTTCGTATGGACGCACAGTGATCGCCATGGAGACCGAACACGAATGGCCGCCGCACCGGCAGCCCCTGACGCCGCCGCCGCGGCCGCGGCCGAGGCCGCTGGAGCCGGCCGGGCCGCCGCCCGCCCGCACCGCGCGCCGCACGATGATCGGCGCGGCGGTGGCCGCGCTGCTGACCGCCGGGGTCCTCGTGGTCCTGCCGCAGACCCGGATCGGCGGCGGCCACGACGCGCCGCCGCCCGCGCCGGGACCGGCCGCACGGGCGCTGACGGCCGTCGGGGCGGGGGCGCCCGCGGCGGCCGCCGATCTGACCGCGCTGATCACGGACCGGCGGGCGTGGGTGCGCACGCACCCCTCGGACGACGCCTCCTGGGCGGTGCTCGGCTCCGCCTATCTGGGGCGCGGGCTGCGGTCGGCGGACTCCTCGTACTATCCGCGTGCCGAGTGGGCCCTGCGCCGCTCGCTGGCGGTCAGACCGGCCGCCCGGGGCAACGCGGACGCGCAGATCGGCCTGGCGGCGCTCGCCAACGCGCGGCACGACTACGGGGCCGCGCGGAAGCTGGCCGAGGAGGTCCGCCGGCGTGAGCCCAAGCGCTGGACGGTGTATCCGGCGCTGATCGACGCGTACGGGGGCCTCGGTGACCTCAAGGGCGCCAGCAAGTCCGTGGAACAGCTGCTCGATCTGCGCGGCGGCTCGGTGGGGCTGGCCCGGGCGGGGGCGGTGTACCGGGAGCGGGGCTGGCGCGAGGACGCGGCGGCGACGCTGGCCGAGGCGGCCGCGTACGCCACGACATCGGTCCAGAAGGCTGACTGCCTGCGGCAGTTGGGCGACCTGGCGTGGGACCGGGGCGAGCCGGCGGAGGCCCTCGCCCAGCACTCTGCGGCGCTGCGCACGGATCCGGGCGGGCACGCGGCACTGGCCGGGAAGGCGCGGGCCGAGCTGGCCCTGGGCCGTACGGGGGCGGCTCGCCACGACTACGCGGCGGCTGTCGCGCGTCAGCCGCGCCCCGAGTATCTGTTGGAACTGGGCGAGCTGTACGAGTCGCTCGGGCTCGGCGTGGACGCCCGGGCCCAGTACGCGCGGCTGCGCGCGCGGGCCGCCTCGGACGGCGGGCGCGGGGTGAGCGACGCGCTCGTCCTCGGCCGCTTCGAGGCGGACCACGGGGCGCCCGATTCGGCGGTGGTGCGCCTGCGCGCGGAGTGGCGGCGCGCGCCGAGCGCGGCGGTGGCGGATGCGCTGGGGTGGGCGCTGTACCGGGCCGGGGAGTCGGAGGAGGGGCTCGCCTTCGCGAAGAAGGCGGCGGAGAAGGGGGGCCGGAGCGCCCTGTTCTCCTATCACCGGGGGGTGCTGGAGCGGGAGCTCGGGCAGTCCGGTCCGGCGCGGCGCGATCTGGAGGAGGCGCTGCGGACGAATCCGTCCTTCTCGCCGCTGCTGGCGCCGAAGGCGCGGCAGTCTCTGAAGGCGTTGGGGGATCCGCCGGAAGGGGGTCCCAAGGAGGTGTATGGCTACGCGCCGGATCCGCCGGCGGAGTCGGGGTCTTCCGGCTCGGCGACGTCCCCGTCGACGAGGACGGGGACGGGCTCGGGCTCGGGCTCGGGCTCGGGCTCGGGGTCGGGGTCGGGGTCGAGGTCGTCCCCCCGGAAGCCGACGGGGTCGGGCTCGAAGCCGCCCAAGCGCCAGCAGTGAATCCCCCACCCCGCCCGTTCCCGCTGTGACATGTGCGGCTCCGCCGTGTGGCCTCCGGGGGCGGGTGGGGGCGGAGGTGGTTTCCCGGGGCCGGACCCGGCACGGGGGCGGGTGGGTTACCGGGGGTGCGCGCCCCCGGAACCCGCTGTGGGGCCTGCGGCCCCCGCACCCCCGGCGGGGGCTACGCCCCCCGCACCCCGCTTACGGGGGCTTCGCCCCCGGTACCCCCGCTGGGCTGCGCCCCGCCCCCGCTCCGGGACTCCGCCCCGGACCCCGTTCGTCTCCAGGTCGTCCGTGGCTGGTCGCCCGGTTCCCCGTGCCCTGAGGGGCGGGCCTGCCGCCCCTGCCCCGCTCCAGCGCCGCAGGGGCTGAATGCCGGGCCCCGTTCCTCGCACGCCGGAGGGGCTGCAATGTGGCCAGGCCCCGTTCTGCCTTCAGGGGCGCGGGGAACTGCGCGACCAGCCCCCACCGACCTGCAGACGTACGCCCGGCCCCGAAAGACACTGCGGCCCCCTCGGGTCAGGTCCGAGGGGGCCGCAGTGTTCGACCGTAACTCAACTACCGTATCCGCACGGCAAGTTGCAGGTCACAGATTGCCCCGCTTCTCCTGCTCCCGCTCGATCGCCTCGAAGAGCGCCTTGAAGTTGCCCTTGCCGAAGCCCATCGAACCGTGGCGTTCGATCATTTCGAAGAAGACCGTCGGCCGATCCTGCACCGGCTTGGTGAAGATCTGGAGGAGGTAGCCGTCCTCGTCCCGGTCCACGAGGATCTTCAGCTCGCGCAGGGTCTCGACGGGCACCCGGGTCTCGCCCGCCCACTCGCCGAGGGTGTCGTAGTACGAGTCCGGCGTGTCCAGGAACGCGACGCCCGCCGCGCGCATCGCCCGTACCGTCGAGACGATGTCGTTCGTGGCGAGCGCGATGTGCTGGACGCCCGCGCCCCCGTAGAACTCCAGGTACTCGTCGATCTGCGACTTCTTCTTCGCGATCGCGGGCTCGTTGATCGGGAACTTGACCTTCAGCGTGCCGTCCGCGACCACCTTCGACATCAGCGCGCTGTACTCGGTCGCGATGTCGTCGCCCACGAACTCCTTCATGTTCGTGAAGCCCATGACGTTGTTGTAGAACGCCACCCACTCGTTCATCTTGCCGAGCTCGACGTTGCCCACGCAGTGGTCGATCGCCTGGAACGTGCGCTTGGCCGGCGGCTCGACCATCGGGTCGGCGGCGACGAAGCCGGGCAGGTACGGGCCGGAGTAGCCGGACCGGTCGACCAGGGTGTGGCGGGTCTTGCCGTACGTGGCGATCGCCGCGAGGACGACCGTGCCGTGCTCGTCCTTCAGCTCGTACGGCTCGGCCAGGCCGGTCGCGCCGTGCTCGGTGGCGTACTTGTACGCCGCGCGCGCGTCCGGCACCTCGATGGCGAGGTCGACGACGCCGTCCCCGTGCTCGGCCACGTGGTCGTCGAGGAAGCGGCCGTGGTCGGTGGACGCCTTGATGACGGAGGTGAACACGAAACGGGCGGAGCCGTTCGTCAGGACGTACGAGGCGGTCTCGCGGCTGCCGTTCTCCGGGCCGGAGTACGCGACGAGCTTCATGCCGAAGGCGGTCGAGTAATAGTGCGCGGCCTGCTTTGCGTTGCCCACGGCGAAGACGACCGCGTCCATTCCCTTCACCGGGAAGGGGTCGGCCTGCCGTGCGGTGTCGGGCGTGTGATCGATGGTCTCAGTCATAGCGGCAGGCTCCCCCCGTACTGCAAGGTGCGCAATAGTTTGTATTTGAGGTGGGCAATCTGACCAGCTGCAAGGCGGCGCGCACCCGCTTTCTGTACATCGTGACCATCCGGAGTGACTCATGGCGATCGATCATCTGGACGGGCGGCTCATCGTGCTCCTGGCGCGGGAGCCGCGTATCGGGGTCCTTGAGGCGTCCCGCAGGCTCGGCGTGGCGCGCGGCACCGTCCAGGCCCGGCTCGACCGGCTTCAGTCGAATGGAGTCATCCGGGGATTCGGCCCGGACGTCGACCCGGCCGCGCTCGGCTACCCGGTGACCGCCTTCGCGACCCTGGAGATCAAACAGGGCCAGGGCGCCGACGTACGGGCGCACTTGGCCACCGTGCCCGAGGTCCTGGAGCTGCACACCACCACCGGGCACGGCGACATGTTCTGCCGCCTGGTGGCCCGCTCCAACGCCGATCTCCAGCGGGTGATCGACCGGGTCGTCGGTTTTGATGGCATCGTCCGGGCCTCCACGGCGATCGTCATGGAGAACCCCGTTCCGCTGCGGATCATCCCGCTGGTGGAGCAGGCCGCGGAGGACTCCGTCAGAGGCTGAGGTTCAGAGCCTGAGGTTCAGAGCCTGAGGTTCAGAGCCTGAGGTTCAGAGCCTGAGGTTCAGAGCCTGAGGTGAGGTGGCGTGGAGTGAGCTTCTGGAGCTATCTGTCCAGCCGGCATCAGCAGCTGCTCACGGACGCCTTCCAGCACGCCAGCGCGGTCTTCCAGTGCATGGTGATCGCGACCGTCCTGGGCGTCCTGATCGGCGTCCTCACGTACCGCAGCGGCTGGGCGGGCGCGCTCGCCGTCACCTCCACGTCGATGATCCTCACCATCCCCTCCCTCGCCCTGATCGGTCTGCTGATCCCGCTGGTGGGGCTCGGAGTCGCGCCCACGGTCATCACGCTGACGCTGTACGGGCTGCTGCCGATCGTCCGCAACGCGATCGTCGGTCTGCGCGGAGTCGATCCTTCGCTCGTGGACGCGGCCAAGGGCATCGGGATGTCGCGCCCGGCCCGGCTGCTCCGGGTCGAGCTGCCGCTGGCGTGGCCGCCGATCCTGACCGGGATCCGGGTGTCGACGCAGATGCTGATGGGCATCGCCGCGATCGCCGCGTACGCCTCGGGCCCGGGGCTCGGCAACGAGATCTTCCGCGGTATCGCCTCGCTCGGCAGCGCCAACGCGATCAACCAGGTGCTCGCGGGCACCCTCGGGATCGTCGTCCTCGCCCTGCTCTTCGACGCCGCGTACGTCCTGCTCGGCCGACTGACCATTCCCAGGGGGATCCGTGCCTGAGCCGTCCGACGCCGCCACCGGCACCCGGGCCGCCGCTTCCGGTGCCTCCATCGAGCTGGAGAACCTGACCAAGCGCTATCCGGGCAACCCCGGCCCGGCCGTGGACAACGTCAGCATGGAGATCAAGGCGGGCGAGACCGTGATCTTCGTGGGGCCCTCGGGGTGCGGGAAGTCGACCACGCTCAAGATGATCAACCGGCTGATCGAACCGACATCCGGTCGCATCCGGATCAACGACGAGGACGTCACCGACATCGACCCGGTGAAGCTGCGCCGCAAGGTCGGGTACGCGATCCAGTCGTCCGGGCTCTTCCCGCACATGACGGTCGCCGAGAACATCGCGCTCGTACCGAAGATGGTCGGCTGGTCCAAGTCGAAGGTGAAGGACCGGGTGGAGGAGATGCTCGACCTGGTCGGGCTCGATCCGCGCGAGTTCCACGGGCGCTATCCGCGTCAGCTGTCCGGCGGACAGCAGCAACGGGTGGGCGTGGCACGGGCGTTGGCGGCCGATCCGCCGGTTCTGCTGATGGACGAGCCGTTCGGCGCGGTCGACCCGATCACCCGCGACCACCTCCAGGACGAGCTCATCCGGCTCCAGCACGAGCTGCACAAGACCATCGTGTTCGTCACCCATGACTTCGACGAGGCGATCAAGCTGGGCGACCGGATCGCGGTGCTGCGCGAGCGTTCGCACATCGCTCAGTTCGACACCCCGGAGGCGATCCTCACCAACCCGGCCGACGACTTCGTGTCCGGGTTCGTGGGGGCGGGCGCGGCGCTGAAGCGGCTGAACCTGACGCGCGTACGGGACGTGGAGATGGCCGACGTGCCGACCGTCACCGTCGACGACCCGCTCCAGTCGATCTTCAACAAGCTGCGCAGCGGCCCGCACAACGAGCTCCTGATGCTGGACCGGCGCGGGCGCCCCTACAAATGGCTGCGGCGCGGCGACCTGATGCGGGCCAAGGGGTCGCTGGCGCGGGCCGGGCAACTGGTGCACGACACGGTAACCCGGGACGCGACCCTGCACGACGCCCTGGAGGCGGTGCTCATCGACTCCGGCGGCCGGGTCGCGGTGACCGGGCGGCGCGGCGAGTACATCGGCGTCGTCGACATGGAGACCCTCATGAACTCCGTCCACGAGCTCCTGGAGGCCGACCGGCTGGCCGCCGCCGAGCACCAGCACGACCTGGAGGAGACCCGCCACCATCTGACCGAGCAGGAGCTGGAGGGTTCGGACGGCGGTGCGGACGGATGAGCACCGCACCCGGACGCCCGCCGGGCGAGCACGAGGCCGGCGGCCACGTCTTCCGCGACGAGGAGGCGGAGCCCGCCCCGGCGCCCGCGCCGCCGAGGCGCCGGATCACCTGGCAGAAGCTGGTGCTGCTGCCCGCGCTGGTCGCGGTGATCCTGCTGATCACCTTCGTCTGGATCACCAACGTCCAGCTGGACTCGATCGCGAAGAACTCCCTCGACAACGGCAATGTCCAGCTCCGGCTCTGGCAGCACGTGAAGCTCACCGCCGTCTCCACCTTCTGGGTGCTGCTCGTGGCGATCCCGCTGGGCATCGCACTGACCCGGCGCGGGCTGAGCCGGGCCGCTCCCCTGGTCACGTCGGTCGCCAACATCGGCCAGGCGACCCCGGCGATCGGGCTGCTGGCCCTGCTGGTGATCTGGCTGGGCATCGGCCCCTCGACAGCGGTCATCGGCATGGTGATCTACGCGGTCCTCCCGGTGCTCTCCAACACGGTCGCGGGCCTCAAGGCGATCGACCCGCAGCTGGTGGAGGCCTCGCGCGGCATCGGCATGTCGGCGCTCGGCACCCTCGGCAAGGTCGAACTGCCGCTCGCGGTCCCGCTGATCCTCGCGGGCGTACGCACGGCGCTCGTCCTGAACGTCGGCACGGCCACGCTGGCCACGTTCGGCGGCGGTGGCGGCCTCGGCGACCTGATCACCTCCGGGATCCAGACCCAGCGCATGCCGGTCCTGGTCCTCGGGTCGGTCCTCACGGTCGCGCTCGCCCTGCTGGTGGACTGGCTGGCCTCGCTGGCCGAGGTGGCGCTGACCCCCCACGGCCTGGAGGTGGGGTGATGCGTCGCGTACGTACGAGATGGACGGCGGGGTGGGCGCGGGCGGCGGGCGCACTCGTCCTGCTCTCGCTCCCCCCGGCCGGCTGCGGCCTCAAGAGCGGCTCGCCGATGGTGGACGATGTCCGGCCGGGCTCGGTGGGCCAGGGCCGCCCCCTCAAGGGGGCCTCCCTGACGGTCACTTCGAAGAACTTCAGCGAGAACATCGTCCTCGGTCAGATGGCCGGTCTGGTCTTCAAGGCGGCCGGCGCGGACGTCGTCGACCGCACGAACCTGCCGGGCTCGATCAGCGCGCGCGAGGCGATCGTCAAGGGCGACGCGGACGCGATGTACGAGTACACCGGCACGGCCTGGATCACCTACCTCGGCCACAGCAAGCCCATCACCGACCCGCAGGCGCAGTGGCGGGCGGTGCGGGACGCGGACGTGAAGAACGGGGTGACCTGGCTGCCCCAGTCGACCCTCGACAACACGTACGCGCTGGCCATCAGCGAGCGGAACAACGCGAAGTACAAGCTCAGGACGCTCTCGGACGTGGCCGCGCTGACGAAGAAGGACCCCTCGGCGGTCTCGCTGTGCGTGGAGAACGAGTTCGCGTCCCGGAACGACGGGCTGCCGGGCATGGAAAAGGCGTACGGGATGTCCATCCCCGCCTCCAGGATCCAGAAGATGGACGCCGGGATCATCTACACCCAGGTGTCCAAGTCCAGCTCCTGTCTGCTGGGCGAGGTCTTCACGACGGACGGCCGGATCAAGGCGATGGACCTGGACGTCCTGACCGACGACCGGCACTTCTTCCCCAACTACAACGCGGCCCCGGAGCTGCACGCCTCGACGTTCGCCAAGTACCCGGCGATCGCGGCCCTGTTGAACCCGGTGAGCGCCAAGCTGACGACGCAGGTAGCGCAGGTCCTCAACGCCCGGGTGGACGTGGAGGGCCGCGATCCGCACGACGTGGCGAAGGAGTGGCTGGTGGAGCAGGGGTTCATTCGGAAGGGGTGAGGGGGCCGGGAGCCGGACCGCTGCGGGTGCTGGGGGCGGGCCGCCGGGGCCCCTTCGGACGCAGGGTCGCAAAGAACCCCTTGCAAAGATCTAGATGCAAAGGCATTGATGCAAAGAAAGGCTTGCAACTAGTTCTCTGCATGTCTACGGTTGAGCCATGAGCGAGCACGACGACCCGAAGCCCGAAGCCGCGAAGCCTGAAGCTGAGGCTGCGAAGCCCGAAGCCCCGAAGGCCGAGCCCCGCGAGCGCACGCTCGACGCGCGCTCCCTGCGGGGCCTGGCCCATCCCCTGCGGATCCGCCTGCTGGCGGCGCTGCGGCACGACGGCCCGGCCACCGCCTCCCAGCTGGGCGAACGGCTCGGCGAGTCCAGCGGCGCGACCAGCTACCACCTGCGCCAGCTCGCCGCGCACGGCTTCGTCGAGGACGCGCCCGAGCACGGCAAGGGCCGCGAGCGCTGGTGGCGGGCCACCCACGACGGCACCAGCTTCACCGAAGAGCTGCACCACGACCCCGACCCCGAGGTGCGCGGCGCCGTCAACCTGTTCATGCACGAGATCGCGACCATCCACACCCAGGAGCTCTCCACCTGGCTGGGTACCGCGAGCGACTGGCCCGACGAGTGGTCCACCAGCTCGGACATGAGCGACTTCACGCTCCGGCTGACCGCCGCGCAGCTGCGCGAACTCAACGAGAAGGCGCACGAGCTCATCGAGAGCTACCGCAACCTCGCCCACACCGAGGCCGACGACACCGCCCAGGTCCGCGTCCACCTGCACGCTTTCCCGCGCAAGAGCCACTGACCCGCACCACGAGCAGCGAAGGGACCACGCACATGCTGCCCTCCACGCACCTCACCCTGCACGAAGCCCGCGCCACCGAACTCCGCAGGGAGGCGGCCGATCACGCGCTCATACCGCGCGACCGCCACCGCATACGCACCCAAGTCGGCCTGAGGATGGTCGAGTTGGGCACCCGCCTCGCCCAGCCCCCCGCGCGCCACCGCACGCGTATCGCATGAGCGGCGACGGGGGGCACGCCGAGGAGAAGAGAGCACGCAAACGTACCGCGTTGGCCGCCGTCCTGACGGCCAACACCATTTCCACCGCAGGCAGTTCGCTGACCATGATCGGCGTCCCGTGGTTCGTTCTGGAGACCACCGGGAGCGCCGGACGGGCCGGGGTGGTGGCCTTCTGCGCCACCCTGCCGATCGTGGTGGCCGCGCTGATCGGGGGCCCGGTCATCGACCGGCTGGGCCGACGGAGGGTGAGCGTCGGCTCCGACCTGGTCTGCGCGCTGGCCGTCGGGGCCATCCCGCTGCTGCACTTCGCGGGCGCGCTCCACTTCTGGCTGCTGTGCGCGCTGATGGCGCTCGAAGGGCTGGCCGTCACCCCCGGCCGGACCGCCCGTTACGTCCTGGTGCCCGACCTCGCCGAGCACGCCGGTACGACTCTGGCCCGCGCCGCCAGCCTCTTCGACGCCGTGCAGCGCGGCGCCAGGATGGCGGGCGCCGCGCTCGCCGGACTGCTGATCACACTGGTCGGCGCGGAGTCCGTACTGCTCCTGGACGCGGCGACGTTCGGCACGTCCGCGCTCCTCGTCGCCCTCGGCGTACGCGGCATCCGGGCCGCCGAGCCGGTACGGGACGCGGCGCCGGTCTCCCCCGCCACCTACCGGGCCGAAATCCGCGAGACGTACGCCTTCCTGCTGCGTGCCCGGCTGCTGCTCGCGGTCACCGTGATGGTCATGGTCACCAACGGCCTCGACCAGAGCTGGAACGCCGTGCTGCTGCCCGTGCACGCCGAACGCGAACTCGGCGGCGCCACCCAACTCGGCCTGCTCACCGCCTCGTTCGGCGCGGGCGGGCTGCTCGGCGCGCTGCTGTACGGCGCGGTGGGCCACCGGTTCCCCCGGCGCGCGGTGTTCACCACCGCCTTCGTCCTGGCGGGCGCGCCGCGCTTCGTGGTCGCCGCACTGACCGGCTCGGCGCTGCCGCTCGCCGCCACGATGGCGCTCGGCGGCCTCGCGGGCGGCATGCTCAACCCGATCCTGACGACGGTGACGTACGAACGCGTCCCCCAGGAGCTGCGCAGCAGGGTGTCCGGCGCGCTCACGGCCGGCTGCGAGCTGGCGATGCCGCTCGGCGGCCTCGGCGCGGGCCTGCTGGTGGACGGCGCGGGGGCGCGGGGCGCGCTGCTGGTGGTGGGCGCGGTGTATCTGGCGACCACGCTGAGCCCGCTGGTGTTCCCGGCGTGGCGGGGGATGGACGCGCAAGTCGCGCAGCGGGCCGTGGAGTTGAGGACCGAAACTGTGGGCACCGCACACTGAGCAGCTTTGCCGAAGTGCGGTGCGGCACAGCGCCCCATAGGGGCGCGGGGAACTGCGCGACCAGCCACTGACGGTCCGCGGCCGAATCACCGCACTCCCAGCGGAGCGCCTAGGGCGTGTTTCGAAAGTAGCGTCGTCCGCCCGAAGGGCGGGCCCGGCGGCGTCTGGTGCGTGCGATCGCAAGGCGGAGGGTCGCCCCGATACTGGTTGTATCGGGGTGATCCCGACAACGCGGCGAGCGTGCGTGCCAGACGCCGCCGGGCAGACGGGACTTTCGAAACACGCCCTAGCAGCTCGGGACGTCCCCGCCCTTGTCCAGGGCCTTCAGCGCCGACACCGCGCCCGACAGGGTGGTGACGGGGACCAGCCGCAGCCCCTGCGGCAGCTCGGCGCGGGCGTCCGAGCACTCGGCCTTCGGCACGAGGAACACGGTCGCGCCGTCCCGCCGGGCCGCCCGCGTCTTGAGCGAGACGCCGCCGACCGCGCCGACGCTGCCGTCCGCGTCGATCGTGCCCGTACCGGCGATCGTACGGCCGCCGGTGAGCTCGCCGCCGGAGCCGTTGCCGTCGAGCTTGTCGACGATGCCGAGGGAGAAGAGCAGCCCGGCGCTGGGCCCGCCGACGTCGGCCAGGTTGAGGGTGACCTTGGCCTGGTGCGGACCGAGGTGGAGGTAGTTCAGCGCGGCCGCGGTGGCGCTGTCCTGCGACTCCTTCATCTCGGCCCGGTTGTGCTCGGTGATCTCCTTGTCGCTGCCGCCGCTCGGGTAGACCGAGTCGCGGGGCATGACGGCCTGGTCGGTACGGAACCAGGCGCGCACCACGTCCGCGATCCCGACGTCGGCGGACGGCCCGGTCGCCTCGATGGTCGTCATCCGCAGCTGCCCGGTGGTGTGCCGGGCGGGCCTGCCCTCGATGGTGATCACCGGGGTGCCCTTGTCGTCCCCGAGCACGTTCGCGGTCAGCCCCGGCTGCGCCACCGAGAACGGCAGCGGTGCGAAGCCGACGACGGCGAGCAGCGCGACGACGGGGGCGGAGCCGATGGCGAGGTTGCGGAGGCGTGAGTGACGGGGGTGCACGGATCCAATGTATCGGGGCGCGATCGGCTGCTTACCGGGGCTCCGCCCCGGGCCCCGTTCGCGGCGCCGCCGCTCGCGTGGGCTCTGCCCCCGCACCCCCGCTCCTCGATCGCCGGAGAGGCTGATTCCTACCGCAGCGCGTCCGCGACCTCCCGCGCCGCGTCCACCACCCTCGGGCCGACCCGCTCAGGCACCGCGTCCGCGAGCATCACCACGCCCACGCTGCCCTCTATCCCCGTGATCCCGACCAGCGGCGCGGCGGCGCCGCTCGCCCCGGCCTCCAGTTCGCCGTGGGTGAGGGTGAAGCCGGGGTCGACGAGGCCGCCGGCCTGGCGGGCGGAGAGGATGGCGCGGCCCGCCGCGCCCCGGTCGAGCGGGTGGCGGAACCCGGCCCGGTAGGCCACGTGGTAGTCGGTCCACGTCGGTTCGACGACGGCGACGGCGAGCGCGTCGGCCCCGTCGACCAGCGTGAGGTGCGCGGTCGCCCCGATGTCCTCGGCGAGCGAACGCAGTGCGGGCAGGGCCGCCTCCCGTACGAGGGGATGGACCTGCCGGCCGAGGCGCAGCACGCCGAGGCCGACCCGGGCGCGGCCGCCCAGATCACGTCGTACGAGAGCGTGCTGTTCCAGTGTGGCCAGCAGACGGTAGACCACCGTCCGGTTGACGCCGAGTTTGTTGGACAACTCGGTGACGGTCAGGCCGTGGTCGGTGTCGGCGAGCAGTTTGAGGACACGCAGTCCCCGGTCGAGCGTCTGAGAGGTCTCCGCGGTCACGACGCCCACTCCTTATGGTGAGTCGCGGCGGCTCCCCACGGGATCGCGGCACCGGTCCCATCGGCGACGCGCACAGAGGCCGCCGGCAGGCCATGGCACCGGCTGCGCTCCGCGGCGGCGCTGCCACGGGGCGTTTTGCATGGCGGGACAGTAGCGATCGGTCCCGCTCAGCGGAAGGCCTCGTCCAGAATCCGGGCGCGTACGTTGACGACCCGGGGCATTGCTCCTGGTTCGGGACCTAAGTCCAGGGTGCCCGGGACCTTGGTCACCGCAGGCGACTTTGCCTTCCCCTTACCGTTGCGTCGCGCGAGGGGCGTCCGTGGGGGCAGGCCCTCGCCGCCCCATCCCGTCCCCACGGGAGGGCGGGTCCCGGCATCGCACCCGGGCCCCGCCGACGGTGCAAGGGCAGCCAACTCCCATACACAAACACGCAGTTACCGGACAAGCGGACTCACTTCATCCGCGTGGCCCACTCCTGCACCTTCTTGATCCGCTCCCGGAGCTGCCCGGCGGTCGCCTCGGCGCTCGGCGGTCCACCGCACACCCGCCGCAGCTCGGTGTGGATCACGCCGTGCGGCTTGCCGCTCTGGTGGACGTACGCGCCGACCATCGTGTTCAGCTGCTTGCGCAGCTCCAGCAGCTCCTTGTGGGAGACGACGGGCCGCCGCTCGGCGGGCATCTCCAGCAGGTCGGCCTGCTCGGCGGGCTTCTGCCGGCTGTGCGCGATCTGCCGGGCCTGCCGCTTCTGGAGCAGCAGCTGCACCTGGTCGGGTTCGAGGAGACCGGGGATGCCGAGGTAGTCCTGCTCCTCCTCACTCCCCGGGTGCGCCTGCATGCCGAACTCGGCGCCGTCGTACAGCACCCGGTCGAAGACGGCGTCGGACTCCAGCGCCTCGAAGGGCAGCATGTCCTGGTCGCCGGTGTCCTCGTCCTGCTGCTTCTCGGCCTCGGCGAGGAGCTTGTCCTCCTCGGCGTACGGGTCCTCCTCGCCGTCCTTCTTGGGCTTGTCGAGCACGTGGTCGCGCTCGACCTCCATCTCGGAGGCGAAGCTCAGCAGGGTCGGGATGGTGGGCACGAACACCGAGGCGGTCTCGCCGCGCCGCCGCGACCGTACGAAACGGCCGACGGCCTGGGCGAAGAAGAGGGGCGTGGAGATGGTGGTGGCGTACACGCCGACGGCGAGCCGGGGAACGTCGACGCCCTCGGACACCATCCGGACGGCGACCATCCACCGATCGTTGCTCGCGCTGAACTCGTCGATTTTCTTCGAGGCACCCGTGTCATCGGAAAGAACAACGGTGGCCTTGTTGCCGGTGATCTCCCGGATGAGCTTGGCGTAGGCGCGGGCCGAGTCCTGGTCGGTGGCGATGACGAGCGCACCGGCGTCCGGAATGCCCTTGCGTACTTCGGTCAGCCGCTGATCCGCCGCCCGCAGCACGTTCGGCATCCAGTCGCCGCGCGGGTCGAGCGCGGTGCGCCAGGCCTGCGAGATGGCGTCCTTGGTGAGGGGCTCGCCCAGCCGCGCCTCGATCTCGTCCCCGGCCTTGGTGCGCCAGCGCATGTTGCCGCTGTACGAGAGGAAGATGACGGGCCGCACGACGCCGTCGCCGAGGGCGTTCCCGTACCCGTAGGTGTAATCGGCGGAGGACCGCCGAATCCCGTCATTGCCCTCTTCATACGTGACGAAGGGAATGGGATTGGTGTCGGACCGGAAGGGGGTGCCGGTGAGGGCGAGGCGCCGAGTGGCGGGATCAAAGGCCTCAAGACAGGCCTCACCCCAGGACTTCGAGTCACCCGCGTGGTGAATCTCATCAAGGATGACGAGGGTCTTGCGCTGCTCGCACCGGTTGCGGTGGAGCATGGGCCGCACGCCGACACCGGCATACGTCACGGCGACCCCGTGGTACTCCTTGCTCAACGGCCCCGCGCTGTAGTCCGGATCCAGCCGGATGCCTATCCGCGCCGCCGCCTCCGCCCACTGCTTCTTCAGGTGCTCGGTCGGCGCGACGACGGTGATCTGCTGCACGACGTGGTGGTGCAGCAGCCACGAAGCGAGCGTCAGCGCGAACGTCGTCTTGCCGGCGCCGGGCGTGGCGACGGCAAGGAAGTCACGCGGCTGCTCCTGGACGTACTTCTCCAGCGCCCCCTGCTGCCAGGCACGCAGCTTGTTGGCCGTACCCCAGGGGGCACGCCCGGGAAAGGCGGGTGAGAGGTGGTGGGAGGCGGTAGTAGTCACGGTCTCCGGGTTCGTGCGGTCGGGGCGGCGGCGCGGGCTTGCGCCTTGCGGCTCACGGTCGGGGTCACGGTCGCGTACGTCACGGTTGTCGTACGTGACGGTCGCGGACGTCACGGTTGTCGTACGTCACGGTCGCATTCGTCGCGGTCGCGTTCATCACGGCCCCGGACGTCACGGTCGCGTACGTACGACAACCGGGCCACCTTACCGGTGGGGTGGGGGCGATCCGGGGTCAACGGGGCGAGTGGGGGGCGGGGGTGAGCGGGTTCACAGCCCGCCCGTCGCGGGTGCGGGGGCGGGGCCCCGCACAACCTGTCTGTCCCCGGCAGGGGTCTGGGGGGCGGAGCCCCTAGCGGGGTGCGGGGGCGCGGGCACCGTGCCCCACCTGCTCACGGGTGCGGGACGGAGGCCCGAAGGGGGTGCGGGGGTGCGGGGGCGCGGGCACCGTGCCCCACCTGCTCACGGGTGCGGGACCGAGGCCCGAAGGGGGTGCAGGGGCGCAGCCCGGGTAACCCGCCCGCCCCGCTGGGTGCGGGGCGCAGCCCCGAAGCGGGGTGCGGGGGTGCAGCCCGAAGCGGGGTGCGGGGGCGCAGCCCGAAGCGAGGTGCGGGGGCGCAGCCCGAAGCGAGGTGCGGGGGCGCAGCCCGAAGCGAGGTGCGGGGGCGCAGCCCGAAGCGAGGTGCGGGGGCGCAGCCCGAAGCGAGGTGCGGGGGCGCAGCCCGAAGCGAGGTGCGGG
>NZ_JBVIHM010000004.1:263894-302952 GCF_055570295.1 Streptomyces sp. NPDC031265
GGGGTGCAGCCCGAAGCGAGGTGCGGGGGTGCAGCCCGAAGCGAGGTGCGGGGGTGCAGCCCGAAGCGAGGTGCGGGGGTGCAGCCCGAAGCGGGGTGCGGGGGCGCGGGGCGCCGTGAGCGGGGTGCAGGGGCCGCAGGCCCCGCGAGGGCGCGGCCTCCGTAAACCACCCACCTCCCCCGCCGGGGTCCGGGGCCCGTGGCGGGGTGCAGGGGCGCAGTCCCCGCTGGGGGTGCAGGGGGCGAAGCCCCGCAACGGAGGTCCGGGGGCGGAGCCCCCGGGAAACCCGCCCACCCCAGCCCTCCCCCACCCCCGGAGGGTCTAGGGAAGGGGCGGGGAGGGGCAAACCCTCACCGCTCCCCCATCCGCACACCCACCCAAGCCCCCACCACCGCCACCCCCGCCATCGGCAGGAACACCGCCGCGAAGGCTCCCGGATGCCCCGCACCCGCACCCGCCCCTGCAGCCGCACCCGCCACCACCGCATCATGCGCGGCCCCCACAGCCCCACCCCCCAGCGCCGCGAACGCCGCCCCACCCCCCGCGAGCAGCAACACGTTCGACAGGCCGTCCGAGATCTGGAGGGCCGCCGAGTTCGCCCCCGCCTCCCCCGGCGCCGAAAGCTTCAGCAGCAGCACGCTCGTCGAGGCGATGACCATCCCCATCCCGAAGCACCCCACGCCCCAGGCGACCGCCACCACCCACACCGGCACCCAGGAGATCAGCACGCTCGGCGCCGCCGCGATGGCCGAGGCGACCATGAGCATCCCCACCACCATCAGCCGCTCCCGGTACGGCTCGGCCCACGGCCGCGCCTGTACGTACGACCCGAGCGCCCACGTCGCCCCGCCCGCCGCCAGCGAGAACCCGGCCATCGTCGGCGACAGCCCCCGCTGCGTCACCAGCATCAGCGGTACGAACGACTCCGCCGCGATGAACGACCCCGCCGCGATCCCCCGCAGCAGCACCACGGACGGCAGCCCCCGCACCGCCCGGTACGTCCCGCGCGGCAGCAGCGCGCGCCGCCCCGCGACGGCGGGTACCAGCAGCGCGCCACCCGCCACCGCCGGCACCAACGACAGCCATCGCAGGTCCTGCCCGGCGTACTGGAGCAGCCCCGCCCCCAGCGAGATCATCAGCGCCAGCCGGATCCGCCGCCGGTCGAACGCCTCGACGGGCGCGTCCGGGTCGGCGGGCCCGGACGCCATACGCCGTATGGCAGGCAAGGCAAGCGCCAGTGGAAAGACGACAAGAGCAGGAATCCCCACGAACACCCACCGCCACCCGAGGTGCTCGGTGACGCTGCCCGCCGCCAGCGGCCCGACCACCGACGGCACCACCCAGCTCGCCGCGAAAGCCGCCATGATCGCGGGCCGCATCGGCTCCGGGTAGGCGCGCCCGACCACGACGTACAGCGCGACGATGACCAGCCCGCCCCCGAGCCCCTGCACGGCCCGCCCGGCGATGAAGGTCCACATGTTCACCGCCGTCCCGGACAGCAGCAGCCCCGCCCCGAACGCCGCTATCCCCACCGCGAGCGCCCCCAGCGGCCCCCGCCGGTCCGCCCACTGCCCGGCGACGACCATCCCGAACAGACTGGTCGTGAAGTACGAGGAGAAGGCGAACGCGTACAGCGACACCCCGTCGAGCTCCCGCGCCGCGACCGGCATGGCGGTCCCGACGGCGGTCGCCTCGAAGGCGATGAGGAGGACGACGGCGATGGTGCCGATGCTGAGAGCGCGATGTGATTTACCAAGAATGCCGACGCTTCCGCCGGGTTCGGCAGGTCCGGCGGGTTGGGCGAGTTGGGCGGGGAGGTCGACGGCGGAGGGGGACGAGGTGACGTCCGCGTCGGCGGACTCCAGGGCGCTCATGAGCCCACAGTAAGGGCCTAGATGCCGTTTGACCCCTGTCCAGAGACGCCCCCCACCTCAGCATTTGGTCGTACGCCCCAGGCCCCACCCCCACCCCGCCCACCCCACATGAACGCAACATGGCAGTCCCATTGCAGCCCCCGTGCTCCCCTTCCCCGCCCCTCCCCCACCCCCTACGGTCAAAGAAGTCAGCACACGGCCGTGTGCCCGAGTGGTTGAGGGGCTCGCCTGCAAAGCGAGTTACGCCGGTTCGATTCCGGTCACGGCCTCCAGAAACACCCGAGAGCGGACGCCCCCACGGCACGGGGGCGCCCGCTCTCAGACGTTCAAAGCCTCATGCGACCGGCTGCAGAACCAACGGATCCGGCACCCGCCAGAGTTCTCGCACTCCATCTTCTTGGTGCAAGCTTGAGCGAAGCGGAATGCAACACGCTCAGGGACGTCTCCCGGAACTCCCGCGTGTTCGGCGTCTTCCTGTTGCCACGGGGCGCCACCCGGCCATGGACCCGAACAGGCCGGGTCCGAGACGCACCCAACTCCGGGCTCACACACTCGAAGTACAAGGATGACTCGCCCGCCTTTGCCCAGGCCTTCTTCCCCAGCCGATACGGTTGAGTGTCCACCGAGTGGCCCTTGCCCGTCACATCCCAAGGGGCGTAGACGTCGAACTGGACATGGAAGCTGCCCCGTCTTCCTTCTCCGGCGACCACACAGAGCGTGGAGCTGGTACGCGACCAGTTCATGCGTTTCCGATGCTCGGTCTCCAGGAACTTCGCCGTCTTCGAGATCCCATCCGCGGACGTATTCACAAAGAGGCTCGCCCCGGTCAGCTTCTCCAGGAAATCCGTCGCCGCAGGTTCCGAGAACAAGCCGTCACAGACACGCGACGCGGCAAGGGACTTTCCTTCGTCACCGCCACACGCCGAGAGCGTGACACCGAGAACCAATGACACCCCCGCGATCCAGGCACACTTCCACCCACACAAGCGTTCCCTCCCCGCTCGATCAACACGAAATGGGGCCACCCCGGCGCACGGGGTCAGGCCTTATTCGCGCATTTCAGCTCGCGCTTGGCGAACTGGACGTATTGCTCCATCAGGGACGCGAGGACGTCCTGGGCCTTCTGAGTGTCGGGGGCATGGTTCGTGTTGATCTCCAGCACGACATATTTCTCCAACGCGCCCAGGGCGGAACCCGGTCCCCTGGGAAGATCGGGCCGCTCGCACAAGATTACAGAGGTCACGCCCGTCTTCCAGATGAAACCTTCATCACCCACCGGGATTCTCCTCGCGGAGTTACTCCACGACGTCCAGTCAGCGCCCTTCCCTCTTCTCCGGCGTTGGGCAAACGCTCGAAAACTTCCTTTCCCGTCAATCGACACGTTGCAAGCGACGCTCGACTGGTACCGATACCTGAACACATCGAACGTCGGCCCATCCGGCATCAGCACTTGCGCCTGCCTGCCGGTCGGCAGCAGCGGGGCGACAGAGCTTCTGGCGAATTCTCCCCAGCAGATGGTTCCCGGCAGGGTCGGTATGGACTCCTCCTCCTTGCCCGAGCAGCCACTGAGCACGAGCAAGCCAGCCATCGACACGGCCCCTATCCTGCTCGCACCCTTAATCACTTCGCGCCGCCCTTGGCGGCGATCGCCGCGTGATTGCGACCGTCCGCGAAGGCATCACCGGTTTGGGAAGAGGCCAGCCCCTGGTACTCCCGCACATCCCGCACCGTAATCCCAGCACTCCTGCCGGCGTCACCCACTGCGGCCGCCGCGGATTTCTTGGCGCCCGTCTCGGCATATGAATACGCTTCGGCCGCCTCCTGGCTGGCCTCCCCCGAAGTGTCCTTCTGTCCGCTCTCCACCACGGATTTCGTGATGTCTTCCTTCAACCACTCCACGGCGTCCCCGCCGACCGGAAGCAACTCGATGAACTTTCCCCCGACACCGTCGACGACCCTGTTGACCCAGTCGGCCTTATCCTGAAGCGCTTCGTTGAACCGGGCGTCGTCCGCCGAGTGCTTGTCAAAGATCGCCTCAACCCGCGCCTGTGCCATCATTCCGGCGATCTGGCCACCGGGATGGACCGCGTTGATCACGGCAGCCCCCACATCGGACCCGTGATTCTCCGGATGCGCGAACACATCACGCACCAGCAACGTGGTGTACGCCTGCTGCGCATTGGTGATCGACCCGTACGCCTCCGGGTCCTGCGCCACAGCCCCGAGGAAATGCCCCATCTCTCCCTTCTCGAAGTGTGCCTGCACTCCAACTACCTTGGCCTGATGTGCGCCGTCCTCCGTTGCCGCCTGAAGATCCGGCATGTACTCCGCAGCCATGTTCCCGAAGTTCCCGGACAGCCCCTCCAGCGGGCCGGGCGCTTCGCCCTCACCCAGCACCAGTTGCGGGGCGCCGCCGACCTTCGCGACGACCCTCTCCATCACCTTGGCCATCTGCTCCGTGTGCTCCACGGGCCTTGCATGATCGTCTCCCACAACCCGCCCCGTGACCGCCGCCTCCAGCGCGTTCCCGGTCGCGGTCTGGAGCGGGGTCGGGAGGGGGCCGTCGGTGGGGGCCGTGTCGAACCAGTCCGCTGTGGGCTTGCGGTCGAGGGCGTAGTCGACCATCCCCTGGGGGCGCCCCTGGGCACCCGAGACCGGTTTGTCGTCGGTGGTGACGATCCCGTCCCCAGTGTTGTCTTCGCGTACGGGCTCGTTGAAGAAGGCGGCGGACGTCTCCGGGGTGTTGGCCATGGCCTGCATCAGACCGGTCATGGGATCGAAGCCGCGGCCACCCTCCTTGTCGAGGTTGAAGGCCATCGCCTGGGCCGTAGGCACGTTCCCTTCCCAGATCCCCGGATCCTTGTGCTCCATCCCGACCATGTCTCGCCCGATCGGGACCAGGAACTCCTTGTCGTACCGGCCGTGACGTAACAAGGCACCGAGCGCTTGGTACCCGTACACCTTCGCGCCGATGCTCGTGACCCCCGGGATGTCGATCCGCTTGCGGCCGGCCCGCATCATGTCGAGGGTCCAGGTGGGATCCAGGTGGCCGCGCGTCCTCGGATCGGTGGCGACGCCCAGCATCGCGCCCATGTCGTTCTGGAGGCTGTGCACCATCGCCACCCGGTCCCGGCCGGCCGCGCCCAGGCCCGTCGCGTCCAGCGACATCTTCGTGTACAGCTCCAGCGTGCCTTCCGCGCCCATGCGGCGGTAGAAGGCGGTGGCGAACTCCGGCTCCTTCGCGTTGTCGTGCACGAGCTCCCGGAGCTGGCGAAGGGCCTCGACGTTACGCGCCACGCCCCCGTCTCCCGTGGCCTTCCTGGCCAGTTCGACGGCCCGAGCCGCCTTCTCGTCCTCCAGGCCGCTGAACTTCGGCGTGGCGAAGTCGTTCTCGCTCCCGTCGTTCGCCGCCAGGGCCCGCCGCAACGACTCGTCCGCCTCACCGCACTCCTCCACGATCACCTTGATACGGCCCTGCCACTCGGCAACGGCGTCGTTCTGCCGCTTGAGGTCGAGATCGAGGGAGACGCCGGGGGCGGTGTGATGCGCGGCGTAGTCTCCGGCGACGGAGTAGCGGGCGGTGACCCGCCCCTGCGCGTCCACGACGATGCCGGACTTCTCCGAGCCATCGACGATCTTGTGTAACTCGTCCTTCGCCCGCTTGAACGCCGCGTACCCGTCCGCCAGTACCGCGTGGATCCCCTTCGCCTCCGCCGCCGCGTCCTCGAACTCCTTGGCCGTCTTGTCGATGAACTGCCTGGTCACACCCGCGTTCACCCCGGCCCAGTCAGCCGCGTCAGCGTGAGCCTTCATCCCCTTGCGGGCCTCTTCGGCGAGGGTCTTCAGTCTGGTGACCATGTCCGACCAGTCGTCGACCGCCGTCTTCAACTTGTCGAGCGGCGCGTTCACCACGTCGTCGTACGTGAGCATGTCCTGATACCGACCTTGGTGGCTCGAAGTCCGTTAAGTGCGGCGGCCTACTTCAGGTACTCATCGATCCGCGACACGGCGATCAGCTCGCCTCCGACGCGCTCGTCGTCCTTGGCGTGGGCAGCCATCGAGTAGTCGAGGTGGTTGGAGATCTGCGCGCAGGCGTCGCTGAGCGTGCGCAGCTGGGTGTCCCACTTGGTGCGGACCTTCGCCAACTCGCCGCCGCTGGTGAAGTTGCGGGCGCTGAGGGCGGTCGCGGCGGCGCCGGTGGATTCGCGTGCGTGATTTCCGTCGCGCTTGAGCCCGTCGTGGAGCTTGAAGGCGTCCCCGCCGACCACACCGAGGTCGTCGCGCTGGACGCTGAGGTCGGCGCCGCCGGGGCCGTTCGTCCCGCTCGGCCCGTTGTCGGCGCGATTCAGCCGCATGGCCACGTTGGCGGCCGCGCTGGCGTGCGCCTCGCGCCACTCTTCCTCGAACGACATGCGGATCCCGCCCCCGTACGCCCCCGGACAGCTCTTTACCGTTTCCATAACGTACGGACGCCGCGCTCTTCGCGCCAGCACATGGTCCGGCTATGGGGTTACGTGGCCGTTTCATCCCCCCTGAATGGCTGGGATGGGGCGGGTGGGTTGACGGAGGCGCCCTGTTCTACGTGGTGCGGCGCCGCCGCGACCGTACGAGCGGTACGGCCACGGCCACCCCGACGACGGCCACCGCCCCCAGCCCGATCCACAGGCCTGTGTTGCCGCCGCTGTCGCCGTCGGTCGTGGAGGACGCCGGCGGGATGGTCGGCTTAGCAGCAGTGGTGGGAGGGGTGGACGGTGCTTGCGGGGAAGGGGAGTTGGTGTTGGCTGCGGCCAGGTCGGGGAGCGGGTACTCGTTCGCCGGGCCGGGGTCGCCGGGGCTCGTCAGGGCGATACGGGGGCGGACGACTCCGTACCCGATGTAGTCCGTGCGCTTTTCCCCGTTCCGGGGGCCGCCGGCCGTGTTGAGCATGACTCGGAGGACCTGGTTGTTGGTCCACTGGGGGTACTTGGACCAGATCAGGGCGGCGGAGGCGGAGGCGAGGGCGGTGGCGTCGCTGGTGCCGTGGCTCAGACAGATGTGGGTGCCGCCGCCGCAGGCGTGGGTCATCTCGTCGCCGGGGGCTGCGAGGTCGACCTGAGGGCCGTGTTCCGACTCCTTGGTCGCGTCGATCTTTCGGTCTACGGCTGACAAGCCCACGACGCCAGGGGTTGCGGCCGGATATTCCACCGGGTTGCCCTTGTCTCCGCTGTTGCCGACACCGGCGAAGATCAAAGACCCCTTGTCCAAGGCGTACTTCACCGCACTGGTGAGCTCGTCCGAAGTTTCCGGCACACCTTGTGAAATGTTGATCACCTTGGCACCGTGATCCGCCGCGTAGCGAATGCCCTCGCTCAACTTCTCAAGGAACAGTGGGACGTTCTGTGCCAGCTTCGTCCCTTCATTCTCCTTCGGAAGCCTGATCGGCAAAATCTTCGCGCCGGGCGCGAGACCAAACGAGCCGTCGCCACCGGCCCGCTTTCCCGTTGCTGCGATCAATGCGGCCATGCTCGTGCCGTGACTTGAGTAGCCGGTGTGCTCGTCCCCAGGTTCCCTTGAAAGATTGAGCCCCGGGAGGACCTGCCCCTTCAGGTCGTCGAGGTTGTCCTCGACACCGCTGTCGAGGACAGCGACGGTGACGCCCTTGCCCGTACTGATCTTCCACATCTCGTTCGCCTGCATGGCGTCGAGATGCCACTGCCGCTCGCGGACCGTGTCGGCGTGGGCGGGCGTGGCGGCAATGCCTACCAGCAGGGCCCCCAAGGCGACGGACACGGCACGGCCGTGCCTCATGACTCGATGGCTGCTGGTAGGCATGCGCTTCCTTCGTACGGGCTCAGTCGATTACAGGCGGCACAATACGGCGGTCGCTCTGCTGCCAGGTCTCTTCGTCCTCGGTGAGGTAGTCGGGACGCTCGCCTCCGCGCTCGTCCCGCCGACCGGCGGCACCGTGCATGCCAGGCGGGATCATGCCGCCTCGCCCGGCCCGACCTGCCTGAGAGCCGCCTTCCGCGTTGCGTACGAGACCGGAGCCGCCCTCGGTGAAGGGGCGCCCGCTTCTGGTTCCGGGCTCGGTCGGGCGACCACCGACGATGCCGCCGGGCTCGCCCGCCAGGCGGCGTCCGCCGGAGAACCCTCCTCTGGAGCCGCCCCCGCCGGTGCCGCCGCCCGGTCCGTGGGCCATCGGCGGTCGGCCCTGCGTCGTGCCTTCGTGGCCCACGACAGTACCCCGGGGGATGCCGTTCGTCGGACGACCGGCGCTGGGCGGTACCTGGCGGCCGCCGACGATGCCGTTCTCACGCGGGAGCTTGCTCGGGGGCAGGCCGCCCACGGTGCTCTGGTTCGGCAGCCCCGGTCCGCGCATGCCGCCCGTCGCCTGACGTCCGCCCACGACACCGGGGGCCGGCAGACCGGTCTTGCCGCCGCCGAACGTGGGTGGCATGGGCCCAACGGGTGGCATCCAGCCATCCGGCTTGCCGACAGGAGGCGAGGTGGGCGGAACGCCGGGGCCGGTGGGAACGACCGGAGGCGTCGATGGCAGCGTGTTCACGCTGTCGATCGCCGTGCTGGCTACGTGGTGGTCCGGAGTCATCGGTGTCGGCAGGGACGGCGACACAGTCGTCCCCTTCGGCGCGTCCGGCTTATGGACGCTCGTTGGTCCGGTGTACTCCTGGCGAGCCGGAGCGCTCGTCGGCCCGGTGGTCCGGTGGCCCGCACTCGTTCCGCCGGATGCACCTCCGGTGTACTGGGTGTTGCCGAACTCGCGCCCCGGCACAAACACCGCCGGCGGCGCCGGAAACACCGGCGGCCGCAACGCCGCTATCTGCTCCCCCGACTGCACATACGCATCCGCCAACCGCTTGAGCTCCCGTACCGCCTCCTGCCGCTGCCCCTCCATCTTCTCGTTGAGGCCGGTCAGCTTGGCCGAGGCGTCCCTCGCGTCCTTCTGGCCGTCGGGGTCGTGGTGGGCGGCGACGTACAGCTTCTGGGTGTCGGTGGCTTCCTTCTTCAGGGCGGGGTCGTACACCGGGACCGAGGACTTGACCTGGGCGATGGCATTCGTGACGGCGTCGAGATGGGTCGACGCCGCGTGGCTGTACTGGCCCAGGCCCAGCGTGGCCATCGCCGCGTCGTGGCCCCAGTCGGTGAACGCCTTCGCGCCCTCGCCCGTCCAGACGACGCGGCTCATGTGGGTCTTCAGGTCGTCACCGATCTCGGTGATCGTCGCGGCCGCGTCGGCGAGCTTCTTGGCGAGGAGGGACGCCGAGTCGCCCTTCATGCCCTGGACCATGGTCCAGAGTTCCTGATGCGACTTGTGCTCGAAGTCCGTCCGCTCCACCGGCGGCGCCTTCGGCGCCCCCTGCCCCCGGTCCCGCCCCGGCCCCTGCCCCTGCCCCTTGTTCTCAGCCATGTCGCCGCACCGCCATCCCCTGCAATCCGCGCCCCATGGGGCCGACCCCCGTCACATCGAGCCACATCGCATCGACCAGCGCCGCATCGGCCCGCATCAGATCGACCCGCCCGTCGCACCCTTGTCCGGCGCCGGCGCCTTGGGCGCAGCCGCGCCGGGCGTGTCCGTCCCGTACAGCTCCTGCTGGCGGTGCAGTTCCCCGCTGATCGCCCGCATCCGGTCCCGTACGTCCGCGTCCACGCCGTCGTAGCCGTTCTCCGCCGCCAGGACCGCGATGCACAGGCCCTCGATCTGCATACCGAGCGCCTTGGAGAGCTGGCCGATCTGGTCGTGGACGACCTCGTACACGCCGTACAGGAACGCGCTCTCCTTGAGGTCCTCCGGGCCCAGCTCGGACTTGGCCAGGCGGTCCGCGTTGATCTTGGTCGACGCGGCCTCCGAGTCGTTGAGCTTGGTGAGCAGCGCGTCGACCCGCTTCTTGAAGGTGAGCATCGACTCGGCCTCGCGCGCGAGGTCGGCCGCCGCCAGGACAGCGGCGCCGGCCGCCCCGCCGATGCCCGGCATCAGTGCGAGCACCGGTGCCAGCGTGTTCACCCCGGGCCCCACGTCCCCGCCGTCCTGCGCCACAGTTGCCTCCCCGTTCCCCGTTCCCCCACTGCTTCAGAAGTAACTGTAGCCAGCACCTCCGACATTCCGGCAGCCTCCTCTCCCCTCTGAGTCCTTGCACAGACCGACAGTTGGGCAAACTGGGCACCGGAACTCTTGCGCGGGTGGAGGCGACGATGCTACGCGCGAGCATACGATTTTCGGCCAGGCACCAGCTCGCGCTTGCGGAGGCGCACAGGGCTCTCATTAGGGTCGTTCTCGCGGCCACAGGGGAGACGCCAGGGACGGGCAGGTAGCTCGTGGCCATGAGGGTGGGCAGGCCCGCCAGTGCGTGCAGTCAGGGGGAGAGGAATATGGCGGACGACCTCAATATCCGCGCAAGCGAGCTCAAAGCCTCCGCAGGCGCGGCCGACAGTCTGGTCACCGATTTGCGGCCGATACTGACGAAGGCGATCGACGACACCGCTGCCGCCGCTGCCTCGCTGAAAGCCTGGCCAGTCAGGGGCAGGCTGGACGCCACCGGCACCGGCTGGGGCGATGCGCTCACCACGTTGCAGGGTCGGCTGACCGAGCATGCCGAGGGGCTGCGCCTGCTGGCCGACCACCACAGCATCAACGACCTCGACGTCGGCCGCTGCTTCACGGGCTGGTGAGCGCGGCATGCCAGAACTCTTCGCACAACTGCTCCATCAGAACTTCGCCGAGCTGGAAGCCGCAGCCGACTCCTGGCAGAATCTGGCCAAGAAGCTGGGCGACACTCAGACGGGCAGCGGGAAGCACGTAACAGGGCCGCTACACAAGGCTGGCTGGGCAGGAGTCGGAGCCGACTACGGTTTCGCCGCCCTCGAAGCCACCGAGAGCAAGCTGGGGACCGGGAAGACCAACGCCCAGCTCATCTACGCCGTTCTGGACGCGCTCAGCACCCGTATGCAGGAATCCCAGCGCAAGTTGCGCAACGCGGTCGCCGACGCGGAGAAGGCCGGGCACAAGGTCCGGGTCGATGGCTGGGTGGAGGCGGTGGAAGCGGTCGACCCGAAGTACCACAACGACCCGGACTACCAAGGCATACAGCAGCAGGCGAACGCCGGGCTGGGCGGCTTCCGGGCCCGCATCGACGCGGCTGTTCTGGAAGCCTCGACCGTCTGCACTCAAGCCGCCGAACTCCTGTACCAGATCGATCCCTTCGATCTGGACAAGCGGTACGGAGCCGACCACGCGCGCGAGGACGCCGTACGGGTCGGGGAATTCCTCGGGCTCGGCAAGAAGGCCATCCCTGACGGAAAGGATCCTCAGCAGACCGCGGACTGGTGGGCCGGGCTACACATCGAGGACCGGGAGATGTACCTTGCCGCGTTCCCCGAACGGCTCGGCACCATGGACGGCCTGCCCTCCGCCGCCCGGGACACGGCGAACCGCACCAACCTGGATATGCAGCTCAACGACTACGCACTACGGGAGGGCAGCCTCGGCTACCACGACCGGTACTTGTACGGCTCGCTGAGCAAGCTCAAGGACAAGCTGGACCAAGCGGATGTGGCGCCCCCGGACAAGCGGCTCTATCTGCTCAAGTACGGCCTCTCGAAAGACGGAACGGCGGTCGTCTCGGTCGGCAACCCGGATACGGCGAAGCACACGGCCGTCTTCGTGTCTGGGACAAGCCACCAACTGGACAGCGTGGGGGGCGATATCGACCGGGTCGGCACACTACAGAGCGCGGCCGGCCGGTGGAACGGCACCAACGGCACCACAGACGTCGCCGTGGTGTCCTGGCTCGACTACAACGCCCCTGAACTCAACACGGACAGCGTGGGTTCCGCCGATCTGAGCCCAGGCATCGCCAGCGACCACCGGGCCAAGGAGGGCGCCGGGAGACTGCGGGACTTCACCCACGGCCTCCGCGCCGCACACCAAGGCGATCAGCCCACCCACCTCACCGTGCTCGGACACAGCTACGGTTCCACCACCGTGGGCGCCGCCGACGCCGGAGGAGACGGCCTGGGCGCCGACGACGCCGTGGTAGTCGGGAGCCCTGGCCTGACCGTCAAACGCGCCGACCAGTTGCACATGGATCCCCGGCACCTATGGGTAGGCGCCGCAAGCGACGACTTCGTCTCCAACCTGCTCTCAGGCGCGTCTCTCGGCGCCGACCCGAAGGAACCGGGATTCGGGGCACAGCGGATGTACGTCGACACCAGCGGGCACAGTGGCTACTGGGACGGCGGAAGCCAGAGCCTGGAGAATCAGGGCCGCATCATCGCGGGCAAGACGCCAGAGACCGGAGGCATGGGCTGATGCTCTGGACCACACCCCGCCGGAGCGCTGCCGCGCTGGCGCTGACCCTGCTGCTGGGAGGCTGCATGTCCGACAAGAAGGAAGCCAACGCTCCGCTGCCGCGCATGAGCAAGGAGAAGGCGGAGGAGTGGGCCAAGCACTGGACCGACTCCATGACCCGTACGGCGAAGGCCACGCTGGATCCCAAGACCGCCAAGCCGACAGCGGATTACAGCAACTGCATCGGCAAAAACGGCGAGTCCGCCGACGATGGCCGCTTCACACTGCACTACTCGGTACGAGCCACGCTCCCCCGCGCTCAGCACGCGGAGGCCATCCGGGACATCCGGGACGCACTGAAGAGCCAGGGCTTCGAGATTCAGGGCTACCGCTCGGACCCGAGCAAGGATCCAGCCAATCTGGTCGACGCCACCCACCCCAAGGAGCACCACTTCGTATCGGCCGGGGATGTAGCCGAGAACTTGCTGGTGCTCATCGTCGCGACTCCCTGCCTCCTACCCTCGGGCGCCAAGCAAGAGCACGTCTGACGTAAGCCGGGTGGGACGAAGTCGTCCCACCCGGCCGCACACCAACCCCTAGCCCGCCTACACCCCCGCCACAACCACCGCCGCCTGAGGCCGAATAGGCAGCCGGTTCACCGGCCGCCCCGTAGCCGCCCGTACCGCCGACGCCACCGCCGCCGGGGACGTCACCACCGGGACCGCGCTCGCCGCCTTCGCGCCGAAGGGGGCCACCACGTCGCGCTCCTCCACCAGCTTCACGATGCGGATGTCGGGGGCGTCCAGGGCCGTGGGGAGGGCGTAGCCCGTGAGGTCGGGGTGGCGGACCAGGCCGCGGGCCGTGCGGAGGTTCTCCGTCAGGGCCGCGCCCACGCCCTGCGTCACGCCCGCCTCGATACGTGCCACCAGCTGGCCGGGGTTCAGGATCCGGCCCACGTCCTGCGCGACCGCCAGTTCCACCACCCGTACCGAGCCCAGCTCGATGTCCACGTCCACCACCGCGCGGATCGCGCAGAAGGCGAGGCCGACGAAGGCGTCGCCCTGGCCCGTCTCGTCCAGGGGCTCGGTGGGGTGCGGGCGGCACTGGGCCGTGGCCCAGAGTTCCTTGCCGTCCATCGCCTCGGTGACCGTCGTGGAGAGGACGCCGTCGTACGACGTGATCTTGCCGTCGGCGATCTGGAGCAGCTCCGTCGACATGCCGAACTTGTGCGCCAGGGGCTGGAGGAGTTGCGTGCGGACCATTTTCGCCGCTCGTTCCACCGCTCCGCCCGACACCCACGTGTGGCGGCCGTGCGACGCCGGGCCCGCGGGGGGCTGGTCCGTGTCGACCGGGGCCACGTGCACCTCCTCGATGCCCAGCGTCTCCTGGACGATCTGGCGGGCGAGGGTGGTGAAGCCCTGGCCCGTGTCCACCGCAGCGCAGATCACCGTGGCCACGCCGTCCTGCACCTTGACCGTGGCCGTCGACACCTCGTCCCTGCCCTCGGCGCCCAGCATGTGCACCATGCCGAGCGCGTAGCCGACGCCCCGGCGGACCGCGCCCGGCTCGCCCGCGCCCTCGGGGCCGCCCGGCAGCAGCCAGTCGTCCTCGGGGTCGTCCTTGGGGAGGGTCGGGAGGGGGAAGTCCCGTACGGAGGTGAGGAGTTCGGCCACGGGGGCCGGGCACGTCACCGTCTGGCCGGTGGGGAGCAGGTCACCCGTCGCCAGTACGTTGCGCAGGCGCAGCTCCGCCGGGTCCAGGCCCAGTTTGGCCGCCAGTTTGTCCATCTGGCCCTCGTAGGCCGCGCACACCTGCATCGCGCCCTCGCCCCGGACGTGGCCGGAGGGCGGGTTGTTCGTCCGGACCGCCCAGCCCTCGACGAAGGCGTGCGGGACCACGTACGGGCCGCAGGCGAATGCCACCGCGGCCGCCAGCGACTCGGACGAGGCCTCCGCGTACGCGCCCGCGTCCAGCAGGATCTGTGCCTCCACCTTCACCAGACGGCCCTCCGCGTCCGCGTGGTGGCGGTAGCGCAGCAGAGTCGGGTGGCGGTGGGCGTGGCCCAGGAACGACTCCTCGCGGGTCGCCGTCAGCTTCACCGGGCAGCCGGTCCGCAGCGCGAGCAGGCCGAGCGCGAGCTGGAAGCCGGAGTCCTCGCGGTCGCCGGTGGCGCCGGGGACGCCGGTGACGACCACCTTCACGCGCTCCGGGTCCAGGCCGAAGCACGCCGCCGCGAGGTCGCGGTCGGCGTGCGGGTCGGTGGACGCGGTGTAGATCTCCACGCCGCCGTCGGGGCGCGGCACCGCGAGCCCCGCCTCGGCGCCGATCGGCGCCGGGTCCTGGCGGCCGATCCGGTACAGGCCCTCCACCACGACCTCGCCGGTGACGTCCGGGTCGCCGTACTGGAGCGGGATGTGGCGGATCAAGTTGCCGTCGGGGTGCAGGGGTTCGGCGGCGAACGCCTTCTCGGGGTCGGTGACCGGTTCGAGCAACTCGTACTCGACCGCGATCGCCGCCGCCGCGAGGCGGGCCGTGTCGGGGTGGTCGGCGGCCACCGCCGCGATCGGCTCGCCGTGGTGGCGTACGACGTCGGCGGCGAAGACCGGGCGGTCCGCGATGCCCCGGCCGTGCGCGGCGTCGCCGGGCACGTCGGCGTGGGTCACCACGGCCCGTACGCCCGGCATGTCGACCGCGGCCGAGGTGTCGATCGCGACGATACGGGCCGAGGCGTGCGGCGAGCGCAGCACGGCCGCCCACAGCAGGCCCTCGGCCCAGAGGTCGGAGGCGTACGGGAAGGTGCCCTCGGTCTTGGCGCGCGCGTCGGCGGGGCGGAGCGAGGCGCCGAGCCCGTGGCCGGGCACGGGCGGCTGCTCCGGGCCGGTGCCCGTCCCGTCGACCACCGCGGTCGTCGCGGTGGCTGCGTCGTTGCTCACGCCATGCCTCCGTCGTGGGTGTGCGGGGGCTGGACGCCGCCCGCGCCGGGCCCCGCCTGATGCGGAATGCGGGCTTCTTCGATGTTCCCGGCCGGATTTCCGGCCGGGCGCGCGACCGGGTGCCCGGACGTCTGCCCCGCCGCCTCGCTCGCGGCGGCCGACTGCGCCTCGCGCCCGGCCACCACCTCACGTACGGCGTCGAGCACGCCCCGGTAGCCGGAGCAGCGGCAGAGGTTGCCGCAGAGCGCCTGCCGGGTCTCCAGCTCGGTCGGGGCGTGGTTGCCTTCGAGCAGGTCGTGGACGGTCATGGCCATGCCCGGGATGCAGAAGCCGCACTGCACGGCCCCGCACTCGGCGAGCGCGCGCTGCACGTCGGAGGGTTCGCCGTCGACGGCGAGGCCCTCGACCGTACGCACCTCGGAGCCGGCGGCGGTGGCCGCGGGCACCAGGCAGGAGGCGACCAGACGGCCGTCGACCTGCACGTTGCAGGCGCCGCACTCGCCCTGCGAGCAGCCGTCCTTGGCCCCGGCGAGGCCGAGCCGCTCGCGCAGCACATAGAGCAGGGACTCGCCGACCCACGCCTCGGTGACGGGCCGGTCGGTGCCGTTGACGCGCAGGACGTAGGAGGCACGGGGGTGCTCCAGGTCGGCGGCGGGCGGCAGAACCGGCTCCGGCTCGGGGGCGGGGAGGGGGATGGCTACGGGCTCGGGGGCGGGGTCCGGTGCCGCTTCCCGTACGGGTTCCGGTGTGGGCTCGGGCTCCGGCTCCGGGAGCGGCTGGGCCTGTGCCTGCGGCGCGTGGACGGGCTCGGGCAGCGGCTCGGCGGCGGGCGCGGGGGCGTCGGCCGGGTCCGCACCCGGCATGTCCTCGTCTGCCGTGTCCTCGCCGGTCGCGTCCGTCGGGTCCGCCTCGGCCCGTACGTCCTCGCGCGGCTCCTCCCGTACGTCCGTCGCCAGCGCGGCCGACCAGGGCGCGGGCGCGCCGCCCGGCAGGGTCGCCCCGGGGCCGGGCGGGTTCCAGGACAGGACGGGTTCCGGGCGTACGGGCGCGGGGGCCGGGAAGTCCACGGGCGCGGAGACGTCCGCGGGGGCGGCGAACTCGGCGGGCGCGGAGAGGTCCAGGGACGCCTGGTGGTGGGCTCCCGTGGCCGCCCGGTGCGCCTGGTGCGCCTGCTCGGCGAAGTCCGCCACGCGCGCGTCGGCGGCCTCCGCCTCCACGGCATGGTCGGGCTCGGGCTCGGGCTGCGGCTGCTCCGTCGCCCAGGGCGCGGACGCGCCGCCGGGCAGGGTCGCCGGAGGCGTCGTACCCCACTGCTCAATGAGCGAGGATGTACTGAATTCGCCGGATTCATCCGGCAGTTCGCCATCGGCGACCGGGATCGTCCACTGGCCGGTCAGCGAGGCGTCGTCGGAGAAGTTCCACTGGCCGGTGGCGTGCCGGTCCTGCGGCAGGTCGCCCAGCGGGGCCGGGTGCGGGGGCGCGGGCACGGCCGACGCGTCGGGCCACTGCACCGACCGCACCTGGCTCTCGCCCCGGTCCGGCTCGGGCGGCGCCGGGATCGTCCAGGCGCCGGTCGCGGCCGGGTCGGTCGCGGCGGCGGGCGTCAACGGCACGATCATCGGCGGCACATAGCCGTGGCCCGGCGCGGCCAGCGGGTCGCCGCCGAGCAGCGCGTCCAGGTCCGCGGGCAGCTGGACGAAGGCGGTCGCGCCGTCGTCGTACTCGCCGCCCTGCGGGACCGGCTGCCAGCCGCCCGTCCCTCGCTCGCGGTTGTCGCCGTGGTTGTCGCTCACGACAGCGCCCTCCCCAGTGCTCGTCGGGCCAGCGCGGCGACCGTGCGCCGCAGGTGCAGTACGGCGGGAGACAGCGCGGGGGGCTCCGTGCCGTCTGCCGCCGGTACCGGGTCCGGGATGCAGGCGGCTGCCACGTACTCGCCGAAGGCGTTGAGCGCCTCCGGGGCCAGCGCCGCCCGCTCGCCGTCCCAGTCGATCAGGGAGGCGATCCAGCGCTCGGCCTCCAGGGGCCGCAGCGGCATCGGTGCGATCGCGCCCACCGCGCAGCGCACCCCGCGCCGGGCCGGGTCCAGGACGACGGCCACCGAGGCGGTGGCGCGGCCGGGGCCGGTGCGGCCGGTCGCCTTGAGGAAGACCTGCGGGGCGTGCAGCAGCGGCACGCGGACGTGGCCGATGAGTTCGGCGGGGGCGAGCATCTCCCGCCCGGCCAGCAGGTGCGAGACCGGGATCTCCCGGCGGGCGCCCTCGGGACCGGCGATGACCAGGGTGGCTTCGAGCGCGGCGAGTACGGGCAGCGCGTCGCCGGTGGGCGCCGCCGACGCGACGTTGCCGCCGAGGGTGCCCGCGTTGCGGATCTGCGGGGGACCGGCGGCGCGCGCGGCCGCCGCGAGCGCCGGGATGAGCGCCGCGAAGTCCGGGCGCCCCATCCGCGCGTGCGTGAGCCCCGCGCCGAGGAGCGCGTGGCCGTCCTGGTACTGCCAGCCGCGGATGTCGTTGATGCGGCCGAGGCCGACGAGGCCCGCGGGGCGCAGCAGGCCCCGGTTCACCGCCGCCATCAGATCGGTGCCGCCCGCGACGGGCACGGCGGCGGGCATGGCGGCGAGCGCCGCCACGGCCTCGTCGAGCGAGGCCGGCAGTGTCACCGACTGCGCCGCCTGCGGTGCGTGCGTGGTCAACCCAGCTGCCCCTTCCCGGTGTCCCGGCCGTCCCGACTGTCCCGACTGTGTGTGCCTGTGCGTGGCCGTACCGTACGTGCTCACAGCCCGGAGGTGGCAACTCTGGCACATCTTCCGAGCCGCCCGACGCGAGGGTCCGCGAAGGACAGATCCGTCCCCGACCAGGGGAATGGTCCGGATTCACGGCTGTTGTGCGACTTATCCGTGCGGAACAGTGCAGGACAGTGCGGAACAGTCACCGGTCACGTTCCCAGGCTCCCGGGCCGCCCGACCCCCTCTTGCGCCCCGGCTCACACGTTTGGGGGCGACCCGTCGATCGGGCGTCCGAGACTGCCTTTCATCTTTTCGGGGGCGGGGCGCTTTTGCCAGGGCAACGGGCCGCCGGGGGGCCGGTAGGCGACGCCGAGGGCGTCAAGTCGGGCGTAGTGCGACCGCATTCGCCGCTCGAATCCGGCGAAATCGCGTGCGGCGGGGGCGGGCAGCGCCGACCACGCCACCTCCGCGAACGCCGCGAGCCGGGGGAACACCTGGTAGTCCACGCGTGCCTGGTCCTGCATCACCTCGGTCCAGACATTGGCCTGAGTGCCGAGCACGTGCCGCGCCTCGGCCTCGGTCAGCTCGGGCGGCACGGGCTCGAAGCGGTAGACGTCCTCCAGGGTCCGTACGTATCCGATGGGCATCGGCTCGTCGGGCCCGGCCGCCTGCCGGTGGTCCAGGTAGACCTGCTGCTCGGGGCACATGACGACGTCGTGGCCCGCCCGCGCGGCCTCGATGCCGCCCGCGTAGCCGCGCCAGGAGGAGACGGCCGCGCCGGGCGCCAGCCCGCCCTCCAGGATCTCGTCCCAGCCGATGAGGCGGCGGCCCCGGTCTGTCAGCCAGCGGTCGAAGTGGCGGATGAACCAGGACTGGAGCCCGTCCTCGCCCGCGAGCCCGAGCTCCTTGACACGGGCCTGGGCGGCGGGCGACGCCTTCCACTGATCCTTGGGGCACTCGTCGCCGCCGATGTGGACGAACGGCGAAGTCGTGGCGGGGAAGAGGGCGAGCACCTCCTCCAGGACTCCCTCGTAGAAGCGGAGGGTGTTGTCAGTGGGGGCGAGTACGTTCGGATTGACGCCCCAGGTGTCCCAGACGGAGAGGCGGGTCGTGTCGATGACGTCGGTGTTGCCCAGTTCCGGGTAGGCGGCGATGGCCGCCTGCGAGTGGCCCGGGATGTCGATTTCCGGAACCACGGAGATATGCCGCTCGGCGGCGTACGCGACGATCTCGCGGATGTCGTCCTGGGTGTAGAAGCCGCCGTGCGGCATCTCGTCCCACAACTCCGAGGCGCGGTGGCCGTACTTGGTCCGCGCGCGCCAGGCGCCGACCTCCGTCAGCCTCGGGAAGCGCTTGATCTCGATGCGCCAGCCCTGGTCGTCGGTGAGGTGGAAGTGGAAGACGTTGAGCTTGTGCGCGGCGAGCAGGTCGAGGTAGCGCAGCACCCCGTCCTTGGGCATGAAGTGGCGTGAAACGTCCAGCATCAGACCGCGCCAGGCGAACCGGGGCGCGTCCTCGATCACTTGCCACGTGATGCCGTACCGGGCGCCCGGGTCCGCGCACGCCTTGCGGTACGCGTCGGGGCCGAGCAGTTGACGCAGTGTCTGCGCGCCCCAGAACACCCCGGCCGCGCTGCCGCCGACGATCTCGACGCGCTGGGTGACGCTGAGGCGGTACGCCTCCGGGGCGAGGCCGGAGTCGATACGGAGGACGATGGCCCCCGGCGTACCCGCCTCCCCCGGCGGGAGCTCACGGGCGAGCGCGGCGCCCAGGGTGGAGCGCAGCCAGCGCGCGACGCCTTCGGTGCCGGGGGCGGCGACCAGGGCCGTGTCCGGGCCCAGGACGAAGACACGGCGCCAGGGGCCGTCGACGGAGACCGGCGCGGGGATCAGGTCTGCGGAAGTCACGGCCATGAGGCCACACGGTAGACGCAACGCGCACGGCCCCGAGGGCACACCCTGGGGGCCGTACGTACGCCCTTGAGGGGCGCGGGACCGTGACATGTGCGGCTCCGCCGCGTGGGCACGACCAGCCCCCGCCGCCCGCAGACGAACTCCGGGCCGAGAAGGGGGCTCGGCAGGACCTACTTCTTGTCCTTGCCGCCCTTGTCCTTGTCCTTGTCGCCACCGGCGCCCATGGACTCGTAGATCTCCTTGCACATCGGGCAGACCGGGTACTTCTTCGGGTCACGGCCCGGCACCCAGACCTTGCCGCAGAGCGCGACGACGGGGGTCCCGTCGAGCGCGCTCGCCATGATCTTGTCCTTCTGGACGTAGTGGGCGAAGCGCTCGTGGTCGCCGTCGCCGTTCGACACCTGCGGTGTCGGCTCTACGAGGGTCCCCGTACCTGCCCCGCGCTCGGGCTCAAGAGTGCTCATAAGTTCCTAGCGTACTGAAGCGCGGCGGCATCAGTTCAGCGAAGGGTCGTCCGGGTACGTCGCCACCATCGCCAGTTCGCTGCGCTGGCGGCGCAGCACCGCCCGCCACAGGGACTCCGGCTCCGGGGACGAGACGTCGCCCGGCTCGGACTCCACCACGTACCAGGCCCCGTCGGTCAGCTCGGCCTCCAGCTGGCCCGGGCCCCAGCCCGAGTACCCGGCGAAGATCCGCAGCGAGCCGAGGGCGGCGGCGAGCAGCTCCGGCGGCGCCTCCAGGTCGACCAGGCCGATCGCCCCGTACACCCGGCGCCAGCCCAGCGGACCCTCGTCACCGGGGATCACGGCGACGCCGAGCGCGGAGTCCAGGGAGACCGGGCCGCCCTGGAAGACCACCCCGGGCTCACCGGCCAGGGACGCCCACGGCTCCAGGATGTCGCCGACGCCCACCGGGGTCGGACGGTTGAGGACCACACCGAGCGAGCCCTCCTCGTCGTGGTCGAGGAGCAGCACCACCGCGCGGTCGAAGTTCGGATCCGCGAGGGCGGGGGTGGCGACGAGCAGCCGCCCTGTGAGCGAGGACACCTCGGTCATGCGGACATGATCCCGCATCTTCGCCTCCTGGGGGGAGCGCACGGCAGCAATGGGGCGCACGGGCTTTTCGGCCACCGTCCTGCGGTGTGCACAGTCCGTGCCCGGGCGGCCGCTCCAGTGGTGACCCTCCGCCGAACTCACCTCAGCGGAGCGTGTTGTGGCGAATTCATTACTGTTGCGAACCCCCCTTGGCCTTACAGGACATGGGTAGAAGCCCCTTACCCTTTTCCCTGGCCCCCTGTCCGACGATTCCGGAACGCGAGATTCATGACCGGCACAGACGATGTACTGCTTGTCCACGGCGGCACCCCGCTGGAGGGCGAGATCCGCGTCCGCGGCGCGAAGAACCTCGTGCCGAAGGCGATGGTCGCCGCCCTGCTCGGCAGCGGCCCGAGCCGGCTGCGCAATGTGCCCGACATCCGCGACGTACGCGTCGTACGCGGCCTGCTGCAGCTGCACGGCGTCACGGTCCGCCCCGGCGACGAGCCGGGCGAGCTGATCCTCGACCCGTCGCACGTCGAAAGCGCGAACGTCACCGACATCGACGCGCACGCGGGTTCGTCGCGCATCCCGATCCTGCTCTGCGGCCCGCTGCTGCACCGGCTCGGCCACGCCTTCATCCCGGGCCTGGGCGGCTGCGACATCGGCGGCCGGCCGATCGACTTCCACTTCGAGGTGCTGCGACAGTTCGGCGCGACCATCGAGAAGCGCGACGACGGCCAGTACCTGGAGGCCCCGCAGCGGCTGCGCGGCACCAAGATCCGGCTGCCGTACCCGTCGGTGGGCGCGACCGAGCAGGTCCTGCTGACGGCCGTGCTGGCCGAGGGTGTGACCGAGCTCTCCAACGCCGCCGTGGAGCCCGAGATCGAGGACCTCATCTGCGTACTGCAGAAGATGGGCGCGATCATCGCCATGGACACCGACCGGACGATCCGGATCACCGGTGTCGACAAGCTCGGCGGCTACACGCACCGCGCCCTCTCGGACCGGCTGGAGGCCGCCTCCTGGGCGTCCGCCGCGCTGGCGACCGAGGGCAACATCTACGTCCGCGGCGCCCAGCAGCGGTCGATGATGACCTTCCTGAACACGTACCGGAAGGTCGGCGGCGCCTTCGAGATCGACGACGAGGGCATCCGCTTCTGGCACCCCGGCGGCTCGCTCAAGTCCATCGCCCTTGAGACGGACGTGCACCCCGGCTTCCAGACCGACTGGCAGCAGCCGCTGGTCGTGGCGCTCACGCAGGCCACGGGCCTGTCCATCGTCCACGAGACGGTGTACGAGTCGCGGCTCGGCTTCACGTCGGCGCTCAACCAGATGGGCGCGCACATCCAGCTGTACCGCGAGTGCCTGGGCGGCTCGGACTGCCGCTTCGGCCAGCGCAACTTCCTGCACTCCGCGGTCGTGAGCGGCCCCACGAAGCTCCAGGGCGCCGATCTGGTGATCCCGGACCTCCGGGGCGGTTTCTCGTACCTGATCGCCGCGCTGGCCGCCCAGGGGACGTCCCGGGTGCACGGCATCGACCTGATCAACCGCGGTTACGAGAACTTCATGGAGAAGTTGGTGGAACTGGGAGCGAAGGTGGAGCTCCCCAACGGCGCCCTGAGCTGACCGTAGCCGCCCCCATCCCGCCCCTTCCCCAAACCCTCCGGGGGGGGTGGGAGGGGGCGGAGTTGTTTCCCGGGGGCTACGCCCCGGACCCCCTCGCGGGGCCTGCGGCCCCCGCACCCCGCTCACGGGGGCTCCGCCCCCAGTACCCCCGCCGGGGCTGCGCCCCCGTCCCCGCTTCGGGGCTGCGCCCCGGGTCTCCCTTCGCCTGCGGGCCGTCCTGGGCTGGTCGCGCAGTTCCCCGCGCCCCTTGAGTGCCGCTGCGCGACATCCCCTGGGCGCCCCCGAAGGGGCGCATTCAGGGGCGCGGGGAACTGCGCGACCCGCCACACACAACCCGCAGACGAACACCGGGCCGGGCCACGCCGAAGGGCGGCCACCCCCCTCCACGGGGGTGGCCGCCCTTCGTCTTTCAGCTAAGCGGCCTGCCAGGGGCGCTTACTTGCCCTTCGCGGCTTCCTTGAGCTTCGAGCCCGCGGAGACCTTCACGCTGTAGCCGGCCGGGATGTCGATCGGGTCGCCGGTCTGCGGGTTACGAGCGGTACGAGCGGCACGGTGGGTGCGCTCGAAGGTCAGGAAGCCGGGGATGGTGACCTTCTCGTCGCCCTTGGCGACGACCTCGCCGACCGTCTCGGCGAGAGCGGCCAGAACGGCGTCGGCGTCCTTGCGGGTCACCTCGGCACGGTCGGCCAGCGCGGCCACCAGCTCACTGCGGTTCATGTTCTTACTCCCGTGTTCTTCTTGCCTGTGGGGCGTGCCACGCGGCGGAAGCCGCATGTTGGGTACAGCGAAGCCGATGCTGCCAGGGCCCTCGGACAGTCCCCGGACCCGGGTCCGTGTCGGACCCTCGCGCCCGGTTACGCATCCTGCCCCCACCTGTGGCGGGAAAGCCAATCCGGCACCCTCCGGAGTCACACGAAAAGCGCCACAGCCCCGTCGTGGTGACGCTCCGTCGACTCCCTGGGGACTCGCTGGAACCGCAGGGGCGGATGCGGGTTCATGGTCCGCCACCCTACGGGCGGCCCCACAGCCCCGCATCCCGCGACGCGCCGTACGACAGGCGGACGTGGGGCCGGTCACAGCCCCACGTCGCGCGCCCCCGACGTGCCTAGAGCGCGGCCTGGGCCGCCGTGCGCACCGCGCCCGCCACCGCGCCCGCGACCTTGTCGTTGAAGACCGACGGGATGATGTAGTTCGCGTTCAGCTCGTCCTCGGTCACCACGTTCGCGAGCGCGGTCGCGGCGGCCAGCATCATGTCCGTGTTGACCGTGCGCGACTGGGCGTCCAGGAGGCCGCGGAAGACGCCGGGGAAGACCAGCACGTTGTTGATCTGGTTCGGGAAGTCCGAGCGGCCGGTGGCCACCACGGCCGCGCTCTGGCGCGCGACGGCCGGGTCGACCTCGGGGTCGGGGTTCGCGAGCGCGAAGACGATGCCGCCCTCGGCCATCGCGGCCACGTCGTCGCCGTTCAGGACGTTGGGGGCGGAGACGCCGATGAAGACGTCAGCGCCGACCACGGCCTCGCGCAGCGACCCGGTCAGGCCCTCCGGGTTGGTGTTCTCGGCGATCCAGCGCAGCGACGCCATGTCGGAGTCGCCGTCGGCGCCGGCCAGGTCCGCGCGGCCCGAGTGGACGACGCCCTGGATGTCGGCGACGACCGCGTTCTTCACGCCGGCCGCCAGCAGCAGCTTGAGGATGGCCGTACCGGCCGCGCCCGCACCGGACATGACGACCCGTACGTCACCGATGCCCTTGCCCACCACGCGCAGCGCGTTGGTCAGCGCGGCGAGCACCACGATCGCGGTGCCGTGCTGGTCGTCGTGGAAGACGGGGATGTCGAGGGCCTCGCGCAGCCGGGCCTCGATCTCGAAGCAGCGCGGCGCGGAGATGTCCTCCAGGTTGATGCCCGCGAAGCCGGGGGCGATCGCCTTGACGATCGCGACGATCTCGTCGGTGTCCTGGGTGTCCAGGCAGAGCGGCCAGGCGTCGATGCCCGCGAACCGCTTGAAGAGGGCCGCCTTGCCCTCCATGACCGGGAGCGCGGCCTTGGGGCCGATGTTGCCGAGGCCGAGGACGGCCGAGCCGTCGGTGACGACCGCGACGGAGTTGCGCTTGATGGTGAGGCGGCGGGCGTCCTCGGGGTTCTCGGCGATCGCCATGCACACCCGGGCGACACCCGGGGTGTAGATCATCGAGAGGTCGTCACGGTTGCGGATGGGGTGCTTCGACTGCATCTCGATCTTGCCGCCGAGGTGCATCAGGAACGTACGGTCGGAGACCTTGCCGAGGGTGACGCCCTCGATCCCGCGCAGCTTCTCGACGATCTCGTCGGCGTGCGAGGTGGAGGTGGCCGCGATGGTGACGTCGATCCGCAGCTTCTCGTGGCCGGAGGCGGTCACGTCGAGGCCGGTGACCGAACCGCCGGAGGACTCCACGGCCGTGGTGAGCTGGGAGACCGCCGTACCGCTGGCGGGCACCTCCAGCCTGACCGTCATCGAGTACGAGACGCTGGGCGCCGTTGCCATGACCGGGTTCCTCTGCTTTCCCTAGCTTCGTTGCTGACGCCGCCCCGACTGTTGCCGGTCAGCGCCATCCGATGTTCGCACCTACTGGCTGGTAGCCGGTAACGCGCCAATGATTCCGGAAAACACTTTCCACCATACGAGAGGTGATCGATCGGCGGAAGCCCCGAAAACTACAACAGGCCCACGCCATCCGCAGATGACGTGGGCCTGTCGCTCACGTTAAGACACCGGCCCGCCATGCTCGCCTCGCGGCAAGTGGTCGCTCGAAGCGACTAAGGTTGGGCCCGGGGGCTTGGATCGAGCCGGTGCCGTACCCAGGCTAACAAACCACCCCGGCAAGTGATTCAAGCATCGCGAGTTGACCCCGGCGTATTTTTCGCCGTTTCTCCGCGCTCAGTCCCGCAGCAGGTCAGGCACCCCGTCCGCGTCCGGCTCGTCGCGCTCGCCGGAGATCACGGTGAGCTGCTGGGTGGCCCGGGTGAGCGCCACGTACAGCACGCGCAGCCCGGCGGGCGACTCGTCGGCGATCTCCGCCGGGGAGACCACCACCGTGGCGTCGTACTCAAGCCCCTTCGCCTCCAGGCTGCCGAGCGCCACCACGCGCTCGCCGAGACCGGCCAGCCAGCGCGCCGCCTGCTCGCGCCGCCGCATGGCGACCACCACGCCGACCGTTCCGTCGACCTGGTCGAGGAGACGGGCCGCCTCCTCCCGTACGGACTCGGCGAGGTCGTCCCGTACGACCGCGAAGCGCGGCTCGACGCCGGTGGAGCGGACCGCCGCCGGGGACTTCATGCCCGGCATCGCCAACGCCAGCACCCGGGCGGCCAGTTCCGCGATCTCGGCCGGATTTCGGTAGTTCACGGTCAGCTCGAAGCGGCGGCGCGGGCGGGAGCCCAGCGCCTCGTCGCGCGCGGCGGCCGCCTCGTCCGGGTCGGACCAGGACGACTGGGCCGGGTCCCCGACGACCGTCCAGGTGGCCGTGCGGCCCCGGCGGCCGACCATGCGCCACTGCATCGGCGTGAGGTCCTGCGCCTCGTCGACGATGACGTGCGCGTACTCGGTGCGCTCCAGCGCCAGCCGCTCCGCGCGCTCGCGCTGGGTCTCCTCGCGCTGCGGCATCAGCTCCTCAAGGCCCGTGAGCGCGTCCAGCGGGTCGTACTCGCGCTTCTTCCTGGGCTTGGCCGGGGTGCCGAGCAGCGTCTGGAGCTCGTCCAGGAGCGCCACGTCGTGCACCGACAGCGGCCCGTGGCCGGTGGCGTCGAGCCGGGAGAGCGAACGGGCCAGGCGCCGGGTCTCGCCGGGCGTCAGGTCCCGCCGTGCCCAGCGGCCCAGGCGCCGCTCGTCGCCCATCGCCGCGAGCACCCCGCGCGGGGTGAGCTCGGGCCACCAGGCGTCCAGGAACGCGATGAAGCTGTCCTCGGAGGTGATGTCGTCGTCGAAGGAGGACCGCAGCTCGGCGGCGAGCTCCGGGTCCGTGTGCCGCCCGGCCGCGCCCGATCTGCTCCACAGGGCGTCCAGGAGCAGCTTGCGGGCGCGCGGGCGCAGCAGGTTGACCGGGGCGGTCCCGCTGAGCACGGCGTGCCGGATCCGCCGCAGCTCCTCGGCCTCCAGCTCGACGCGCCGGCCGAAGGCGACGACGCGCAGCCGGGTGGGGGTCACCGCGGTCTGCTCGGCCGCCGGCTCCTCGCCGAACGAGAGCTGGCCGTTGTCCTGCGGCGCGGAGCCCCGGGCCGGGTTGCCCCGCCGGGTCCTGCCCCGCGCCGGGTCCGCCGTCTCCAGGGCCCCGCGCGCCGCCTTGCGCAGCACATGGAGCATCCGGGAGGAGCCCTTGATCCTGGCCACCGCCGGGTCGTCGTACGCCGTGGCCTCGGCGCCGTCGACCAGGTTGCCGACCGCGCGGATCGCCACCTGGCCCTCCTCGCCGAGCGAGGGCAGCACGCCTTCGGTGTACGCCACGAGCAGCGGGGTCGGGGACACGATCAGGATGCCGCCCGCGTAACGGCGGCGGTCCTGGTAGAGCAGGTACGCGGCGCGGTGCAGCGCGACGGCGGTCTTGCCGGTGCCGGGGCCGCCCTCGACGTACGTGACGGACGCGGCGGGCGCCCGGATCACCAGGTCCTGCTCGGCCTGGATGGAGGCGACGATGTCCCGCATGGTGTGACTGCGGGCCTGGCCGAGCGCGGCCATCAGGGCGCCGTCGCCGATCACCGCCAGCTCGGCGCCGTCGAGCGTCGCGGTCAGCTCCGGGCGCATCAGGTCGTCCTCGACCCCGAGCACCTTGCGGCCCTTGGAGCGGATGACGCGGCGGCGCACCACCCGGCCCGGGTCGACGGGCGTGGAGCGGTAGAACGGCGCGGCGGCGGGTGCGCGCCAGTCGATGACCAGCGGCGCGTAGTCGGAGTCGAGAACGCCGATACGGCCGATGTGCAGCGTTTCGGCGATCTCGGCGTACTTGCCGCCCTCCCTCTCGCGTACGGCCTCCTCGGCGGGCTCCACGGCCGTGTAGGCCCCGTCGGGGCCCTTCTTGCCGTCCTTGCCGAGCAGCAGGTCGATCCGGCCGAAGAGGAAGTCCTCGAATTCGTTGTTGAGGCGGTTGAGGTGGATCCCGGCCCTGAAGACCTGGGCGTCCCTCTCCGCCAGCGCTCCGGGTGTTCCCACCTGGCCGCGCTGGGCGGCGTCGTTCATCAGGAACTCCGCCTCGTGGATCTTCTCCTCCAGGCGGCGGTACACCTTGTCCAGGTGTTCCTGTTCGACTCCGATCTCACGGTCTCTGACCGAGTCGACAGCAGCTTCCTGCGCGGCCACCGGGGCCCCCTTCTGACGTGCATTGGGCAGCCGTCAACCGTACGCGAAGGGGGCCGGTCTGTCAGGCGGTGACCGGCCGGTGATCGGGCGGAGATCACCTGCCGGTCAGGCCGGGACGTCCACCAGGGCCCTGCCGTCGAGGGTGCGGACCTCGAAATGGTCAATCTGGTCCCGGTTCATGGCGGTACCGCCGTGCACGTACAGCGGGTACTCCGACTCCTTGCGCGGGCTGTCCTTGATCCCGTACCCCCACTTGGGCACCGCCCAGGTGGTCACCGTCTCCTGCTCGCCGTCCTTGCCGATCGCGATGAGGCTGCACTTCAGCGGGCCCTTCACGTTCTTCAGCTGCAGAACGGTGTGGGTGCCCCAGCCCTTCTTCTCAGTGCCGACGGTCGCGCTGACGCCGGTCGTCGCGTCGGTCGCCGCCACCTTCTGGGTCATGTGGTTGAAGAAGGCGTCCTCGGCGGGGCTGGTCGGGTGCGGCTCGGCCGGCTGGCTCGCGGTGGTGCCGCTGGAGCCGTCGGAGGTGGCCACCACGGCGACCGCCGGACCGCCGATGATCAGCGCGGCGGCGGCCGCCACCAGGTACGTGGTGCGGCGCCTGCGCCTGGCGCGCTGCGCCGCCACCTCGTCGATGAGCCGCTCGCTCATGCTCGGCGGGGCCGGGCGCAGCGGGCGGTCGGCGGGGCCGGGGAACTCCTTGAGCGTGGAGAGGAGGGACTCCATGCCGCCGAGCTGGTCGAGCTCGGCCGCGCACAGGTCACAGCCCGCCAGGTGCGCCTCGAAGGCGGTGGCCTCGGCGTCGTCGAGGATGCCGAGCGCGTACGCCGCGACCGCCTCGTGTTCGGACTGGTACTCCGGCGTGGTCATGCCGTCACCCCCCGTTCCTCCAACGCGAGTTTCATGGAGCGCAGGGCGTAGAAGACGCGGGACCTGACGGTCCCGCTCGGCACGCCCAGCGCCTCGGCCGCTTCATTGACCGTACGTCCTTTGAAGTACGTCTCGACCAGCGCCTCGCGATGTGCGGGCGTCAGGTCGTCGAGCGCGTCCGAGAGCGTCATCAGCCACAGCGCCTTGTCGATCTCGTCCTCCGCGGGCATGACCTCCAGCGGCGACGGATCGACCTCCTGCGGCCGGGCCTGCCGGCTGCGGTGGCCGTCGATGACGATGCGCCGTGCGACCGTCACCAGCCAGGGGCGGACCGAACCGGTAGCTCTGTTGAGCTGACCGGCGTTCTTCCAGGCACGGATGAGCGTCTCCTGCACGACGTCCTCGGCCCGCTGGCGGTCGCCGGCGACGAGACGGAGCACGTACGCGAGCAGCGGTCCCGCGTGCTCCCGATAGAGCGCCCGCATCAGCTCCTCGTCGGGAACAGAGCGGTGCCGGGCGCCTTGCGGACGGTCATCGGCCACGGCGGCATCCTTGCGCACCAGAACCTCCCGGTCGAGACCCTGCCGGCGCGCGGGTCGCGTACCGGCTCACCCCTCCATACGGGCGGTTGTCCTGAACCATTCAAACCGGCGCGAGATTTTTTGTTTACGGAGTGGCCAGAGCGGTTTCACAAAGCCGCGGCCGCGGTGCGCCGCCGGTGCCGCGCCACCCGCTCCCGGTTGCCGCACACCTCGCTGGAGCACCAGCGGCGCCGCCGTCCGCGCGAGGTGTCCAAGTACAGCCGGAAGCAGTTGTCGCCCTCGCACTGGCGCAGCCGGGACCGGTCCTGCGGGTCGGTGAGCAGCTCCACCGCGTCCCGGGCGACCACGGCGAGCAGCGCGGTGCAGTCGGGGGAGCCGCTGAGGGTGCGCACCAGCCGTCCGTCGGCGCCCCGGATCGCACGTACGCCCGGGGGTGCGGCGGCGGCCAGGGCATTGACCCGCTCCAGGGCCGCGGCAGCCGCACCGCCCCGGCCGCCGAGCTCGGCGTGGACCAACTGTCCGATGTGGTCGCGCAGTTCGGCGAACCGGAGCAGCCACGCGCTGTCGGCCCCCGGCAGCGGGGTGCCGGCCGGCACGAGCCCGGCGCCGACGAGCCACTGCCCGAGCCTCCCTGCGCTGTCCAGCTGATCACTGTCGTACGCCCCGGTCGCCACCAGATCCAGACAGATCCGCCCGGAGTCGAACCGCAACATGCGCCACCGCCTTGGGGGTTACCGGTGAGTGCCGTGCCTCCAGAGTGCCCGCCCGGCGGCGACGCCGGAAGCCCTCCTGCCGGGGTGGCGGTACGGCACGGGGCCGCGCTTTGTATGTACTATGGTCTACCTTTGTATCAAGCCTATGTCGCCATGCTTGGAGGCCGGAATGTCCGCCACACAGATCGACATCGACGACGAGGCCCTCGCCGAGGCCATGCGGCTCTCCGGCGCGCGCACCAAGAAGGAGACGGTGAACCTCGCCCTGCGCGAGTACGCCGAGCGCAGGCGCCGCACCGAGGCCCGCCTCAAGCACTTCCGACTCGCGCAGGAATGGGACGAGGAGAGCTTCTGGCGCCTGCACGCGGCCGAGAAGGGCACCGCCTGAGATGCTGCGCTACTTGATCGACTCGACCGCCGTCTGGCGGCTCCAGCGCGACCGTCGGCTCAACGAGGCCTGGGGCCACGAGATCGACGAGGGCAGCATCGGCTCGTGCCATCCCCAGCGCACGGAGTTCCGCCGCTCGGCGCGGAACCTCGACGAGTACGACGCGATGACCGACATGTTCAGCGCCCTGTACCGCGATGCGCCGGTCCCGAAGAGCGCCTGGCAGTGGATCGAGACGGCGCAGTACCGGCTGGCCCAGCGCGGCCGCCACCAGAGCCTGTCGGTCGTCGACTGGCTGTTGTGCGCGACGGCCGCACACCACGGCCTTGTCGTCCTCCACGACGACAAGGACTTCGCCGCCGCGGCGAGTCTCCTGACGGACGTCGCGGAGCACAACGTCCACCAAGTGCCCCGCTGACCCCCAACCCCCTCAGCCGTCGCCGTACTTCGCGTCCGACCCCGGGTCGAGCGCCAGCCGGTAGCCGCGCTTGACCACGGTCTGGATGAGCTTGGGGGCGCCCAGCGCGGTACGCAGCCGGGTCATCGCGGTCTCCACGGCGTGCTCGTCCGTGCCCGAGCCAGGCAGGGCGCGCAGCAGGTCGGCACGCGAGACCACCCAGCCGGGGCGGGCGGCGAGGGTGCGCAGGAGCGACATCCCGGCGGGCGGGACGGGCCGCAGCTCGCCGTCGACCAGGACCGCGTGGCCGCGGATCTCCACCCGGCGCCCGGCGATCGGCAGCGCCCGCGCCCGGGCGGGCAGTTCGCAGCAGAGCAGCTGGACCAGCGGCCCGAGCCGGAACCGCTCGGGCGCCACCGTCTTGATCCCGCGCGCCTGCAGCGGCAGCGCGGTGACCGGCCCGACGCAGGCGGCCAGCACATCGCGGTCGAGCGCGCCCAGCAGCTCGGTGAGCAGCCCGCGATCCTCGGCCCGGGAGAACAGGGACGCGGCGGCGGGCGCGCTGGTGAAGGTGAGCGCATCGAGCCCGCGCGTCACGGTGAGGTCGAGCAGCCGGTCGAGCGGGCCGAGGTCCTCGGGCGGCAGCCACCGGTAGACGGGCACCCCGACGACCTGGGCGCCGCCGGCCCGCAGCGCCTCCACGAAACCGGGCAGCGGTTCGCCGTGCAGCTGGACGGCGATCCGGCGGCCCTCGACGCCCTGCTCCAGGAGCCGGTCCAGGACCTCGGCCATCGAGTCGGACGACGGCGACCACTCCTCGGTGAGCCCGGCCGCCCGTATCGCGCCCTTCGCCTTCGGCCCCCGCGCGAGCAGCTCGGTGGCGCCGAGCCGGGCGAGCAGCGACTCGCCGAGCCCCCAGCCGTCGGCGGCCTCCACCCAGCCGCGGAAGCCGATCGCCGTGGTGGCGATGACGATGTGCGGCGGCTCGTCGATCAGCTCCTTGGTGGCCGAGAGCAGCTCGCTGTCGTTGGCGAGCGGCACGATCCGCAGGGCGGGCCCCTGCACCACCGCACCGCCGCGCCGCTGCAGGAGCGCCCCCAGCTCTTCGGCGCGGCGGGCGGCGGTGACTCCGACCGTGAACCCGGCGAGGGGTCCGTGCTGTGTGTCGACCATGGCTCTCCAACCGGGGTGCTGCGGCGGTTCGCACCGAGCCTGTCAACCCCGCGTGACAGGCCCGGTTCGCGCGCGTGTCCCCGGTGTTACGGCGAGGACGGCCGCGGCGCGCTCCCTGTGTCCTATTAGACCTCGTCAGACCTCGGCGTATACGGGCTCGGAGGGTGCGGCCGCGGCGGCCGGACGGCGAAGGTACACCGCCCAAGTGGCCGTGAAACAGAGCGCGTAGAAGGCGAGGAAGGAAACGAAGGCGGCGGTTCCGGTGCCATTGCTCATGAACGACTGGCGGAAGGCGAGGTTGATCGCGAGCCCGCCGAGCGCGCCGACGGCGCCGATCAGCCCCATGGCGGCCCCGGAGAGCCGCCGCCCGTAAGCGGCCGCGGTCTCGCCCTCCATCCCCTTGGACACGGCCGTGGCCTGGAAGATCGCCGGGATCATCTTGTACGTGGAGCCGTTGCCGAGCCCGCTGAGCACGAAGAGCGAGATGAACCCGACGAGGAAGACACCGAGCGACTTCTGTACGGATGCGAAGATCACCACCCCGGTCGCGGCCGACATCGCGGCGAACGTCCACAGCGTGATCCGCGCCCCTCCGAACCGGTCCGCGAACGCCCCGCCCACGGGCCGGATCAGCGAGCCCAGCAGCGGCCCGATGAAGGTGAGCGATGCGGCCTGCAGCGGGGTGCGCCCGAACTGGGTCTGGAGTACGAGCCCGAAGGCGAAGCTGTATCCGATGAACGACCCGAAGGTCCCGACGTACAGCAGCGCCATGATCCACGTATGCCGGTCACGCACGGCCTCCAGGGCGGCCCCGGTGTCGTTCTTCACAGGCGCCAGATTGTCCATCTTCAGCGCGGCGCCGATGGCCGCGGCCACGATGAGCGGCACGTACACGCCGAGCACGATGCGCGGGTGGGTGGCCCCGGCGGTCCCGATGACGAGCAGCCCGATGAGCTGCACGACAGGCACGCCGATGTTGCCCCCGCCGGCATTGAGCCCCAGAGCCCACCCCTTCTTCCGCAACGGGAAGAAGGAATTGATATTGGTCATGGAGGAGGCGAAGTTCCCCCCGCCGATCCCGGCGAGCGCGGCGACGAGCATGAACGTGGTGTACGAGGTCCCGGGCTCCATCACGGCGTACGCGGCGCCCGCGGGCACCAGCAGCGACAGCGCGCTGAAGATGGTCCAGTTCCGGCCACCGAACTTCGCGACGGCGAAGGTGTACGGGATCCGCACGAGCGCCCCGACGGCGGTGGCGGTCGATATCAGGAAGAACTTCCCGGCGGGGTCGACGTGGTACTTGGGCCCCATGAACAGGACCATCACCGACCACATGGTCCAGATGGAGAACCCGATGTGCTCGGAGAACACGGAGAACCACAGGTTCCGCCGGGCGATCCGCTCCCCGGTCCGCTCCCAGAAGACCTCGTCCTCCGGATCCCACACTTCGATCCAACGGCCGTTCATTGACGCCTCCCTGATCGACGGGTCGTAGCGCGGTGGTGCGGCGCACGGGCCGGTCCCTGATGACTGCGACTGCTCGATGACTGTTTCCGGACACCGACGGTAGGGAGACCGGGTTTCACCCCCGTGCCGCCGCGTGACCGCCGGGCAACCTTGTGTTCACGGGGGAAGGGGCCGCGCGGTGAGGCCCGCCCCCGTTGCTGCGCGGCAACTCTTCACGGCGGGGCGCGGGTGACGGAACAGGGGGCGTCCGCAGTCGCACAGCGGGGAGGGGCACGGGCTGACGCCTGGGCATGGCCCGCTCGCCGAGGGCCGGGGCCGATCCGCAGCCTCCAGCGGCAGCCAGGAGTAACGTCGGCGTATCGAGATCCGAAGGGTTTCAGGATGCCGTACGCCGACGACAGCACCCCGGACCGCATCGGGCGGCGCATCGCCAGAGCGCGCAAGGCCCGCGGCCTCACCCAACTCCAGCTCGCCCAGCGCATCCCGTGCTCGAAGTCCCTGATCGCCCAGGTCGAGCGGGGTCACAAACCGGCTACCCCCTCGCTCACCGCCGGTGCCGCCCGCGCGCTCGGCGTCCGCCTGGACCAGCTCACCGGGCAGCCGTACGAAGACCCGCAGCGGGGCCGGGTGCATGCGACGGTCCCGGACATCCAGACGGCCATGCTGTCGTGGGACCTGCCCGAGGAGGACGTGCCCGTTCGCTCCCGGGCCGAGTTGGCCGCCGATGTGGCACGCGCCTCCGCGCTCGGCCGGGCGGGCCGGTACGCGGCGCTCGGCCAGATGCTGCCGCCGCTGCTCGACGAGTTGTCGAGCGCCTGCCACGCGGCGGAGGGAGCAGACCGGCAACGGTTGTTCGGCCTCCTGGCCGAGGCGTACTCGGGGGTGACGGCGATCGCGTACACCGTCGGCCTGTTCGACCTGCGATCCCAGGCGATGGACCGGGTGCAGTGGGCGGCTGGGGAGTCCCACGACTCCCTGCGCATCAGCCGCACTCAGTGGCAGCGCGCCACGCTCTTCTTCCAGGCCGCCGCGTACGACCGTGGCCTACGGCTTCTGGACCGCGTACGTCACGACCTGGGCGAGGATGTCGGGCGCATGGACGCGGCCGCGCTCAGCGTGCACGGCGCGGTACACCTGCGCTCGGCCGTGTTCGCGGCGCGGGCCGGGAACGCCGCCGGCGCTCATGCGCACCTGGACGCCGCAGCGGACACCGCCCGCCTCCTCGGCCGCGACACCCACCACTACGGCCTGGAATTCGGCCCCACGAACGTGGCGATGCACCAGCTCGGGGCGGCGGTGGAACTGCACGATGGCCCGGAAGTCGCACGTCTGACCCACCACGTCCGTCTGCCCACCACCGTGGCGCCAGTACGAGCGGGCCACTGGTACATGGACGCGGCGAAGGGGTGGCTGGACCACGGCAACCGCGAGAAGGCGCTGGCCGCTCTGCAGGCCGCCCGAAAGGTAGCCCCGGAGCAGACCCGCAACCACCCGCAGGTACGCGAGACGTTCCTGACCCTGATCCAGCAGGAGCGCCGCACCAAGGAGTCGCTGTCGGGGTTCGCCGCCTGGCTCGGCGTCACGTGACCATGTTTCACAAGCCGTGAAACTCGCGGGCCTCGCGTCGCAGCAGCATGAGCCGACGAGAGCCTCCGCGGTCGCGCGACCGGTCCGGGGGCATGGCCACAGCTGACAAGGAGCATCGCCATGCCGCGCTGCACTATCCGCATGCCCAATCCGCCTGAGCACGGGATCGACGCGGATTCGGGTCGGCTGGATGGGGTGCTGGGCCGGTGAACAGGACAAGCCACACCACAGAGCAGCCGCCTGATGCAGCCAAGGACAAGCCGGTCGGCCTTGGCCTGTGCTGGACACCAGCGCCGGACAATCCGGCCCGCAACTGCACGCTGGGGGACGGACACGACGGGCTGCACTTCCACGAGTACTCGGGCATTGCGTGGGATCAGCCGGGGCAACCACGGTGAGCACGGACGGACGGCGGCAGCCGCAGACGGTACTGACCCTCCGGGTCTCACGAGACAGCGGCCAGAGACGTGGGAACCGCTCCGCACGATCCAGATGACCGGCCCCCAGATCCCGGAACGCACATCCGCGTGGCCACCGTGCCGGTGCCTCGGGTGTGTCGCCCCGGGCCGACAAACGGCACTCGACCGCCACGCTGCTCCTGGAACAGGGCGTCGAGCTCGTCGTGATCAAGGAACTCCTCGGCCACGCCCACATCGGCGTCACCGCCACCGTCTACACCCACGTCCGACTCCGCCTCCAGCGCGACGCCATCGACACCCTCGGCCATGCCCTCCGCAACCCCGCCGAGATCACCGGCACTCCCGCGACGATCCACCCCTCGTCGGATCCACCGTCCGCTGACGTTGCCGTCAACTACTGCCGCCAGAAACCCCAGAGGCCCCACCCGAGACACATTCGGGTGGGGCCTCTGGGGGTTATCTCTGAGCTATTAACCGCATTTCGGAGGCCAGCATCCCACCTGGAGAAACGGGAATTTTCCGACCCGATCCGCAATCACGCCAAATTTTGGATATTAACGGATCTCGCTAATTTTTCGAGACCGTCGAAATCCCGCCCGCCGCAAGCGAGAACATCCGGACAAGCACCTTCCGAACGTCCGGGTCTCGATCTATCCGCTCCAGCGATTCGAACCTCGCCGGATCAAGGTCGATCGTGGCAATTCCGCCAGCATCGCCGTCACCTACGGCCGAGAACAGCAGGAGGCATCGGTACGCCCGCAGAATCCCTCCTCGCTCTTCGCGCATCAGCGACTGGAGGACGACGGCTCCTTCTTTGACCTGACTGCGGACTGCGTCCACCGAGGTCCACCGCGTCGCCCAGCCTCGATCCTCTGCCTCCAATTGGATCTCAAGCAGCGTATCGAAACTGATCTGACACACACGAAAGTCAAGGTCAGTCGAATGAATCATAGACATCAGAGAACTACTCCCCGCCGAGGACGTCGATAAGGATTGGCGTGCCTGGATCGATACGCCCGTCTTTGATTCTGGTCTGGAGTTCGTCCCAGCGGTGGTGGCCTCCGAGAATCGTCCCGCCACGGGAGACAAGAATTCCTTCCCCCTCTGCGGCATTGTTGATTCCATCCAGAAGATCCTTGTTGCTGAGCTCTTCGTGATACCACTGCGACGCCGGGTCCCGAGTCGATTGCCCCTCAGTGTATTTACCGCCGAGATCGCCAGCCTTCTCGTTGCGCGGCACAAACTCCGGGCATCCGCCAGGATTGTAAACGAGGACCGGAGTGGCACCAGCGAGTACATAGTACGTATGCTGCGCGGCCCCTCTCTATCTGCGTATTCGCAGATCAGCGGTGGTTTCGGGTTCCGCTGGTGTCCGTGGTTGTGCGGGGGAATCCATGGGTGTTGCCGTCACTACTGCCGTCAGGAGTCGGGCGGCTGGCACTGGTGCCATTTCTCGCCCCGCCGGTCACCGCGGAGTTTGTCGGGCCACCGTGTACGCGGTTGGGCCGGTGAGCCCTCCATCTGCGCCGTCCCTCATGTCCAGGACATCGAAGCCGGCACCCTCCGCGTAGCGTTCCAGTTCGCGGGGGAACAGGACGCGCCTGCGGATCTCGTCTCGCGCCTCGTCGCCCGAGGGGAGCACCCAGTGCCGATGCATGGTGTTGATCTGGGTCCGCAAGTCCCATGTGTGGCGGATGGTGACGGTGGCGGGGCCTCTCGGAGTGGCCACCGTGGCAGTGGTCGGCTCGGTCCGGGTGATCGGGGCGACGGGGGAACACAGCACGAGCAGCGCTCCTGGCCGAGCATGTGCCGCGAAGGTGGCGAAGACCTGGCTGATCGCCTCGTTGTCGTGCACGTAGGCGAGGCTGTTGCCCATACAGGTCACCACGTCCATGCGCTTGCCGAGTCGCACGGTGCGCATGTCGCCGGTACGAACGTCCAGGCCCGGCCGGGCCTGGTGGGCGTAGTCGACCATGCCGGGCTGAAGGTCCACGCCGATGCACTCGAAGCGCTTGGCCAGGATCTCCAGGTCCCGCCCGGTACCGCATCCGAAGTCGACCAGGGTCCGGGCGTCCGGCCGGTGCAGCTCGATCAGGGTCTGGCTCATTCCGGCGCTGGTGCTGTCGGATTGGACCACGTCGCAGAGTGCCGGATCGCGGTACAGGAGGTTGGTGGCTTCCACGTGCTCGGCTTCCGTGTCGGGGCTGGTCACATGAGGCTTCGCAGCCCGACCTCCAGGGCGAGTACATCGCACAGCAGATCGGGGACGACCGGCGCGGAGTCGGCGTTCCTCCGCACCTGGGCGAGAACCTTGCCGTCAACGTAGCCGAGGTCCACCAGGATGGACTCCTTCAGCATGTCGTCCAGAACGGGCAAACCGTAGGACCGCAGTCCCTTCTCCAGGACGGCCAGGAAGTTCTCCGGTTCGGTCGGCGCGGCCACCCACTCGGGCAGCCCGGCCCGCCGGATCCGCTCGCGGAACAACGCCTTGCCGCGCTTGTGCTCGTGCGGTAGCTGCTCCATGAACCGCACGATCCGCGGGTGTACGAACGGGCTCACCGGCCAGATTCCGGTCCGGAGAAATCCGGGGTTGTGCATCCCGAACGCCATCAGGGTCGGCACGGGCAGCACCGGAATAGGGGCCAGGTGCTCGTTCACCTCGGCGAGCGCTCGGACAGCCTTGCTGCCGAGCCACGGCACGGGTTCCGGCGTCGGCAGTTCGGTTTGCGTCCTGGAGTGGTGGGCGTTGATCTCGTCCCCACCGCTGCCCGTGAACATGACCGCGCACCGCCGGGCGGCTGCCTGCTCGCGTACGACGTCGAACGCCTCCTGGTAGAAGGCTCCCGCCGGATCGTGCGGCTTGTGCAGGGCTCGTACGCCTCCGAGGCAGAAGGGCGGGTGCTGCATGGCGCGGGTGGCTGTGTCCCGGAAGTCGCAGTGCTCCGCAAAGGCCCGACGTCGCTCGCTCTGTTGCCTGCCGGTGCCTCCTCCCACCAGCAGGCCGAAGCTGTGCACCTCAGGGAAGCGAGCGGCCTTCACAGCCAGGGCGACATTCCCGGAGTCCGCGCCGCCGGACAGCTCGACGCCCACGCATCCAGTTGCTGTCGGCGCCTGGCGGATCACGTCGGTCAGCAACTCATCCAGAGCCGCGAGTGGATCAACACCGGGCCGCAGCGTACGCGGCTCAAGGACGTGTTCGGCAGGCTTCGGATAGTGGATGCTGAGTCCCGAGGTGGTGAACGTGGCCGATGCACGCTCGGTGAGGCGGTAGACGCCTTCGAACAGCGTCTCGGACGTGTAACGGTGCTGCCTCGTCAGCGTTCGGGCGACGACGCGCGACACCAGGCGGTCAGCCCGTAGATGCGGTCGCAGCATCGTAAGGTCCCATGACGCGTGCAGCTCGCCGGCCTTCTCTGTCAGATAGAGCGGCGCTGTGCCGAAGACGCCTGCCGCCAGGCGGGCTTGTCCGGGCTCCATAGTGAGTTCGACGAAGTCAGCCTCGTCCCGCTTGCACTCCTTCACGCGGACCCGTACGCGCGGCGCCTGGTCGTCGTTGACCTCCATGACCAGCGTGGACACGTTCGCGGGTTCGATCCAACTCTCGCCGTTGATCCAACGGCCGCCCTGCGACCTCCACTTGGGATCCTGGAGATCGGTCAGGCGCAAACGCATCGACAGCATGTCGTCCCTTTCCGATGTCGTGCGGCGGGGGGGGGGGGGGGGGGGGGGGGGGGGGGCGCGGGCCGGCGGACAGGCGCCCTCGACCACTGTGATTGCTGTCTGTGTTGC
>NZ_JBVIHM010000004.1:302962-337947 GCF_055570295.1 Streptomyces sp. NPDC031265
CCCTGGCCCCCCCGTTGGGGGTTGGGAGGGTGGGGGGGGAAAAAACGCGGCGATGGGTTTTTTTCTTTTCCTTTTGGGGGGGGGGGGGGGGGCCCCCCCCCCCCCCCCCCCCCGCCTGGCGTCAGCCCTGGATCACTTGCTGCAGTGGTCGCCGTTGTTGTCGCCGCCGCCCGGCATCTTGTCGAACAGCGCGGCCTCGACGGTCGGGACGCCGGTGATCAGGTCGCCGGTGAACAGTTCGTCCACGTTCATCGCTTTCTCCCTTACGGTTTTCAGTGGACTCCGCGGCTGATGCTGCGGAGTTGGACCCGTCCGACTGCCGGACCCTTGCGAAGAAGGCAGCCGGACGGGGTGCCCGCCGCTTCGAGCGGTGGGCCCTCCCTTGTCACAGGCGGGGAGCCTGGACGCGTGACGGGGAGGAGTCAGGTGGGTGTGGATGCGGCGGCCATGCTCGGGACGAAGCCGACCGATCCCGAGATGGTGAGGATCAGGAGCGGTCCGGCGTAGCGGCCGACGACTGCGGCCAGCCCCTTCACAGTCGCTCTCCACGGCTGCGCTCGTTGACCTCGCGTACTGCGGCGCTCAACTTCTCCCCATCCTCGGGCGTGGTGCGGCGGTGCTGCGGGCAGCGGCATGGCGGGAACCGATTCGAACCTGGCGGCAGATCCACGCCCTCGTAGGCGCCAATCCTCAACACCCCGTCCGTGCCCAGCTCCTCGGTCATTCGGGCCAGGCGGGCCCGTGCTTCGCTTCTCATCCATCAGTCCCTCAGACGACGGCTGCGGCGAGGTCTCGCCGTTTCCCTGCTGTCTCTACGCAACCGTGTGACCACGCACAGCGGTACCGTTTGCGCAGCACCAGGACTTGAAAACCTTGAAAGTTCGCAAGGTCACGGGGAGTTGAGGGCATGGCCAAGCGTGAACCGAACGTGGCACTCGGGCGCCTGCTCACTGAAAGCCGCTGGACTCACCGCCAGTTCGCGCGGGCGGTGAACCGCATCGGCACCGAGACCGGAACGCCCCTGCGCTACGACGAGTCGGCAGTGAGCCACTGGCTCGGAGGCACCATCCCCCGCGGCGCGGTGCGCGCATGCATCCTCGAAGCCCTCTCCCGCCGCCTCGGCCGCCCCGTCACCCACGCCGAGGCCGGGCTGCCCGTTCCACGCGATCGCTCCTCCGCGGCTGCGGATACCGTGGAAGGGGTGATCGACCTGGGGAGGCTGGATATGGACCCGACCCGCCGCAGTGTCCTGGGGGTCGGCCTGTTCTCCGTGGCCGTCACCGTTCCCGGCTGGCCTGATGTGGTCGGGCGTGCCGATGCCGTCCAGTCCGGCCGTGCCGCACGCATCGGTATGAACGAAGTGGACATGGTCATCGCCATGACCGAGCGTGTCTCAGAACTGGACGATGAGTTTGGCGGCCGTCACGCACGCCCCATGGCTGCCTCGTTCATGGTCAACACTGTGGCCTCCTACCTGCGTGCCGACGCACCCGAGGACGTGCGCAAGGCGATGCTGTCCGCCGCCTCGGATCTGCTCTACCTGACCGGCTACATGGCCGTGGACGAAGGGCTGCACGGTCTCGCGCAGCGCTACTACGTCAAGGCTTTGGAACTGGCGGGCGCGGCTGAGGATCACCTGACGTACTGCACCACCCTGCGAGGGATGAGCGTCCAGGCGGTCGACCTCCGCCACGGGGCGAAGGCCATGGAGTTGGCCGATGCCGCTGCCGCCGCCTCCCCGAAGGCCGGCCCCCGGATGCTGGCCTTCCTCTCCGGTCAGCAGGCTCATGCCGCCGCGCAGACCGGCGACCGTAATGGCGCGCTCCGCCACATCCGGGAGGCTGAGGCGGCCATGGACCGTGCTGAGTCGCGCGGCAAGGCGTTCGGCTCGTACGACCCCTCTTCGCTCAACTATCACGTCAGCCAGGTACGTTACGAACTCGGCGACAGGTCCGGAGCCGTCGAAGCCATGCAACAAGCCGACAGGCTCCGCCCCAGCGTTTACCAACGCACGCGAGTACACCGTCGTGGTCTGTTGGCTGAGCGGCAGCTGGAACTCGGCCACCTGGAAGCGGCCTGCACCACCTGGCACCAGGCTCTCGACGACTACCCCAAGGTGCAGTCCGGCCGCGCCGACGACCGCGTGAAGTCGATGTTCGGCCTCTTGCGCCCTCACCTGAAGAACGCGGCGGCCCGCGACCTGTATGAGCGAGCACGGACAATCGCACCACCGTCGCTGGTCGCCTGATCTTCGCCCCGTTTCAAGCTCAGCCACAGAAAGTCAGCCACGACGGCGGGTGCGCCGAGAGATCACCCGCCACGTGTGTCTCCAGCAACCCGCGCCGGCCTCAGCCACGCCATTTCGATCCGTCACGGCATCCGCCCGGCTTCCACCTGACCGGTGGCAGTGGCCTGGGCTTCTCAGCCGCGCCCTCGCGCACGACCCGCCTGGCAGAGACGATCGCGGCTTCCGGCTGCGGCGGCCCGACATGGCGTTGCGCGGCGTGCGGCGCAGTCTTCCTGGCGGCGCTGCTGCGCACGATGTTGTTACTTCCTAGATCATCAGCTCGCTTGCCTGACGCTAAGCGCTGAGCGGACGGGGGCCGTCGCCAGCGGGGCGGCAGACAGGAGCGGGCGGCGGCCACCGGCCGCCAGCGCGCGGGGGGGGGGGGGGGGGGGGGGGGGGGGGGGGGGGGGGGGGGGGGGGGGGGGGTGTGGGGGGGGGGGGGGGGGGGGGGGGGGGGGGGGGGGGGGGCGGGGGGGCCCCCCCCCCCCCCCCCCCCCCCCCCCCCGCGGCGGCCCGCGTCAGCGGGCCGCCCTTGAAATCAAGTAAAGAAACTCTGAACAGCTCGGCTCGGATTGCCTCGTGCCCTGCCGCTGCGTTCGGCCGGGTTCAGCGTCTCCGCCACTCCACCGCCACCCTGCTCCTGGAGCAAGGCGTCGACCTCGTCGTGATCAAGGAACTCCTCGGCCACGCCCACATCGGCGTCACCGCCGGCGTCTACGCCCACGTCCGACTCCGGCTCCAGCGCCAAGCCATCGACACCCTCAACGACGCCCTCGGACCGGCTGACGACAGCGACAACGAACCACCCGGCGCAGCCGTCGTCCGCTGACGTTGCCGTCATGAACCGCAGAAGCCTCGCCAGGAACACCTGGCGAGGCTTCTCGCTTTTCTCCTGATTTTCAGCTTCAGCCGGACTCTCGCCAGCGCGTTACAGCACGCTGGCACAGCGCGAACGCGAAGGACCCGAAATCATCCCCGAGCCTCTCCATGCTCTCGCGGTCCACAACTCCGGGATTCCAAACGAGAACGGGATACTCGCCTTCCTGATTCACTTGAGAAGAATCGAGAACGACCAGTCCCCCCATTCCGTCAAACATTGCAACAATCAGATCGGATGGCATTCCGAACCGGCTGCGAGCATCCAGGGTTTCCGTTACGGAACCCAACAATTTCTGCCCCATCGCGGGCGTCTGATATACGCCGAGGAATTCTTCACCGGCAATATCCCAGGTCCCGAACTCTTCGATCAGACGGCGGTACGAGGAAGGGAAGGCCACACCCAGATCACTCTCGGCGGCGGCCATCGTCCCTGCGTCACAGCCATCGGCGTGGTTCGCGATGTCATCGTTCCCGCGAACCAGCTCAATCAGTCGCTCACTCGCCTCGACAGCGTTCATCATCCACCAAATCCTGCCGCTCGGCCCTTCCAGTACTGGGATTTCCAGGCGTTGAAGGCATCTCGATCGATCCCACTGGGGATCCTGGTGCCTGCCTTCCAGTGCAGCTGATTGTAGTTCCCGAAGTGCATCGAGTGCGTCACCTCAGCGATCGGCCCGTCCTGCGTCTGGAGCATGTGATGAAGGTTCAGCGGCTTGTCGTCCGGACCCATCGGGGCCAGCCCCTGCTGCATTCTCTTGAGATTGCTTCGACCGTACTTGTCCGCAGGTGAAAAGTAGTCCGGATTCACTAGATCATCCCGCTGATAGATGCGCTGACCGTTGTATTCGGTCGGCGACCAGAATTGGCAGTTTGAGTTGTGAACCAAGACTGGCGTCGAGCCCGCCAGCACATAGTACGCATGAAGGTCGTCGACAGTGAGGTTATAGGTCCGGACATGGTCGGTGTAGGCGCGGTTGTCCACGACCGTCACTGGGGTGCCGTCGTCGCTGCGAAGTGTCATGCCTCGCTTGAGCTCACCAGCCTCTACCCACCGACGCTCCGAGGGCGACCAGAAGGGGTGCCCGTGGGTGGCCGTGAGTTTTTCTCGCCCATTTTTAGTGGCGATCGCGAGTTCGTTAAAGTCCTTGTCGCTGTCGACGACGATCAGACGGAGCACCTTGCGGCTACCACCCCTCCCCGACTCCGGGTCAGTGGCGGTAACCTCGTCGCCCTCCTTAATTTCCTCGATATTCTTTTTCTTTCCGTCGGCCATCAAGACCTGAGTACCGGCAAGGAAGCAGTTGCAGTCACTCTTCCTGGCGGCCCCCCGATTCGATCCGCTGCCGCGATATCCCTCACCACCAACCAACGACATGGTGAACATGTCTTCCATTGAGTGGTTAACGAGCGGCGACCGGACAGGACGGCCATTATTTTTCAGGGCCTCGAGAACGTTGCCTGTGTTGCACTCCAGGAAAGAGCAGGCATTGTGGAAGAAGGTGTCAATTTCCCCTTCCGTGGCACCGTAGTACCACATGACGACTGCACTACGGTGAATATCTCCGGCGCTCGGCCCTTGATACTTCTTGGCGATGCGCTTGTACGCGGCCTCGCTGGTGTTCTTGGAGTTTCGCACGTAGGGCTTGCCCGTGTTGTACATGACCACGGCTTGAGAAAATGCAGCCCAGGCGTCATTAAATGCATCTTGTCTGCACTGTTCGACCTGCTCTTGCCTACGCTCCATAGCCAGGTCCGGGTCGTACAGTCCGGAAGGATCGCTACGGGTGACAGGACTGTTGTGACTGTAGGCGTACCCATTCACCTGGAGTGGATCAGCAATATCCACGATGGGGTCGGCCGAGATGAAGCGACCGTTTGATTGGTCGTACTCGCGAGCCCCAAGGTGCGTCAGCCCCGTAGCCGTGTCGTCCACCCCGACGCCCAAATAGCTCCGCTTGTTAGGCCAAGCCGCCGGCTTCGCCCCCCGCACCTCCCCATACGGCTTGAAAGCCCGCCGCGTGATCGGCTGCCCCGGCGACTCCTCCACCGACGTCGACGCCGTCCCCAGCTGGTCGCTCAGCAGAACACTCAGCTTGTGACCCGACGTCGCGCCATCCGTCGTCGACCGGACCACCGTCGGCGCGCCCGCCTGCCCGTAGGAACGGCTAGCACGCGTAATCTTCCCCGCCGCCGTAGTCAGCTCCGTCTCGCCCAGGTACAGCACGCTCCCCGACGGCGAGTTCTCCAGGACGCGGTTGCCCTCGGCGTCGTAGACGTACTGCGTCTTGACGCCGTTGACCGTCGCCGTGTCGACCTTGCGCTCCTGGGTCCAGGTGAAGCGCTGGGTGACGTCGGCCAGGTCGCGGACCGTGGTGTTGCCCGTGCGGTCGTACTCGTAGGCGCTGCCGCTGCCCGACGGCGTGGACGTGACGTCCGTCAGCACGTGGGGCTGGATCAGGGTGCTCGGGCTCGTTCCGTTGCCCGTGATCGTCGTGCCGTAGCCGTACCGGAGGGACATGTCCTTCGTCGCGTCCGCCGGGTCGTGCTTCACCTGCGTGGCGCGGTTGCCGAGGACGTCGAAGGTGTAGCTGTCCCAGTAGCCGGTTGCCCCGCCCGAGACCGAACCGGGCGCCGGAGCCGCCGCCTTCAGCGACGCGGTGAGTGTCGTGTCCGGGCTGTTCTTGTCGGAGACCGTGTCGGCCGCGTTGGCGATCGGGCCGCCCGACGCCGCGCCGTCCCCGTTGTATCCCCACTGCTGGCCGCTGTCGGACTTGCAGCCCACCGACGCCGTGGCCGGGGTGATGTTGGACGTCCAGGCGTGGACCAGCTGCCCCATCGCGTCGTACGTGAAGCACTGGTTGTCCCAGACGGAGACACTGTTGTCCGTCAGCCGGCGGGCGTTGGACGTGACGTTGCCCGCGACGTCGTACGAGTAGTAGCTGTCGTTGACCCGGTGGGAAGGAGCCGTCTCGCGGTCCGTGACCGTGCGCTGGAGTCGGCCCGTGTGCTCGTCTACGAAGTTCGTCGTCCAGACCCGGTACGGCTGGGGGCCGCTCACCACGCGCAGCGGTTCGCCGTACGGGGAGTACGTGACGTCCGTCGTGTACCAGTTCTGCCCGGATGTCGACTCTGCCAAGCCGTCGCTGTTGTAGCGGGTGACGACCTTCTCGGCCGCCAGGCCACCCACCGCCGGCAGCGTTACCGACAGCGGCTTGCCGGTCGGCGTGTACTCGTAGGCGTACTTGTACGTGCCGGACACGCCCGTCGTCATCGCGTTGGCCGGGACGACCGTTTCCTTGCCGGTGGGCCGGTAGCCGGTGTCGTAGCCGGTGACCCTGTTGATGTAGTCGCCGCTCTTGTCGTGGCGGACCGACTCGACGGGCTGGCCCAGCGCACCCGGCAGGGTGTCGAACGAGAACTCCTTCACCGGCGGAGCCGTCGTGGAGCCCTCGCGGACCGCGACGATCCGGCTCAGCTCGTCGTACGACGTGTACGTGCTGCCCCTCGCGTCCGTCACGCTGACCAGGCGGTCCGCGTCGTCATAGCCGGACGTCGTGTCACCCGTGTCCGGGTCGGTCGAGGCGATCAGACGGCGGCGGGCGTCGAAGGTGTACGTCCAGGCGTTGCCCGCCGGGTCGGTGACCTTCGAGCGGTTGCCCCGCGCGTCGTACTCGTAACTGGTCTGGCGGTACTCGGTGGACTGCGGGTTGGTGAAGTGCTGGATCGCGGTGACACGGCCGCGCGCGTCCGTGAGGGTCTTCACCGCGGGGGCCGCGCCGCCCGCCGGGACGGCGTACGTGCTGGTGTCCTGGTAGCTGGTGGTCGCCGCGTAGACGGACTTTCCGCCGAAGAGCGTGGACACCCGGATCGGCCGCTCCAGGCCGTCGTACGTCGTACGCGCCATGCTCGGCACCAGACTGTCCGAGGCCCGCTTGAACTGCGCGGCCTGCGGGTCCCCGGCCGCCAGGTAGGGGTTCGTCTGCTCCCGGACGAGGCCGTGGTCGTCGTAGCGGGTGTCCGCGATGACGCGGCCGGGGCCGTGCGCCTCGCCCTGCGTCTGCACGGCGCGCATCAGGCCGTCGTAGACGGTCACCTGCTTGGCGTAGTCGCCGTCGTCCTTGATGTTCTCGACGGTGACGGCAGTGGGCTTGGTCGTCGTGTCCGTCGCCACCGCCATCTGGTAGGTGATCTTGACGTCGGGCGTCTGGGTGCCCGAGGAGCGCACCGGAGTCCAGCCCTTGACGAGGCGGCCGAGCGCGTCGTACTCGCTGCGCGCCACACGGCCGTTGGCGTCGGTGACGGTCAGCGGGAGCGCGCGGCCGGGGTCGAGCGTCGTGGTGGTCGCGAAACCCTTGGGGTTGATGATCTTTGTCGAAGTGACGGGTCCACCCGCGTCACCCGGCGTGTACTGGGTCTCGGTGGTCCCGACCAGCGGCTTCTTGACCGTACGGACGCGGCCGAGCGGGTCGTACGTCATCGTGACCGCGGGGCCGTAGGCGCTGCCCGCGCCGTTGGTCTCTTCGATCGTGGTGGCGAGTCCCTTGGTGGGAGTCTCGCCGTAGACCAGCCCGTCGTAGGACGTCCGGGCGGCTCCCGTCAGCTGCGTCGACGCGTCGGCGTCGGCGTAGTCGGCACACGACGTACTCGTCGAGCGGATCTGCTTGGGCAGTCCGATGAGGTTCGTGCCCTCGTTGTGGACGTAATCCGTCTTCGCGCAGGTGTAGTCGCTGAGCGTCTCGCCCCCGGTCCCGTTGGGCCGGACCACGGCGCTCTGGACCTCGATGGGCAGACCGTGGTCGTCGTCGACCTTGGTCGTGGTGCGGATCGCCTGCCAGCTGGTGTCGACCGTCTGAATCTCGTCGGTGCGCTCAACTCCGGTGCGGTGGGCGAGCAGGGCACCGGCTCCGCCGTCCCGGTCCCGCGAAGCCGTCTGCTTGGACCAGGGGAAGCTGAGAGTGCGCTTGAGCACACGGCCGCCGCTGCCGTCGTACGTGATCGACTCGGCTCCCCGACCTGATGGTCGTCAGCGGCGACGGCGACCTGCGCACCTACCCCTCCCAGGCTCTGGCGGACCTGTCCAAGGGCACCGGTGGCCTCGGCTACTCCATGTCCGGCGGCTACCGGGGCAACCCCGACAAGGACCCCAACGGCACCGACGGCAGGCCGATCTACACGGCGGCCCCGAGCGGCTACTGGAAGAACACCCTCATCACGCACCTCGGTGACGTCTACGGGGGCGACGGTCTCCAGGATCTCGTCGCCGTCCGCGAGGGCAGGCTCTGGGTCTACCCCGGCGACGGGTACGGCGCGGTCAACATCGACAAGCGCCAGGAGATCCTGCTGCCGTCGAACGCGCCCAGCCCGGCCTCCATCACCCAGATCGTCTCCGCCGGGGACGCCACCGGTGACGGCAAGCCGGACTTCTTCCTCCGGGTCGGGGACGCCTTCTGGGCCCTGGTCGGTTACAACGGCGCCACCGTCGACCAGGCGGTCCAGCTGTCACCGGACGCATGGAGCGGCCGCGACATCGTCACCGTCCAGGACGTCACGGGCGACGGCACCGCCGATCTGATCTACCGCAGCGACAGCGCCGGGCAACTCACGCTGCGCGTCGGCAAGAAGGCCGCCACCGGCGGGGTCGACCTGAAGTCGCTGGCCAGCGCCGCGGGCTCCGCCAACGGCTCCGACGGCGTCTACGGTGCCTCCAGTTGGGGCCGGAGCAACATCAGGCTCCTCTACGGCACACCTGACGCCGACGGCGACGGCGTCCCCGACATCTGGGTGATCAAGGCCGACGGAACCGTCCGCTTCTACTCCGGTGGCCGTACCACGATGCCGACCGCCGGGATCCAGATCAACAGCGGCTGGCAGTCGAAGCCGGCCATGGGCTGAGTGCACGACGAGGGGCCCGGACGTAGCGTCCGGGCCCCTCGTCGTATCTCGATCACTCAGCCCTTGGGCACACGCGACCTGCCGTCCGGCCACAGCCTGGGGCTGCGCTTGGCGGCCACGTCCTCGACCCAGCCGAAGCTCAGGACGCACAGGCCGATCAGTACCCAGGTGAACGCGAGCACCGGCCAGGCGCTGTCAAGCAGCCACGGCACACTCTCGCCCAGGGAGCCGACCCCCCACAGCTGGTCCCACATCGTCGCCGCGGCGAGGATGCACACGTTGTGCCAGAGGTAGACCGTCACCGCGCGCGAGTTGAGCAGGGTGATCAGCCGGTCCCAGCGGCGCAGCCGCGGCGGCCACTCGGACCACGAAGGGCTGAAGTGGAGGAGCAGCAGCACGGCGCCGAACGACCAGAGGGCCTGGGCGAGCGGGATCCCGTCCAGCTCGTTCCCGCCCCCGAAGTCGTTCCGCATGGCCCACCAGAGGCCGACGCCGAGGATGAACGGGGCCACCGCCGGGACGATGTACCGCGGAACGCGGCTCAGGACGCCCTGCTGATGGGCCATGCCCAGCACCCAGCAGGCGCCGAACGTGGAGAAGTCGGTGATCGTGGAGTCGATCCGCTCCGGAAGGTCGAAGCTGCCGACGGTCATGACCGCCGAGAGCACCAGCGGCGCCAGGATCGTCGTCCACGGCACCTTCCGCAGGTAGCGCAGGATGAGCGGCGACAGCAGGACGTACCAGAGGTAGGCGCGCAGGTACCAGAGCGGCTCGGCGACGTTGCCCGCCCAGGAACCGTCCAGGAAACCGTGGACGCCGGCGAGGTCGGACGCGTACGGGGGGTCGCTCAGCGGGACGATCCAGAAGAGGAGATGGGTCCACCACCATCCCGGATGTCCATCCGCGTCGGGGCCCCAGCCCTGGGCGATCATGCCGGTGACACCGATCGCGCCCAGCAGCCACATCGGCGGCAGCAGGCGCCGCATCCGGCTGCGGATCACCTGGGGGGCCGGGCGCTTGAGGGAGCGCCCCATGAGGTTGCCCGCGAGCGCGAACATGACGCCCATGGACGGGAAGGCCAGCGGCAGCCAGGCCCAGCCCATGAGGTGGTAGAGGACGACACGGAACAGGGCCAGCGCCCTGAGCAGGTCGAAGTAGCGGTCGCGGCCGGGCTTGCTCGGCGCGGGCGCTTCGGGCTTGTGGCGCAGGGCCGCCGCCGGCGGAGACAGATAGCGGGAGTCCGCTCCCTGCTCGGAGACGGAATCGGCTCCCTGCTCGCTGGTCCCGTACGGTCCGGGCTGCGGCCAGGCGCCCGCGGGCTCGGTGGTGGTCATGCGACGGGCCTCCGGTCGATGTTCTCCTTGCTGTTGCGCTGCGTCGGAATGCCCCCCGGCGCCTCCACAACCCCCGTACGCCGCAGCTTCTGCCACCGCAGCCGACCGCCGGTGAGGGCGGTGATCCAGGACTGGAGGAGCACCACGTACATCAGCTGGCGGTAGAGGACCTGCTGGAGCGGGAGCGACACCAGGTGGGTGAGGCGTTCGCGGTCCAGGCGGAACGCGTAGGCCGCGCAGACCAGTTGGATCACCAGGACGCCCAGCCAGGCCACCACGGTCTTCTGCGTCGGGCCGAAGACCAGGCCGTACAGGAGGAAGACGTCGATCAGGGGGGCGAGGAGGGGGGCGAGGACCATGAAGAGGGAGACCAGGGGCAGGCCTACTCGGCCGAAGCGGCCCGACGGGCCGCGCTCGAAGACCGCGCCGCGGTGCTTCCAGATCGCCTGCATGGTGCCGTACGACCAGCGGTAGCGCTGCGACCAGAGCTGCTGTACGGACTCCGGCGCCTCGGTCCAGGCGCGCGCGTTCTCCGCGTACACGACCCGCCAGCCGTCGCGGTGCATCGCCATGGTGACGTCGGTGTCCTCGGCGAGGGTGTCCTCGCTGATGCCGCCGACCCGCTCCAGGGCGGTGCGGCGGAAGGCGCCGACCGCGCCGGGGATGGTCGGCATGCAGCCGAGCACGTCGTACATCCGGCGGTCCAGGTTGAAGCCCATGACGTACTCGATGTGCTGCCAGGCGCCGATGAGCGAGTCGCGGTTGCCCACCTTGGCGTTGCCCGCGACCGCGCCGACCTTCGGGTCGCCGAACGGCTGCACCAGCTCGCGTACGGTCGACGGCTCGAAGACGGTGTCGCCGTCCATCATCACGACGATGTCGTAACGGGCGTGCCTGATGCCGTTGTTGAGCGCCGACGGCTTGCCGCCGTTGACCTGGCGGACCACCCGGACGTTCGCCAGCCACATCGCCTCGACGATGTCCGCGGTGCCGTCGGTGGAACCGTCGTCGACGACGATCACCTCGATGCGGTGGTCGCTGGCCATCAGCGAACGCACGGTGTTGGCGATGCACTCGCGCTCGTTGTACGCGGGGACGATCACCGAGACCGGCTCGGTGACCTCGGGGCCCCAGCGGAACCCGCGCGCCCGCACCTTGCGCGCGTGCAGGAACGACAGGATCAGCATCAGGCCGAACCGGGCGAAGACCAGCACGCCGATCACGGCGAGCCCGCCCACCAGGACGTCGGTGGTGTTCTCGGAGACCTGGACGGCGAAGACGAACGCCTTGCCCTTCCACAGGTCGATGCCGGTGACCGGGGTGTGCGCGCTCGGCGCGTTCAGAGCCTCGGTCAGATTCACGAACGTGTAGCCCTTGCCCTGGAGCTGGGGCAGGAAGGTGTCGAGCGCGGCCACGGTCTGCGAGCGGTCGCCGCCGGAGTCGTGCATCAGGACGATGGCGCCCTTGCCGTGCTTGGGCGTGGCGTTCTTGATGATCGTCTCGATGCCGGGGCGCTGCCAGTCCTCACTGTCCGTGGAGTCGAGCGCGGTGATGTACCCGCGGCTTCCCACGTACTTGATCACCGGCCAGTTCTGGTCGTCGATCGCGTCCGCGAACGACGAGTACGGCGGCCGGAAGAGGGAGGTGCGGATGCCGGCGGCGCCTTCGAGGGCCAGCTGGTTCTGCGCGAGCTCCCAGTCGATGCGGGCGTGCGACTGGTAGGAGAGGTCGGGGTGGTTGAAGGTGTGCAGGCCGACCTCGTGGCCCTCGTCCACCATCCGCTTGACCAGATCGGGGTAGCGGGCGGCGTTGGCGCCGGTGACGAAGAAGACGCCGTGCGCGTGGTACTTCTTCAGCTGGTCGAGCACCTTCGGGGTCCAGGTGGGGTCCGGGCCGTCGTCGAAGGTGAGCACCAGTTTGTGCTTGGGGATGTCGAGGCTGGTGGGCTTGCCCGTGCCCCGCGCGTCGATGACCGGTCCGCCGTCCAGGATGCGCTCGGGCACGGTGTCGGTGGACGCGTCCGGGCGGATGCGGTGGTCGGCGGCTATCTCGTTGTGGACGTACCCGCGCAGCATCAGCATCGCGAAGAGGGCGACGAGGAAGAGCAGGGGCAGCAGATAGCGCATCGGCAGGCTGCGGCGTCTTCGTGTACGAGGGGTCGTGGCGGAAGTCGTACGACGGGTCGTACGGCGTGGGGCTTTCACGTGCTGGCTCCAGAGGGCGGAGTCGGCTTCGTCGACAGGCCCGTCGGGCTGCCGGACGTGCCGGTGGGGAGGCCGGGGCTCGCCGAGCGGCCGCCGACCGGCTTCGCGCTCTGCGAGGTGCCGGGGTGCGGGGAGGCGCCGGTGGGCTTGCCGGAGTTCTTCGTCTTGCCCGGCTTGGGGGTGCCGGAGGCCTTGGCTCGTGCGGAGCCGGTGGCCGGGGGGTGCGTCCTGCTCTTGGCGGGGACGCCGGGCCTGGCGCCCGGGCGGGTGGGGCGGGAGTCGGTGGGGGCCGGTGTGACCTGGACCGTCTCCGTCGTCTTCTCCTTGGCGGCGGGGCCGGGTATGCCGAGCCAGGGCGCGCGGGAGCTGCCGCCGAGCAGACTGCCGACGAGCATCACCGCGTAGCAGGTGCACGCCAGCCCGAAGACCCAGCCGAGCCGGCGCAGGTTCTTGCCGCGGCGGCCGCTCTCGTCCACGAAGACGGGGCCGTCGGGGTCACCGGCGGGGACCGGCGCCTGCGCCAGGTCCTGAGCCGGGAAGCGGGCCTGGACCTGGGTCCGGGCCTGCGTCTGGTCCTGAGTGCGGCCCTGTGCCTGGGGGTTGCCCGGCAGGCGTCCGGCGACGTTCAGTTCCATCGTGAAGTCGTCGAGAGGCCTACGGGGCTCCTCGAACGGGTTCAGGGGTCGCCCTTGAGGGGCGTCTTTTCGCCAATTGTCCACTTTGCGTACGCACTTCCCCACTGGATGATTCGCGGGTTGCGCGCACTCCTCTAGCGGGCACTGCGTTCCGGACCGGGTCCCCACCCGTTCCACGCACCCCCACTACCACACCGCACCCGGGGAATGAATGTAGCGCACGCTGCTGTGAGCCACGTTCACGCGCCAAGTGTTGTTCCTCAACTGGAACACCAAGGTGGCATCAGCGGGACATGAGGGACAGATCCCCCTCCGGAAGCCAGCAATCAGGGGGCAGTTCGAGCCACCCGGCTGCCCTTCCCATCCGCCGGGCGACCTCCCGGAGAACCTCCAGGCCAGGGTGGTGCAGCCCCTTGCGCCACACCAGCGACACCGGTGACAGCGGTACGGGCCCGGTCAGCGGCCGCAGCACCATCCCGGGTATCTCCATGAAGTCCGTGCTGGCCAGAACGGACCAGCCGCGCCCCAGCACCACCCGGGCGAACTCCTCCTTCCCGGAGATCTCCGGGAAGGGCGCGGCCAGTTCCGCACCCCGCCCCGCGAAGAGCCGCGCGGCCAGATCCGTCCACTCGGCGGTGGCCGGATTACCCGCCCCGGCGTACAGCGTCTCGCCCGCGAGCGCGTCCACCGGCACCTCCTCCAGATGCGCGAGCCGGTGCCCGTCGGGGAGCAGCACCGCCATCCGCTCGTACCGCACGGGCTGGTGCGAGAGGCCCGCGAGCACCGAGGGGTCGAGCCCGGCGACCCGGCCGAAGGAGACGTCGAGGCGCCCGGCCAGGATCTCGGCGGCGGCCCCGGTGAGCCCGCTCAGATAGCGCGCCACGAACTCCTGCCCGGCCGCCGCCTCGCGGGCCCGCACCAGCACCCGGTGGCCGGTGCCGACCGAGGCGCTGACGTCGACGAGCAGCGGGCGGGCCTCGGCCGCCCACCCCGTCCGGAGCTCGTCGTGCGCGGCGAGCACCCGGCGCGCGTACGGCAGCAGCCGCCGGCCGTCGGCGGTGAGCTCCACCGCGCGCGTGGTCCGCACGAACAGCTCGGCGCCCAGGTCGCGTTCGAGCCGCCGCACGTCCCGGCTGAGCGCCTGCTGGGCGACGAAGAGCCGGGCGGCGGCCCGGGTGAAGTGCAGTTCCTCGGCGACGGCGGTGAACGCGCGCAGCAGCCGGGGGTCGATGTCCTGGGTCACGGACGGCAGTCAACCGCACGGACGTCAACAGCAGAAGACCTTCGTCGGGCCACTGACAGCGGAAGTGCGTGAATGGCCTCTGATCAGGTGTTGGACGCCCGTGCCCCACCCGGGCGAAGCTCGGTGCATGCCGCAACTGATGACCGTCTCGGGTTCGACCCTGGTGCTCGCCGGGCCCGTTCCGTACGAGCGCGAGCCCCGCCGCAAGGCCCGCGAGAAGGCCGCACGGACCGCCCCCTACCGCCGCCTCTTCGCCGTCCCCGGCGCCCGCGCCTTCACCCTGGGCAACCTCATCGCCCGGCTCCCCATGGGCATGTTCAGCGTGAGCGCCGTGATCATGATTGCCGGGTCGCGCGGCTCGTACGCCCTCGCCGGGGCCGTCACCGCCACCGGCCTCGCCGCGACCGCGCTGGTCGCGCCCTGGACGGCCCGCCTGGTCGACCGCCACGGCCAGGCCCGGGTCGCCGTGCCCGCCACCGCGATCGCGGTGCTCGGCTCACTGGCGCTGCTGCTCTGCGTACGCCTCGGCGCGCCCGACTGGACGCTGTTCGCCGCGTACGCCGCGACCGCCACCACCCCGAACACCGGCGGGATGTCCAGGGCGCGCTGGGCGCACGTCCACCGGGGCGACCCGGCGGCCCTGCACACCGCCAACTCCTTTGAACAGGCCGTGGACGAGCTGTGCTTCATGCTCGGCCCGGTGGCCGCCGCGCTCCTGTGCACGGCGCTGTTCCCGGAGGCGGGCACGCTGATGGGCGCGGTGCTCCTGATGACGGGCGTGCTGATCTTCTCGGCCCAGCGCTCCACGGAACCGCCGGCGGCCCCGCGCACCACCGCCCGCTCTCCCCTGCGCTCCCCCGGCCTCGCCCCGCTGCTCGCCGTCTTCCTCGCCACGGGCGCGGTGTTCGGCTCGATGGAGGTGGTGACCCTGGCGTACGCGTCCGGGCTCGGCCACGGCCCGTCGGGCGGCGCGGTCCTCGCCCTCCAGGCGGCCGGGTCGGGTGCGGCGGGCCTGGTGTACGGCTCGGTGCGGCCGGCCCGTTCCGTCTCCCGGCGGCTGCTCGTGTGCGTCGGCGCGATGACGGCCCTGATGTGCCTTCCGCTGCTGGCGGCGCGTACCGGTTCGCTGGTGGTCCTGGCCGCCGCCCTGCTGCTCGCGGGCGCGGCGACCGCGCCGACCATGGTCACCGGGATGACCCTGGTCCAGCGCCTCACGCCCGAGGGCCGCCTCAACGAGGGGATGACGCTCGCGGTCACCGCGATCCTGGGCGGCATCGCGGCCGGCTCGGCCACGGGCGGCTGGCTCACCGACCACACGTCCGGCCCGACGGCCTACCTCGCCCCGGTCTGCGCGGCGGGCCTGGCGCTGGTGGCGTGCGCGGCGGGCCCGGCGCGGCGCGCGTGACGGCGTACGACGAAGGCCCGGTCGCTGCGATAGCGGCCGGGCCTTCGTCTCACATGGGATGACGGGATCTGGGGGACATGCCCCCAGAAGCAGAACGAGACGGATCCTGCTCGCGCGGTCGGCGAGCGGGATCCGCCCATCCGTCTTGTGGAGATGGCGGGAATCGAACCCGCGTCCAACGGTGCAGAATCAGGGCTTCTCCGTGTGCAGTTCGCTGCGCTTTTCTCAGCCCCGGAGATCACGCGAACAAGTCTCCGACGGGCTCAGTCACTGTTTGATTTCCTTCTGGGCCCCGTGACCGGGCTCAGAAGTTTAGATCCCTTGATGATGCCAGGATCCGGGTCGGGATCACCCCCGGGCTGACACTTCGCAAGTCGCTACTTAGGCAGCGAGGGCGAAGGAATCGCGCTTGGTGTTGGCGATTATAGGTTGCGACATATGGTTAACGAGATCATTGCCGCTTCCTCGACACGCTTCCCCTGCTTCGACATCCGCTGTCGAAACCGATCATCCCCATGTTTTGTTAACAATGTGCTCCACCCCGGGGGGCGGTGCTGAAGCCATGGTACGCGACGCGGACCGCGGCTCGCCAGGACATTTACGCCCGCTGGCGGCGGCGGGCCGCCGAGATCGCCCGGTTCGTCTCGCGGGTGTCCTGTTTCTCCCGCAGCGTCTGGCGCTTGTCGTACTCCTTCTTGCCCTTCGCCAGCGCGATCTCGATCTTCGCCCGGCCGTCCTTGAAGTACATGACCAGGGGCACGATCGTGTGACCCGTCTCCTGCGACTTCGACTCCAGCTTGTCGATCTCGGCGCGGTGCAGCAGCAGCTTCCGCTTGCGCCGCGCGCTGTGGTTGGTCCAGGTGCCCTGTGCGTACTCCGGCACGTGGACGTTGTGCAGCCAGGCCTCGCCCCCGTCGATCTGCACGAACCCGTCGACCAGCGACGCCCGCCCCTGGCGCAGCGACTTCACCTCGGTACCGGTGAGCACGAGACCGCACTCGTAGGTGTCGATGATGAGGTAGTCGTGCCGTGCCTTCTTGTTCTGTGCGACGAGCTTGCGGCCGTCGCCCTTGTCCTTGTCTTTTGCCTTAGCCATAGTGCGGCCATTTTCGCACTACGACCGGCCCCCTAGGCCACTCAATACTGCCTCGGCCCGCTCCTGGGCACGCTCGGTGACCGGTACGTCCGGAGTGATGCCCTTCCCGTCGACACCGTGGCCCGCCGGGGTGCGGTAGTGGCCGACGGTCAGCTCGGCCACAGAGCCGTCCGGCAGATTGGTCGGCATCTGGACCGAGCCCTTGCCGAAGGTGCGCGAGCCCACCGTGACGGCCCGGCCCCGGTCCTGCAGGGCCCCGGTCAGCAGCTCGGCCGCGCTCATGGTGCCGCTGTCGACCAGGACCACGACCGGCCGTGCGGTGTCGCCGCCCCGGTTCGCGTACAGCGCGCGCTGGCGGCCGTGCACGTCGTACGTGGCGACCAGGCCGCCGTCGAGGAAGGCGGAGGCGGCGGAGGTGGCCTCGGTGACCAGGCCACCGGTGTTGCCCCGCAGGTCGAGCAGGACCCCGGCGCCGCCGGGGGCCGCGCGGACCGCTGTCCGTACCCGCTCGCCGGAGCCCTTGGTGAAGGCCGCCACCTTGATCATCACGTCGCCGCCCGACAGCGCGCTCACCGTCACGGCCTCCATGGTGAGCTCGGCCCGCCGCAGCGACTCGCTCCAGGTCCGCCCGGCCCGGTCCAGGCCCAGGACGACCCGGCTGCCCGGGGTGGCCCCGTCGCCGCGCAGCAGGGCGACGACCTCGGTGACCGGCAGGGTGTCGAGCGCGCGGCCGTCGATCGTACGGAGCCGGTCGCCCGCCCTGATCCCGGCGCGGGCGGCCGGGCCGCCGGGCTGGAGGCGGGTCACCTCGACGCGGCCGTCGGCGGTGCGCCGGGCCCAGAGGCCGACGCCCGTGTACCGGCCGTCGAGGGCGTCCTCGAACTGCTCGTACGCGCTCGGGTCGTAGACCGCGCCCCAGCGGTCGCCGCTGCGGCTGACGGCCTCGGCGGCCGCCTCCGTCACCGACTTGCCGTCGGCCACCGCCTCGGCGGCGGCCCGGGCCACGTCGGCGCCCCGGTCGCGGGGCCCGGTGGCGGAGGCGGGCAGCACGTGCAGCGGGGCGCTGTCCTCCTCGGCCTGCGGCAGCGAACCGGTCACCGCGGCGGCCGCCAGGACCGAGACGAAGACCAATGTCAGAGCCGCCCCGCGGCGCACTCCGCGGGGCCTGGGACAGCTGTCCGGACCTGACATGGCGTCGAGTCTAGGACAACGCGAGGGCGCCGCAGGGGCTGTTGCTCCTACGGCGCCCGGGGCACATCTCACACGCTGAAGCGCCTGCGTCACACCTTCAGGTACTTGCGCAGCGCGAAGAACGCGGCGAGGGCGGGCATCAGCACGCTCGCCGCGAGCACCAGCGGCAGCTTGGCGAGGACCGCGTCCCAGCCGATGAAGTTGATCAGATTCAGCTTGTGCGACAGGTCGAGACCGTGGTCGATCATGAAGTAGCGGCCGACGATCAGCATCCCGGAGGCGGCGATGCCGCCGAGGACGCCGGCGAAGGCGGCCTCCATGATGAACGGCGCCTGGATGTAGAAGCTCGAAGCACCCACCAGGCGCATGATGCCGGTCTCGCGCCGTCTGCTGAACGCGGAGACGCGGACCGTGTTGACGATCAGCATCAGCGCCACGACCAGCATCACCGCCATGACCAGCACGGCGGCCACGTTCATGCCGCCGAGCAGGCTGAACAGGTTCTCCAGGATGCCCTTCTGGTCCTGTACGGACTGCACGCCGTCGCGCCCGGCGAAGGCGGTGGCGACCACCTTGAACTTCTCCGGGTCCTTGAGCTTGACCCGGAACGACTCCTGCATCTGGTCCGGCGTGATCGAACCGGCCATCGGCGAGTCGCCGAACTGCTCCTTGTAGTGCTTGAACGCCTCGTCGGCCGACTCGTAGCTGACGGTCTGGACGATGTCCAGCTTCTTCAGGTCACCCTCGATGTCCTTCTTCTGCTGGGCGGTGACGGCGCCCTTGGAGCACTTGGCGACGGACTCGGCGTCGGCCTTGTTGCAGAGGAAGATCGAGACGTTGACCTTGTCGTACCAGTAGCCCTTCATGTTGTTGACCTGGTCCCGCATCAGCAGCGAACCGCCGAACAGGGCCAGGGACAGGGCCACGGAGACGATGACGGCGAACGTCATGGTCAGATTGCGGCGGAGACCGACACCGATCTCCGAGAGTACGAACTGCGCGCGCATGGCGACTGGTTAAGCCTTTCCGTGCTGAACGGGCTCGATGCTCAGCGCATCAATGCTGGTAGCCGTAGACGCCGCGCGCCTGGTCACGTACGAGACGGCCCTTTTCGAGCTCGATAACACGCTTGCGCATCTGGTCGACGATGTTCTGGTCGTGGGTCGCCATGATCACGGTGGTGCCGGTCCGGTTGATCCGGTCCAGGAGCTTCATGATGCCCACGGAGGTCTGCGGGTCCAGGTTGCCGGTCGGCTCGTCCGCGATCAGCAGCATCGGCCGGTTGACGAAGGCCCGCGCGATGGCGACGCGCTGCTGCTCACCGCCGGAGAGCTCGCCCGGGCGGCGGTCCTCCTTGCCACCGAGCCCGACGAGGTCGAGCACCTGGGGCACGGCCTTCCTGATCTCCCCGCGCGGCTTGCCGATGACCTCCTGGGCGAAGGCGACGTTCTCGGCCACGGTCTTGTTGGGGAGCAGCCGGAAGTCCTGGAAGACGGTTCCGAGCTGGCGCCGCATGTGCGGCACCTTCCAGTTGGAGAGCCGGGCCAGGTCCTTGCCGAGCACGTGCACCTGCCCTTGGCTGGCACGCTCCTCGCGCAGGACGAGCCGGAGGAAGGTCGACTTCCCGGAGCCGGACGAACCGACGAGGAAGACGAACTCACCCTTCTCGATGTCGAGGGAGACGTCCCGCAGAGCGGGATGGCTCTGCTTGGGATATGTCTTGGAGACGTTGTCGAATCGGATCACGGTGCACCACGGTCGCCGGGAATAGGTGTGCGTGACACTACGCGAACCGGCCTGGGCCGTGCAGGCACCGCCCGGAGATGTTCCGGGGATGCGCCTTATGTCCCGTTGACGGCGGCCCATGGGCCCCCTCACGGGGGCAGAATCCGGCGGGGCGCGCCGAAACGCGCGGGAGCTGGCACAGTGGTAGGGGGAACGGTTGCGTTTCCCTGAGCGTTGTGCGGAGCAGTAGGTGCATACGGCGGCTCCGCCGCGCGGGAGGAGGAAAGCGCATGACCTATGACCGATTGGTGTGCGCGAACTGCGCGGCGCCGGTCAGCGAGGGCCGCTGCCCCGTCTGCCGGGCCAACCGCGCGCGGCTGGAGCAGGAAGGCCCCTGGGGCGGTCTGAGCCCGGCGGCGCTGGTGACGCTGCTCGTGGTGCTCGTGGCCGCGGTGGCCCTGCTGGCCCACCAGACCGTGTAACGACGTCATACGAACGTGGGGCCCGGAGTGCAGCTGCACCCCGGGCCCCACGTCGTTCAGATCCGCCGATCTGTGCCGGCTATCCGGTCAGGCGGCCGTACGGCCACCGACCAGACGCGGCATGAACCGGAAGCCGATGCCACCGGCGATCATCGTCGCGGCACCGAGCAGCAGGAACGTGGTCTCGCCCGCACCGGTCTCGGCGAGCTCGTCCTTGGCCTTGCCCTGCTCGACCGGCTTCGAGCTGACGTTGTCGGTGTCGGTGTTGTCCGGGCAGCTGGCGCCGTCGAGCGAGACGGTGCAGGTGCCGCCGGTACCACCGGTGCTGGAGCCGCCGGTGGAGGAGCCGCCCGTGGCGGTGGAGCCGCCGGTGGAGGACCCGCCGGTGGTGCTGCCGCCGGTGGCGGTGGTGCCGCCGGTGCTCGTGCTGCCACCGGTGGACGTGGAGCCGCCCGTGCCGGTGGTGCCACCGGTCGAGCTGGAGCCGCCGGTGGTGCTGCTGCCGCCCGTGGACGACGAACCGCCGGTGGACGACGAACCGCCCGTGGACGACGAACCCCCCGTGGAGGACGAACCGCCGGTGGTGGTGGTCGAGCCGCCGGTCGACGACGACCCACCCGTGCTGCTGCCACCCGTAGACGAGGAGCCGCCCGTGGACGACGAACCGCCGGTGGACGACGAACCGCCCGTGCCGCCGGTGTCGGCGCCGCCGATACCACCGGTCGACGACGTCGAACCGCCGGTGGACGAGGAGCCACCGGTGGACGAGGAGCCGCCCGTGGAGGACGAACCGCCGGTGGACGAGCCACCCGTCGACGACGTGTCACCCGTGGTGCTGCTGCCGCCCGTGGACGACGAACCGCCGGTGGACGACGAACCGCCCGTGCCGCCGGTGTCGGCGCCGCCGATGCCACCGACCGTGCCGGTGCCGCCCTCCGACTCTCCCTGAACGCCGAGACCGACGTCCACACCGCTCTTGTCGACCTCGGCCTTGGCGCTGATGCCACCGATGTTGACATCGACACCGGCGGCCTGGGCCGCACCAGCGGCGGTCAGGGACGCGCCTGCCGCGATCACCGCGCCCGCGGCTATCCGTGCAACGCGGACCCGCGTCATTTTGGTCATCTGCTTGCTACCCCCAGTAGCTAATTCGTCATGGAGCAGCGCCGGGGGCCGCGGGACCGGGAGATCCGTTTCCGTCGCCCCCGTCACACGCGCCCCGGAAATACGCATGCCGCGCGTCACCTTTCCGCACTCTTAAGAATCGCGTCAAGGCCGTTGCGTACGGAATGCCCGGATTAGGGCAACTTGCCCGTCGTACGGGATTGCGACTGTGACGTAAAAAGGGAACTGCCGCTCAACGAACGGCAGTTCCCTTGTCGACAAAGCCCCGAAAAGGCCGTCGGTTACTTCTCCTGCTGCTTGCGCCAGCGAATTCCCGCTTCCAGGAAACCGTCGATCTCGCCGTCGAGCACCGCCTGCGGATTGCCGACCTCGAACTCGGTGCGCAGGTCCTTGACCATCTGGTACGGGTGCAGGACGTACGAACGCATCTGGTTGCCCCAGGAGCTGCCGCCGTCGCCCTTCAGGGCGTCCATCCTGGCTCGCTCCTCCTGGCGCTGGCGCTCCAGGAGCTTGGCCTGGAGGACGTTCATGGCGCTCGCCTTGTTCTGGATCTGGGAGCGCTCGTTCTGGCAGGAGACCACGATGCCGGTCGGGAGGTGCGTGATCCGGACCGCGGAGTCGGTGGTGTTGACGCCCTGGCCACCGGGGCCGGAGGCGCGGTACACGTCCACGCGCAGCTCCGACTCGTCGATCTCGACGTGGTCGGACGACTCGACGACCGGCAGGACCTCGACGCCCGCGAACGACGTCTGGCGGCGGCCCTGGTTGTCGAAGGGCGAGATGCGCACCAGGCGGTGCGTGCCCTGCTCGACGGAGAGCGTGCCGTACGCGTACGGCACCTTGACGACGAAGGTGGTCGACTTGATGCCGGCCTCTTCCGCGTACGACGTCTCGTAGACCTCGGTCGAGTAGCCGTGGCGCTCGGCCCAGCGCAGGTACATGCGCTGCAGGCGCTCGGCGAAGTCCGAGGCGTCGACGCCGCCGGCCTCGGCGCGGATGTTGACCAGCGCCTCGCGCTCGTCGTACTCGCCGGACAGGAGCGTACGGACCTCCATCTCGTCCAGCGCCTTGCGCACGGAGACCAGCTCGGTCTCCGCCTCCGCGAGGGTGTCCGCGTCGTCCATCTCCTCGGCGAGCTCGAAGAGCACACTGAGGTCGTCGATCCGGCTGCGCAGCGCCTCGGTCTTGCGGACCTCGGCCTGGAGGTGCGAAAGCTTGCTCGTGATCTTCTGGGCCGCGTCCGGGTCGTCCCACAGGGACGGCGCGGCTGCCTGCTCCTCGAGCACGGCGATATCTGCCCTCAGCTTGTCGAGGTCCAGGACGGCCTCGATCGACCCCATGGTCGAGGAGAGGGACTTCAGCTCTTCGGATACATCGACGACTGCCACGGGTCCAGCGTAACGGCTGCGCGCAAGGACGTTTCCCCCGCGGCCTGCCACGGGCGGACGGGCCCGGGCCTACGGGGCCACCGGGACCGAGTGCTTGGAGTCCTGCGGCGGTTTGTCCTTGCCGTCGCCGCCTCCGCTCGTCGCCAGCCAGCCGCCGACCGCCACGGCCGCCGTCAGGGCGACCGCCGAGGCGCCCAGGACCAGTCGGCGCTTGCGGACCTGGTCCGCGCGGTGGCGGGCCGAGCCGGGGCGGGGGGCGCCCGCCGGGCGGGGGGCGCGGGCCGTGCCCAGGGGGCCGCCTGCCAACTCGTCGGGGGCGGGGACGCGCATGCTGGTGTGGGTGTCGCGGTTGGAGTCCAGGGGGGCGCCCGGCACCAGGGGCACCGCGCCCCGGCGGGGCCTGCCGGAGGAAGGCGTGGGCTCCTCGTACACCGGCTCCTCGGGCTCCTCGGCGTCCGGCTCGTCCACATCAAGCGGCGGCATCCCCGCCACCAGCGGCAGCAGCTCGCGCAGGCGGGCGGAGAGCTCCGAGGCGCGCAGGCGGGAGGCCGGGGCCTTGGCGAGGCACTGGACGACCAGCTGCCAGAGCTCGTCGGGGATGCCGGGCAGTGGCACCACGGTCTCGGTGACGTGGCGGCGCAGGACCGCGCCGGGGTGGCCGCCGCCGAAGGGCGTGAAGCCCGCCAGGAGCTCGTAGAGGACCGTCGCCAGGGCGTAGATGTCCACCGCCGCCCTGGGCGGGAGGCCCTCGACGATCTCGGGGGCCAGATAGTCGGGCGTGCCGATGATGCGGGTGGCCTTGGTGCGGCGCGGGGTGTCGATCAGCTTCGCCACGCCGAAGTCGGTGAGGAGCGCGGGGTGCGAGCCGCCGGGGCCGAGCGGGCCCTGCATGTCCAGGAGGATGTTCTCGGGCTTGACGTCCCGGTGCACGACTCCGGCCGCGTGCGCGGCGGCGAGGCCGTCGGCCACGTCCGCGACGATCGCCACCGCCGCCTCGGGGGCGAGCCGGCGCTCGCGGTCGAGCCGGGTGCGTACGTCCGTACCCCGCACCAGGTCCATGACCAGGGCGAGGTCGTTGCCGTCGACGACGAGGTCGCGTACGCCCACGACGTGCGGGTGGTCGAGGCCGAGCAGCGCGGTGCGCTCCTGGACGAAGCGGCCGACCAGCTCCTGGTCGGCCGCGAGGTCCTCGCGCAGCAGCTTGATGGCGACGGGCCCGTCCGGCCCCTCGCCTAGCCACACCGTGCCGGCGCTGCCCCGCCCCAGAATCTGGTGGGCGGTGTACCGGCTGCCGATATTCCGTGCCAAGACTGCTCCCTCAGCGGCTGGCTGTGCACGCCGAGGCTACGCGGCCGGGAGGCCAACCTTCACTTCCGAGGGGGAAATCACCCCTTGGAAGTCGACAAATCCACGAAGTCGGCGTGGCGCGCGCCTCAGTTGCCGCCGAGTTTGCCGATCCAGCCCGACACCTTGTCGACGGCGTCGCCGATCGCCTGCCAGTAGCTCTTGCCCTCGGCCACCCAGTCCTGGAGCGGGGTCAGCTCCCAGATCAGCCAGCCCGCCACGAACAGCAGGACGAGGGTGAACAGACAGCCCTTGAGGCAGCCGAGGCCCGGGATCCGCATCGGGTTGGCGTTGCGGCGGCGCGGCTCGCGGGGCGCGGGGGCCTGCGGCTGCTGCGGCTGGGGCGCCTGCGGCGGGGCGTACTGCTGGCGCTGCTGATGCTGGGGCGGCGGCGCGTACTGCTGGTGCTGCGGGGGCTGCGCGTACGGCTGGGGCTGCTGCGGCTGCCGGTACTGCTGAGGCTGGGGCTGCTGCTGCGGGGCGTACTGCTGGGGGCGCTGCGGAGGCCGCTGCTGCTGTTGCGGCTGGGGCTGCTGCGACTGGCGGTGCGGGCGGCGGCGCAGCGGGTCCTGCTCCGGGTCCAGGTACTGGACCTGCGTCTGCTCGTTGCGGTCGCGGGCCGCCTGGAGCTGGGACTGCCAGGGGTGCGGCTGCTCGGGCTGCTGCGGGTCGAGGCCCTGTTGGCCGAACTGGTTCTGGCCCTGCGGCACCGGCGGCATCACGGCCGTCGGGTCGGCCGCGCCCCGGTTGGGCAGGACGGCGGTCGGGTCCGCCGCTCCGGACGTGTTCGGCAGATACGAGGTCGCCGCATTCGGGTCGTACGAACCCGCGTTGCTCGGCAGCACCTGGGTCGGGTCGGCCGCGCCGGGCGTCTCGGGGACGGGCGCGGGCGCCGGGTCGGGCGCGAGCAGCGCGCCGACGCCGTCGGCCGCCTCGACCTGGGCCGGGGTGGAGTGCACCCCGATGCCGTCGGCCACGACGCGCAGGGCGCGCGCGAGGTTCTCGGCGCTCGGCCGCTCGTCCGGGTTCTTGCGCAGACAGCGCTCTATGACCGTCCACAGCGGGCCGGGGACGGTGGTGGGGCGGCGCGGCTCCTCGCTCAGGTGCCGGTGCAGCACCTCCAGAGCGGTCCCGCCCGCGAACGGCGGACGCCCGGTGACCAGCTCGTAGATCAGGATTCCGGCGCCGTAGATGTCGACGGCGGAGGTCTGCGGGCGCCCCTCGGCGGACTCCGGCGCCACGTACGCGGGCGTGCCGACGAACTCGTGCGTACGGGTCAGGCCCGGGGAGTCCGCGAGGCGCGCGATGCCGAAGTCGGTGAGCATCGGGCGCATGGCGCCGCCGCGCTCGTCGAGCAGGACGTTGGCGGGCTTCAGATCGCGGTGGACGACGCCGTCGGCGTGGCTGGCGGCGAGCGCGTCGGCGATCTGCGCGGTGAGCAGGGACGCGGCGACCGGGGTGAGCGGGCCGTTCTCGCGCAGATAGCGGTGCAGGTCGGGGCCGTCGATCAGGTCCATGACCAGGGCGAGGAGATCGCCCTCGACGACGAGGTCGCGGGTGCGCACGATGTTGGGGTGCGTCAGGCGCAGCAGCACCGACCGCTCGCGCAGGAACCGCATCACGACGTCGGCGTCGTTGGCCAGCTCCTCCTTGAGGACCTTGATCGCCACGGTCTCGCCGGGCTGGCCGGCCACGGCCGCCTCGGCACCCGCCGCCTCCCGCTGGCTCGCGCGCCAGACGGTGCCCGTGGCACCGCGTCCGAGCGGCTCCTCGAGCAAGTACTTGCTGCCTACCGGCCGCACGTCATGCGCTCCCTGCTGGTCTGGCTGGTTCCGGGTCTCTTCGGGTGTCCCCGAACCGCCCACTGTAGTGCCGCCGACTGTCACGACGGCTGTGCGACGACTGTGGCGGCGCGGGCCCACACGCTCCGGGCGTTCGAAGGGAAGACGCCACCTTCGTACGGAAGGTTGCCGAACGGCCGTGCCGAAGCGGGGTGAGCGATTCCAACGAGGTGCGCAACCAGCCACTTTGCGGCCACATTTGCGTCTAGAGCCGACCATTCAAGATCACTTGGAGGTGGGGGGCGGGCGTGTTGTCAGTGGCAGGTGCGAGGATGCCCTCAGCACGACATGTGTGCCTGGTGGGGGGAATCACAAGGGCCTTCCCTCCGTGCCCGGCACCCCCGCGCAGAAGGGACCGCCGAGGCGATGCAGATCCGGCTGACCGTCCTCGCGCCGCGCAGCGGCCACGCTGCGGCGCGCGCCTGCGACGTGCTCGTGACCGCGCCCGCCGGGACCGCGCTCGCGGCCGTCGCCTCGGGCCTCGCCACGGCCGCGTCCGGCTCCGAGGTCTCCGGTGCGGTGGTGCTCTACGCGGGCCGGGAGCGGCTCGATCCCCAGCGCCGGGTGCTCGGCGAGCCGCCGCTGGTGGACGGGGCGGTGCTTTCCCTGTCGTCCCCGGCCGACTCGTCCTCGTACGCCTACGAGGAGCACGAGGAGGCGGCCCAGGCCCGGCTCTGCGTCGTCGCGGGGCCGGACGCGGGCGGGGTCCATCTGCTGCACGGCGGCCAGATCCGCGTCGGCCGCTCGGCGGACGCGGACGTTCCGCTGGACGACCCGGATGTGTCCCGGCTGCACTGCGCGGTCACGGTGGGCGAGGGCGGCCGGGTGTCGGTGGCCGACCTGGGCTCGACGAACGGCACGCGCGTGGACGGCGCCCCGGTCGGCCCGCACCCGGTGCGCCTGCCGGTGGGCGCGCTGCTGCGCCTCGGGGAGTCCGCCCTGCGGCTGAGCACCGGTGCCCCGCCCCCGCAGCCACTGCCCACGGCGCCGGACGGGGAGGGGCACGTCCGGGTGACCCCGGCCGCCTCGCCCCCGCAGCCGCCGTCGGGGCCGTTGGCGTACGGGGAGGGAGCCCCGGCTGAAGCGCCGGTCCCGCACGGCGCGGAGACCGCCCGGGTGCCGTCCCCGCGCGCGGCGAGCGACCCGGGCCCCGCCGGACACGGCCCGACGACCCACGGCACGGGGAGCGCACCCGCGCCCGGGGGCCACGGCCCGGGCGGCCCGGCGGAGGGCGGCGGGCGCCCGCACGGGCAGGGCGGGCAGGACGGCGACGAAGGTTTCGGACAGGGTCGTACGGAGGGCGGGTACGGCACGTACGGCGGCGTCTCCGGCCCGCAGGGCGGAAGCGGTCGGGCAGGCGGTCAGGCTCATGTGCCCGGCGCGCGGGGCGAGGGCTCCGAGGTCCACCGGCCCGGGGCGGGCAATGACCATCAGGCCTACGCGGCGGGGCCCGGCGGGGACGACCAGGCGTACGGCGCCGGAGAGGGCGCCGGCGGTCAGGCGTACGGCCCCGGTGCGAGTCGGCGGGTCGGGACGCCTCCGCGCGGGACCCGGCTGCCCGAAGACGTCGAGCACGGGCGCGTGTACGACGGGGCGCCGTCCCGGCGGCGCGGCGGGATCGGGGCCTGGGCACGGCGGCTGACCGGAGGGCGCGGGGAGGACGTGTACGAACCGGCGCCCGCCGAGCCCACGGCCGTGGTGCCCGGCGCCCCGCCCGCGCCGGAGCGGTGGCCCGACCCCGCCGCGCTGCTGCTGACCGCGCTGGGGCCCGGGCCGCGGCTGTGGGAGCGCCGCCCCGGGCACCCGGAGGAACTGGCGATCCGGGTCGGGACGGCGGACCGGGGCGAGCTCGCGGCCGTGCCGGTCACCGTGGGGCTGCGGGAGGCCGGCTCGCTCGGCCTCGCCGGGCCCCGCGCCCGGCTGAACGGCCTGGCGAGGGCGGTCGTGGCCCAGCTCGCGGCGCTGCACGCGCCGGCCGACCTGGAGATCGTCCTCATCAGTACGGAGCGCGGCCGCAGCCTCCAGGTCCGTACCGCGGAGTGGGGCTGGCTCGGCTGGCTCCCGCATGTGCGCCCCGGGCACGGTCAGAACTGCCGGCTGCTCCTCGCGTACGACCGTGAGCAGGCCACGGCCCGTACGACCGAGCTGGTCCGGCGCCTGGACGACAGCCCGCTGGGGCCGGGCTGGGCGTCCGCCGACGCGGCGGCCGTGGCCGACGCGACCCGCCGCTACTCGGGTCCGTACACGGTGGTGATCGTCGACGGTGACCCCGGCTCGTCCGTGCTGCGCGAGACGACGGCCCGGCTCGCGTCCGCCGGGGGCGCGGCGGGCATCCATCTGCTCTGTCTCGCCGAGACACCGGCCGCCTCGCCGGTGTCGCCGGTGGAGGCGACGTACGAGTCGGCGTGCGCGGTCTCGCTCCCCTTCCGCGAGTGCGGGGCAGCGGCGCTGCTGAGCGGGGACGTGGCCACGGCGCTGCGGCTGCTGCGCACGGCGGGCGGCCGCCCGGCCGGGCACGGCACGCTGGCAGTGGTGGACGCGGTGTCGGCGGCGTGGGCGGAGCGGTTCGCGCGGGCGCTGGCGCCGCTGCGGGCGGGCGACGGGACCACCGCGCCCGGGCGGCCACCGGTGGCCCTGCCCCGCTCGTCCCGGCTGCTCGACGAGCTGGGCCTGGCCCGGGCCACCCCCGCGTCCCTGATGGCGCGCTGGGAGTCGGCGCCGGACGGCGCGGTGGTGCTCGGCACCGGGCCGCGCGGCCCGGTCGGCGTCGGCCTCGCCTCCGACGGGCCGCATCTGCTGATCGAGGGACCGGCGGGCAGCGGGCGTACGGAGCTGCTGCGGGGGGTCGCCGCGTCGCTGGCGGCGGGGGCGCGGCCGGACCGGCTGTCTCTCGTACTGGTCGACGGGGCGGGCGGGGAGCGCGGCGAGGGCCTGCGCGCCTGCACCGAACTCCCCCATGTCTCCACCCACTTGGCGGCCTCGGACCCGGTCCGCATGCGGGAGTTCGCGCAGGCTCTGGGAGCGGAGCTGAAGCGGCGGGCGGAGCTGCTGGGGGACCTGGGCTTCGCGGAATGGGCGGCGCGCCAGTCGCAGGAGGCGGCGGAGCGGATAATCGGGCCGCGGTCGCCGGCCGCCGGTGAACAGGGCGGGGACCAGCGGGGCGAGGTGGACGCGCCGTCCACCACCAGCACGCTACGGCTGCGGCCGCTGGGGCGTACGCGTACGGAGGCGGGGCCGCCGCCCCTCGCGCGTCTCGTCGTCCTGGTGGACGACCTCGACGCCCTGGTCGCACCGGCACTCGGCAGCCCCGGGCGGCCCGCCGCGGGGTCCGTGGTGCGCGCGCTTGAGGCGGTGGCGCGGGACGGGGAGCGGCTGGGGGTCCACCTGGTCGCCACGTCGGCCCGCCCGGACCGCACGGCGGACACGGAGCTTGCGCGAGGGGTACGGAACGTGGTGCGGCTCGACGCGCCGCCGGTCGTGCCGTCGCCCGAGGAGCCGTCGCCGGGGCGGGGCCGGCTGTTCGGTGCGGACGGTTCGGTGACGCCGTTCCAGGGCGGGCGGGTCACGGGCCGTATACCCCGGACGGCGACGCTTCGTCCGACGGTGGTCCCTTTGGAGTGGGAGCGGATGGGGGATCCGCCGGCTCGGCGGCCGGTACGGGAACTGGGGAACGGGCCTACGGATCTGGCGTTGCTGGCCAGTGCGTTGGAGAGGGCGGGGCGGGTGGTGCACGCGGCCGCGCCAACGGGTCTTTGCGCCCCACCCCGCCCCTTCACCTAAACCCTCCGGGGGTGGGTGGGGGTTGAGGTGGGTTTCCCAGGGGCTGCGCCCCCGGACCCCCGGGCAGGGCTGCGCCCCTGCACCCCCTCGCGGGGCCTGCGACCCCTGCACCCTGCGACTGGGCTCCTTCGTCTGCGGGCAGGGGCTGCGCCCCCGGACCCCCGGGCAGGGCTGCGCCCCCGGACCCCCTCGCGGGGCCTGCGACCCCTGCACCCTGCGACTGCGCTCCGTTCGTCTGCGGGCCGCGCTCCGCTGGTCGCGCAGTTCCCCGCGCCCCTGGGGGGCACCCCATCCTCAAACGCCGGCGGGGCGGAATTTTGACCGAGCCCCGTTCTGTGCGCGACCAGCCCCACCGAGCCCGCAGACGAACTCTTCTGCCCCACCCCAACGCTCGCAAACCCCTCCGCCCCGACCGGATGACGCCACGTCACGACACGATCACGATCACCCAGTTGATGACGATGGCGCTATTGCGGGCCCCCCGCACCCGGCGTAGGACTGTCCGGACGGGACGACCTCGGCGGTGGGAGGCGGCAAGCCATGCGTACAGGCATGCGTACAGGTCGGAAGCTGGTCGGTATGGCCATCATCGGGGCGCTCGCCCTCACCGCCACCGCTTGCGGGGACGACAAGAAGGACGAGGGCACGAAGCCGGACAGGAGCAAGTCCGACAGCCCGGCCACCCTCGCCCTCCCCCGTCTCGACGGCCAGAAGATCGAGGTCGCCGCCGTGTGGACCGGGCCCGAGCAGGCCAACTTCGTCAAGGTGTTGAAGGAGTTCGAGAGCCGGACCGGCGCCACCGTCACCTTCGTTCCCGCCCAGGACCCCATCGTCAACTTCCTCGGGACCAAGATCGCCGGTGGCAGTCCGCCCGACGTGGCCATGCTGCCGCAGGTCGGGGCCATCCAGCAGGCCGTCCAGAAGAAGTGGGTCAAGCCCGTCGGGCCGGAGGCCAAGGCGCAGCTCACCAAGAACTACTCCAAGGTCTGGCAGGACCTGGGCGCGGTCGACGGCACCCAGTACGCCGTGTACTTCAAGGCCGCCAACAAGTCCCTTGTCTGGTACAACACCAAAGTCTTCGACGCCGCCGGTGCCCAGGTTCCCAAGACCTGGAAGGACTTCCTCGCCACCGCCGACACCGTGTCCGCCTCCGGCGTCACCCCCGTCTCCGTCGGCGGCGCCGACGGCTGGACCCTCACCGACTGGTTCGAGAACATCTACCTCTCCCAGGCGGGGCCCGAGAAGTACGACCAGCTGGCCAAGCATCGGATCAAGTGGACCGACCCGTCCGTCAAGGACGCCCTGACCACCCTCGGCCAGCTCTTCGGCAAACCCGCCCTCATCGCCGGTGGCGCGACCGGCGCCCTGCAGACCGAGTTCCCCGCCTCCGTCACCCAGACCTTCACCGGCGGCGACCAGCCCAAGGCCGGGATGGTCTTCGAGGGGGACTTCGTCAGCGTCAACATCGGGCAGACCGACGCCAAGATCGGGACGGATGCGAAGGTCTTCCCCTTCCCGGCCGTGGGTGCCAAGGCGCCCGTCGTCACCGGCGGGGACGCCGCCGTCGCGCTCAAGGACACCAAGGGCGCCCAGGCCCTGCTGACCTGGCTGGCCTCCCCGGACGCCGCCAAGGTGTGGGCCGCCTCGGGCGGTTACATCTCGCCGAACAAGGCGACCGACCTCGCCGCGTACCCCAATGACGTACAGCGTGACATCGCCAAGGCCCTGATCGCGGCCGGGGACGACGTGCGGTTCGACATGTCCGACCAGGCGCCGCAGTCCTTCGGCGGGACGCCGGGGAAGGGTGAGTGGAAGGACCTTCAGGACTTCCTGAAGAACCCGAAGGACGTGGCCGGCGCCCAGGCCAAGCTGGAGGCCGACGCGGCCGCGGCGTACAAGAGCTGACCGGGCCGCCCGCCATGACCGCCGCCCCGGCACCCTCGCCCGCACCCCCTTCGGCCCCCGTACCCCGTACTCGCAAGAGCGTGACCGGGACCCGCGCCTACCTCGCCGCGGGGTTCCTGCTGCCCGCGCTCGTCCTGCTCGGCGCGCTCGTGGTCTATCCGATCGGGTACTCCGTCTACCGCTCGTTCTTCGACCAGTCGGGCGACGGCTTCGCCGGGGTCGACAACTACAAGACGCTCTTCACCGACGACACCATCCTGACCGCCGTCGAGAACAACGCGATCTGGGTGGTCTGCGCCCCGACCATCGCCACCGCGCTCGGGCTGATCTTCGCCGTACTGACCGAACGGGTGCGCTGGGGCACGGCGTTCAAGCTGATCGTCTTCATGCCGATGGTGATCTCGATGCTCGCCGCGGGGATCATCTTCCGGCTGGTGTACGAGCAGGACCCGGACCGGGGCGTCGCCAACGCCGTCTGGGTGGGCGTGCACGACACGTTCGCCGAGTCGGCGGGGTTCCCCCGGGCCCATCCGCTGCCCGCCGCCCCGCTCAAGCCGGGCGGCGGCGGCTCCTTCGTGACCAAGGACGCGGTCCGCGCCGGGCAGCCCGCGCTGCTCCCGCTCGTCGGGGTCGCCGCCGACAAGATGCCGTCGTCCGCGAAGGCGGCGAAGGCCCCGGCCCCCGGCCCCGGCGAGATCACCGGTACCGCCTGGCTCGACTTCACCAAAGGGGGCGGCGGCACCCCCAACACCATCGACTCAAAGGAGCTCGGCCTCAAGGGCATCAAGATCGAAGCCGTCCGGGACGGCCAGGTCGTCGCCACCGCCACCGCGCGCGCGGACGGCACGTTCACCCTGCCCGCCAAGGCCGACGGGGCCCAACTGCGGCTTCCCCGCAGCAACTTCCGTGAGCCCTACAACGGCGTCAACTGGCTCGGCCCCACCCTCGTCACCCCCGCCATCATCGGCTCGTACATCTGGATGTGGGCCGGGTTCGCGATGGTGCTCATCGCGGCGGGACTCGCGGGGCTGCCGCGCGAACTCCTGGAAGCGGCGCGGGTGGACGGCGCCAACGAGTGGCAGGTCTTCCGGCGGGTGACCGTGCCGCTGCTCGCGCCCGTCCTGGCCGTCGTCCTCGTCACGCTGATGATCAACGTGCTGAAGATCTTCGACCTGATCTTCATCATCGCGCCCGGCTCCAGCCAGGACGACGCCAATGTGCTGGCGCTCCAGCTCTACCGCTCCTCGTTCGGCACGGACGCGGACCTCGGCGTCGGCAGCGCGATCGCGGTCCTGCTGCTGGTCCTGGTCGTACCGGTGATGCTCTTCAACATCCGCAGGATGCGACGGGAGGCCCGGCGATGACAGCCGTAGGAATCGTCAAGGCCAAGCAGTCCCTGCCCGCCCGGATCGCCGCCCGGGCCGGCGGCGGCGCGCTGCGCGTCTTCCTCATCCTCGTCGGGCTCTTCTGGCTGATGCCGACCGTCGGGCTGCTGCTCTCCTCGCTGCGCAGCCCGTCCGACATCGCCTCCACCGGCTGGTGGAAGATCTTCAGCGAGCCGTCCCAGCTCACCTTCCACAACTACTCCAACCTGCTGGACAACCGCACGATCACCGACTCGCTCCTCTCCACCGTCGTGATCACCGTGCCCGCGACTGTCCTGGTCGTCATCATCGGCTCGTTCGCCGGATACGCCTTCGCCTGGATGGACTTCCCCGGCCGCGACTGGTGGTTCATGGTCGTGGTGAGCCTGCTCGTCGTCCCCGTCCAGGTCGCCCTCGTACCGGTCGCCAAGCTCTTCGGCGAGATCGGGATCTTCGAGACGACCGTCGGCGTCATCACCTTCCACGTCGCCTTCGGCCTGCCCTTCGCGATCTTCCTGCTGAGGAACTTCTTCGCGGAGATCCCGCGGGAGCTCCTTGAGGCCGCGCGGCTCGACGGGGCGGGCGAGATACGCCTGTTCACGCGGGTCGTGCTGCCGCTCGGCGGCCCGGCGATCGCCTCGCTCGGCATCTTCCAGTTCCTCTGGGTCTGGAACGACATGCTGGTCGCGCTGATCTTCGCGGACTCCAAGCACCCGCCGATCACGGTCGCCCTCCAGCAGCAGGTACGGCAGTTCGGCAACAACATCGACGTCCTGGCGCCCGGCGCCTTCGTCTCCATGGTCATCCCGCTGGCCGTCTTCTTCGCCTTCCAGCGCCAGTTCGTGTCGGGGGTGATGGCGGGCGCCGTCAAGTAGCCCACGTCAAACGGGCGGCGCGGCTTTACCCCGTCTGCCGCCACCGGCGTAACCCGCTCGCGCCCTGTGCCGTTCTACGGGCCATGCCCCGGTTCAGCGTGATCGTCCCCGTGTACAAGGTCCAGGCCTATCTCCACGACTGCCTGGGCTCGGTGCTCAGCCAGTCGTACGACGATCTGGAACTGATCGCGGTGGACGACTGCTCACCGGACGCGTGCGGCGCGATCATCGACGAACACGCCGCCCGCGACCGCCGTGTCACCGCCGTGCACCTGGACACCAACACCGGCCTCGGCCCCGCCCGCAACGCCGGACTCGCCCACGCCACCGGCGACTACGTCGTCTTCCTCGACGGCGACGACACCCTCACCCCGGGCGCCCTCCAGGCCGTCGCGGACCGGCTCAAGGAGACCGGCGACCCGGACGTCCTGCTGTACGACTACGCGCGCACGTTCTGGTCGGGCGAACGGGTCCGCAACACGTCGGCCGCCCAGCTCGCCGAGGCCGGGCCCGCCACCTTCCGGCTCGCGGACCGGCCGGGGCTGCTCAAGCTGCTCAGCGTGGTGTGGAACAAGGCGTACCGCCGCGAGTTCATCGAGGAGCAGGGCTTCAGCTTCACGCCCGGCTTCTACGAGGACGCGCCCTGGACGTATCCGGCGCTAATGGCCGCCGATTCGCTCACCACGCTCGACCGGGTCTGCGTCCACTACCGCCAGCGCCGCCAGGGCAGCATCCTCTCCACCACCAGCCGCCGCCACTTCGACCTCTTCGACCAGTACGACCGGGTGTTCGCGTTCATCGACACGCGCCCCGAACTGGCCCCGCTGCGGCCGCTGATCTTCCGGAAGATGGCCGACCACTTCCTCACCGTGTTCACCACCCGGGTGCGGGGGGGGGGGGGGGGGGGGGGGGGGGGGGGGTGGGGAGCGGGGGGATGGGGGGGCGCGGGGCGTTGACGCCCGCCGAGATGTAGAAGGGGGCATTTACCGC
>NZ_JBVIHM010000004.1:337957-365562 GCF_055570295.1 Streptomyces sp. NPDC031265
CGACCTCACCCACTTTAACAAGGGTGCCCCCCCCCCGACCCCCCCCCCCCCCCCCCCCCCCCCCCCCCCCCCCCCCCCCCCCCCCCCCCCCCCCCGGGCCGAGTTCTTCCGCCGCGCCCGCGCCCAGTACCACCGCCACCACTCCCCCGGCGGCGGCCCGCGCACCTTCCGCGTCCGGGTGCGGCACGGTCTGGTCCGGCTCGGCGCCCACCGCACCTATCTGGGCCTCGGGGCGCTCAGCGCGCTGCGCGCCCGCGCGGGCCGGCCGGTGCGCGCGCTCGGCCGCGCTCTGCGCTCCGGGGCACTGCACCTGCACTACCGGGTCCAGCTGCGTCTGCCGGTGCGGGACGAGGCGGTCTTCAGCGCGTACGGGAACCGGGGGTACGCATGCAACCCCGCCGCGATCGAGGCGAAGGTGCGGGAGCTGGTGCCCCGGGTGCGGACCGTCTGGGTCGCCGCGCCCGCGCAGCTGCACACCGTGCCGCCCGCCACCCGCAAGGTGGCGCCGGACACCTTCGCGTACTGGACGGCGCTCGCCCGCGCCAAGTACCTGGTCAGCAATGTGGAGTTCGACGGCCGACTGGTCAAGCGGGACGGCCAGGTACTGCTCCAGACCCATCACGGCACCCCGCTCAAGACCATGGGCCTGGACCTGATGGACCGCCCGGCCGCCGCCCGCGACACCGACTTCGCCCATCTGGTCGCCCGCAGCGACAAGTGGGACTACAGCCTCTCCGCCAACCTGCACTCCACCCTCACCTGGGAGCGCACCTACCCCTCGGGCTACACCACGCTCGAATACGGCTATCCCCGCAACGACGTCTTCCACGGGGCGAGCGCCGCGGACGTGGCCCGGCTCCGCGACGGCCTGGGCATCCCCGCCGACGCCACCGCCGTCCTGTACGCCCCGACCCACCGCGACTACCGGCGCGGCCAGCACCGCCCGCTCGACCTGGAGCGCGTGGCCCGCACGCTCGGTCCGGAGGTCGTCCTGCTCACCCGCGCCCACTTCACGTACGGGGCGCCGCTGGCGGACCAGGACGTGCACCCCCGGATCATCGACGTCAGCGGCCACCCGTCGGTCGAGCAGCTGTGCCTGGCCGCCGACGCGCTCATCACCGACTATTCGTCGCTGATGTTCGACTACGCCAATCTGGACCGCCCGATCGTCATCCACGCCGACGACTGGGAGGCCTACGAGGCGGCCCGCGGCACCTACTTCGACCTGCGGGCCTTCCCGCCGGGCGCGCTCGCCCGCACCGAGGACGAGCTGATCGACATCTTCACCACCGGCCACTGGCGCGGCTCCCGCTCGGCCCAGCTGAGGGCCGCGTTCCGGGCCCGGTTCTGTCCGTACGACGACGGGCACGCGGCGGAGCGGGTGGTGCGCCGGGTCTTCCTCGGCCAGAGCGGCGGGCTGCCCCCGTTCGTACCGGTCGAGGACCGCCGCCCGGCGCCGTCGGCGGCGCTCCCGACAACCGCGGTCCAGCGCGAGCTGGCGGGGTTGGTCTAGGCCCCCGGGTCCCTTGGACCCCTCCCGCCGCCGCTGTGCCCGGGCAGCTCCGCACCCCGCCCCCACGTGCAGTGATTCGACTGCGGGCCGCCTCTGGTGGTCGCGCAGCTCCCCGCGCCCCTAATGCGCCTCCGGCCCCCGTGAAGAGGTCTCCCGTTGCCCCGTTTCACCGTCGTCGTGCCCGTCCATGAGGTTCGCGGGCTGCTGCGGGAGTGTCTGGAGTCCGTGCTGCGGCAGTCGTTCACGGACATGGAGGTCATCGGGGTCGACGACGGGTCGGTGGACGGGTCCGGGCGGCTGCTCGACGAGCTGGCCGCCGCCGACCCGCGCGTACGGGCGGTCCACCTGGCCGCCCCCGTGAGCGCGGGCGAGCGGCGCGACGCCGGGGCCGGGCAGGCCCGCGGGGAGTATCTGCTCTTCCTGGAGCCGGGGCTGGTCCAGCTGCCGGGGGCGCTCGACGCGATCGACGCGCGCCTGAAGGAGGCCGGGGACCCGGACGTGCTGCTCTTCGGGCATCTGCGGACGCCGTTCCTCGGGACGGCCGAGCCGGCCCGCTCCCTCGACGTGCTGCACGCGACCGGGGACGCGGTGACCACCGCCGCCGGGCGGCCGGGCCTGCTCGGGGTGGCCCCGGTCAGCTGGAACCGGGCGGTGCGGCGGGAGTTCTGGCGCGACGGGAGCCCGCGGTTCGGCCCGGGCGAGCGGGCCGAGGCGATGTGGGCGCTCGGCTCGCTCATCGCGGCCGGGTCGGTGGCGGCCCTCGCCACGCCGTGCGTGGACCATCGCCAGCAGCGCCCGCTCCCGGGGGCGCGCCGGGCCGAGCCGGACCGCCGGGAGGTCGTCGCCGCGTACGACGCCCTGCTCGCGGACGTCGCCACCCGGCCCGGGGCAGCGCCCCTGCGCGAGCCGCTGTACGCGCTGGCCGTACGGGAGTTGCTGAAGACCTACGCGGGGGCGCGCGGGCAGCGGCGGGCGTACGTCCGGGCGGTGGCCGCCTTCAGCCGGACCCACCGGCCCGCCGGCCACCGGGCGGGCGGCGGGCGGTCCGGGGTGCGCGGACGGCTGCTCACCGAGGGCCGACCCCGGACGCTGTCCGCGCTCGACCGGGCCCTGGCGGCCCGCCGCAAGCTGCGCTCGCGCGTGCGCGCCCTGCGCAAGTCCGCTCTGCGCGCGCTGTTCCGGCACTACTACCGCCTCCAGCGGCTCCTCCCGCTCGACCCCGGGCTCGCGGTGTACGCCTCGTACTGGAACCGGGGCGTGAGCTGCAACCCGGCGGCCGTCCACCGCAAGGCCGCCGAACTGGCCCCGCACATCAAGGGCGTGTGGGTGGTCGCCAGGGCGGAGGCGGCGGACGGGCACGCCTTCGTGCTGCCGCACACCCTCGCGTACTGGCGGCTCATGGCCCGCGCCACCTACTTCGTCAACAACGTCAACTTCCCCGACCACCTGGTCAAGCGCCCGGGCCAGCGCCACCTCCAGACCCACCACGGCACCCCGCTCAAGCGCATGGGCCTGGACCAGCTCGCGTACCCGGCCGCCGCCAAGGGCTTCAGCTTCCGCCGGTTCCTGGGCCGCGTCGACCGCTGGGACTGGTCGCTGTCCGCCAACCCGCACTCCACCGAGACCTGGTCGCGCGCCTACCCGAGCGCGGTGCGGCACCTGGAGTCGGGCTATCCGCGCAACGACGTGTACGCGACGGCGACCGCCGAGTCCGTTGCCGCCGCCCGCCGCTCGCTCGGCATCGCACCGGACCGCCGCGCGATCCTGTACGCGCCGACCCACCGCGAGTACGAGCACGGCTTCTCCGGCGCCCTGGACCTGGTCCGCGTCGCCGACGCGCTCGGCCCCGGCACCCTGCTGCTGGTGCGCGCCCACTACTTCTACGCGTCGGCCGGGCTGCCGGAGCACCCCGGGCTGCTCGACGTCTCGGCGCACCCCCGGGTCGAGGAGCTGTGTCTGGCGGCGGACGCGCTGGTCACCGACTACTCCTCGGTGATGTTCGACTACGCCAACCTGGACCGCCCGATCGTCGTCCACGCCCCCGACTGGGAGGTGTACCGCACGGTCCGCGGCGTCTGCTTCGACCTCCTCTCGGGGCGCCAGGGAGACACCCCGGGCGCGGTCACCACCAGCACGGACGAGCTCATCTCCTGCTTCCGGGAAGGCGGTTGGGACAGCGGCGCCAACGCCGTCCTGCGGGCCGCCTTCCGGGAGCGGTTCTGTGCGTACGACGACGGGCGCGCCGCCGAGCGCGTGGTGCGCACGGTGTTCCTGGGCGAACCCGCCGACGCGCTGCGGCCGGTGGAGCCCGCCCGGCGCGCGGTCCCGCCGCTGCCGGGCCAGACGGGCGCCCGCCGGGTCACCGCTGCTGGCCGGCCATCACCGTGAAGAGCCCGACGACCACGAGCAGCGAGCCCGCCCACGTCCACCCCGACGTCCGCTCGTGCAGCACGGTGGAGCTGGCGAGCACGATCAGCAGGTACCCCAGGGCGTTGAAGGGGTACGCGATGGACAGCGGCACCCGGGCCAGCGTCGACATCCAGGCGACGGCCGAGACGGCGAAGACGACCAGGCCCACCACGATCCACGGGCTGGTGGCGGCCCGCAGCGCGATCGAGCCGCCGCCGTGCTCCACGGCGACCGCGGCGGTGCGCATGCCGTGCTTGAGCATGATCTGACCGCCCGCCGAGGTGAACACCGCGAAGAGCAGCAGGGCGAGGCTGGACAGGTTCAACGTCCCTCTCCTGACCGGGATTTCACACGCCCACTCGGTCGGCGGGGGTGTACTGGCGGTTGAGGATGTCCTGTACATCGACGTGCTCCCCAGCGATGATCGTCTCCGCCGCGTGCGGCGTGAGCAGGGCGATGTACTGATAGCCGAAGAGGGTCGGCCGCAGCCGCACGAGCAGCCGGGAAAGCCCCCCGAGCGCCCCCGCCACCGCACGCCCCAGCAGGCCCTTCCCGCCGAGCAGCGCCCAGAAGGGCGCCCCGGTCGAGGTCGTGGCGAGGATGTCGTACCCCGCGCCCTGGACCGTGCGGCGCAGGCTGGCGCGGGTGAAGAAGCGCAGATGCGTCTCGTCGAGGATGCCGCGCCGGTCGTACCCGAACACGCCCAGGACGACGCGCAGCCGGGCGTACCAGTGGCTGAAGTTCGGTACGGACAGCAGCACATGGCCGCCCGGGCGCAGGACCCGGGCGATCTCGGCGAGAACGCGGTCGGGCCGGGAGAGGTGCTCGATGACGTCCCCGGCGACCACGTAGTCGTATCCCCGCCCGATCTCCTCGGGCAGCCCCTCCTCCAGGTCCGCGAGGAAGAACCGCGTACACCTCTCACGCACGCCCGCCACCTCGACGCAGTCGACGCCGGTCACCTCGTGCCCCTGCGCCTCCAGGCGTTCGGCGAACAGTCCGCCGGAGCAGCCGAGGTCCAGGACGCGGCCCGGCGGCAGGGTGCGCAAACGGTCCAGGATGACGGCGTGGGAGGAGCCGTCCCCCTCCTTGAAGGCGTATCCATCGGGCTTGGGAATCCACGGGCAGGTGCCGAATCCCTTGGCCGCGAGCCGGTATTCGAGGACGTCCTTCACGACGTCCTTGGCGTACTTGAGCCCGTTGACGTAACAGATCTCGTCGCCGTAATAGGTGGGAACGGGGATTTCCCGGATGCGCATTCCCGCGTCGATGAGCTGGACGATGATCTGGGTGTCGAAGTCGAAGGCGTCCGTATTGCGCTCGATGGGGAGCCGGCGCAGGGCGGCGACGCTGTAGGCGCGGTAGCCGGAGTGGAATTCGGTGAGCCGGGAGCCGAGCAGCGAGTTCTCCAGGCGGGTGAGGACACGGTTCCCCAGCCATTTGTAGAGCGGCATTCCGCCGCGCAGGGCGCCGCCCCGGTCCATCATGCGCGAGCCGAACACGGCGTCGGCCTCGCCGTTCTCGATGGGCGCGACCATGTCGGGGAGGAGTTCGGGGGCGTACTGCCCGTCGCCGTGCAGCAGGACGACGATGTCGAGCCCGCGCTCGGCCGCCAGCGCATACCCGGCCTTCTGGTTTCCGCCGTATCCGAGGTTCTTCGTGTGCCGCATGACGACGGTACGGGGCATTCCCTCGGCCTGGGACCAGCGGCATCCGGCGGTGAAGGTGCCGTCGTGGCTGGCGTCGTCGAGGATGAGGATCTCGTCGATACGGGAGCGGAAGTCGGCCGGGATTCGGTCGAGGGTCTTCTCCAGCGTGGTCTCGGCGTTGTAGGCGACGACGAGGATGCCGATGCGGGGGCTCTGACCTGAGCGGTCGACAGCTTCGGGAGTGCGGGCGGGGGGCGGCTGCACGTGCTGCACGGGCGTCTCCAAGCTCCTCGGGGGTCCGTCAGTTGACGTGGATGGGGTCGTGGCCAAGCGGACTTGTGGAGGTCCGGGGCGGTACCGCGCCCCATGAGGGGCGCGGGGAACCGCGCGACCGCCGCAGACCACCCGCAGTCGAATCACCGCACTTCCAGCGGAGTACTCGGAGCCGGAACCGTGGTGGTGGCCACATCCGGAGCTCCGGCCGAGGCCGAGGTCCCCGGGGCCCGCTCGCCCGACCGGAACACCGCCGCGTACCCCGACGCGATCCCGACAAGGAGCGCCGTCCAGGCCCAGGCGCCCAGGACCTGCTGGTCGTAGGTCCAGCGGGTGGGCTTCTGGATCGTGTAGACCCAGGAGGCGAGGACTCCGGCGAGCACGCTGTACGCGAGGCCCTCCCAGAGCCCGATCGCGAAGAGCGCCGCGACCGGCCAGGCCAGGTACTGGACCCCGGAGGCGGTGCTGAGCAGCAACAGCACGCTCAGCGTGATCGCGACGGCCAGCGGTGCGCGGTCCGGGCGGCGCCAGGCGGGCCAGACGCCCGCCGCCACACAGACCAGGACCACGACGAAGTGGCCGGGCCCGCGCAGCACGGCGATCGACTCGTTGGAGAAGCCCAGCCACTCGGCGAACTTGACGATGCCCCACAGCCGGAAGTTGCCGCCCTTGTATTCGAGGACGTTGGCCCGCAGCGCCCCCGGCACGGTCGCGAGCACCGGCCCCCACACCACGAGCAGCACCGCGCCCAGGGCCGCCGAGAAGCGCACGAACTCCCGCCGCCCGCCCCGCCAGGCCGCCACCGCGAGTACGGGCAGCGCCACCACCGGCACGAACTTGACGCTGATGGACAGCGCCGCGACCACTCCGGCGGCCACCGGCGCCCGCCGGTCCGCGAGCAGCCAGGCGGCGGCGAGTGCCAGCGTGACAGCGACCGAGTCGGTGTTGCCGTGGTAGCCGGACGCCGGAATCAGAACGGGCGAGAGCGTCACTCCGATTCCGCAGGCGACGGCCGTCCTCAGCGAGCGGCGCCGCCGTACGATCTCGAACACGAGCAGCGCGGCAGCGAAGTCCGCGAGACAGGCGGGGGTGCGGATCAGCGTGCCGAACTCGATGCCGAGGCGGGCGATACGGTCGAGTCCGAGCAGCATCCAGCCGGCCAGCGGGGGATGGTTGTAGACCGGCAGCCTCGGCATCGGATGCGCATAGATCCGTACCGGGCCGACCTTCTCGATGTGCTGGGCGAAGGCCCAGAAGAAAAAGACGTCGGCGGGCCCCCGGGTACGGGCGGCGAGCACCATTTTCGCGAGGAATCCGACGGCGGCCACGGACCCGACAATGAGCCGGCCATGCCGTACGTACTGGTTCGTCCCGAATGTCTGCTCGCTCATGGCGGTCGAACGTATCAACCACCGGCCCGAATTCACCGGAGCGATCAACGCACTTTCACCCCGGGGCCGTGGTTCGCCTGCGGATCTTGGCCAAAAGCACCCGCCCGGAAATCACCCGTATGGTTCACCACCACGCGTAATCCCCGGCTTCAGCTCTCGTTCACTACCTGTCCCTCGCCTCCCAGACTCCGGTGGTCCCCAGTGAAAGCACTCGTCCTCTCCGGCGGCGCCGGCACCCGGCTGCGGCCGATCACCCACACCTCGGCGAAACAGCTGGTGCCGGTGGCCAACAAGCCGGTGCTGTTCTACGGCCTGGAGTCGATCGCGGCCGCCGGGATCACGGACGTCGGCATCATCGTCGGGGACACGGCCGAGGAGATCCGGGCGGCCGTCGGCGACGGCTCGCGGTTCGGCCTGACCGTCACCTACATCCCGCAGCACGCGCCGCTGGGCCTCGCCCACGCGGTGCTGATCGCCCGCGAGTTCCTCGGCGAGGACGACTTCGTGATGTATCTGGGCGACAACTTCGTCGTCGGCGGGATCACCGATCTGGTCGACGAGTTCCGGGCCGCCCGCCCGGACGCCCAGATCCTGCTGACCAAGGTGCCCGACCCGCGCGCGTTCGGCGTCGCGGAGCTGGACACGGACGGGCGGGTCGCGCGCCTGGAGGAGAAGCCGTCGCACCCCAAGAGCGATCTGGCCCTGGTCGGCGTCTACCTCTTCACCTCGGCCGTGCACGAGGCCGTCCGCGCCATCACCCCCTCGGCGCGCGGCGAGCTGGAGATCACACACGCCCTGCAGTGGCTGATCGACCGACGGCTGAAGGTCAGTTCGACGGTGATCTCCGGCTACTGGAAGGACACCGGCAACGTCGAGGACATGCTGGAGGTCAACCGCTCGGTCCTGGAACTGCTCACCCCGGCGCACGAGGGCTCGGTCGACGACGCCACGGAGATCATCGGGCGGGTGCGGATCGGGCAGGGCGCCACCGTGCGCGGCTCGCGGATCGTGGGCCCGGCGATCATCGGGCCGCGCACGGTCGTGGAGAACTCCTACATCGGCCCGTCCACCTCGATCGCGGAGAACTGCCGGGTGACCGACAGCGAGATCGAGTACTCGATCGTGCTGAGCGGCTCGTCGCTGCACGGCGTCGGCCGCATCGAGGCGTCGCTGATCGGCCGTGACGTCGAGATCACCCCCGCCCCGCCCACCCCGGCCGCCCACCGGCTCGTCCTCGGTGACCACAGCAAGGTACAGATCTCCGCATGACCCACCGCATCCTCGTCACCGGCGGCGCCGGGTTCATCGGCTCGCACTACGTCCGTACGCTGCTCGGCCCCACGGGCCCCGGCGACGTCGCGGTGACCGTCCTCGACAAGCTCACCTACGCGGGCTGCCCGGCCGGCCTCGACGAGGTGCGCGCCCACCCCGGATTCGCCTTCGTCCAGGGCGACATCTGCGACACCCGGCTCGTCGACAAGCTGATGGGCGAGAACGACCAGGTGGTGCACTTCGCCGCCGAGTCGCACGTCGACCGCTCGATCCTGGGCGCCGCCGAGTTCGTGACGACCAATGTGCTCGGCACCCAGACCCTGCTCGACGCGGCGCTGCGCCACCGGCTCGGCCCGTTCGTCCACATCTCCACGGACGAGGTGTACGGGTCGATCGACTCGGGCTCCTGGCCGGAGGAGCACCCGCTGCGGCCCAGCTCCCCGTACGCGGCCTCCAAGGCCTCCGCCGACCTGGTGGCGCTCTCCTACCACCACACCCACGGCCTGGACGTCCGGGTGACGCGCTGCTCCAACAACTACGGGCACCACCAGTTCCCCGAGAAGCTGATCCCGCTGTTCATCACCCGGCTCCTGGACGGCGGCACGGTGCCGCTGTACGGGGACGGGCTCAACGTCCGCGACTGGCTGCACATCGACGACCATGTACAGGCGATCGAGCTGGTCCGCACCGGCGGGCGCCCCGGCGAGGTCTACAACATCGGCGGCGGCACCGAGCTCACCAACAAGGAGCTGACCGGGCTGCTGCTCACGGCGTGCGGGGCGGACTGGGACAAGGTGGTCTGCGTCGAGGACCGCAAGGGCCACGACCGGCGCTACTCGGTCGACTGCGCCAAGATCCGCGCCGAGCTCGGCTACGCGCCCCGCAAGGACTTCGCCGAGGGCCTCGCGGAGACCGTCGACTGGTACCGCGAACACCGGGACTGGTGGGAGCCGCTGCGCCGCAAGGCCGCCCTGTGAGCGGGAGTTGGCTGGTCACGGGGGCGGGCGGGATGCTCGGCCGCGACGTGGTGGCGAGGCTCGCGGGCCATGACACCCGCGCGCTCGACCGCTCGGCGCTCGATCTGACGGACGCGGAGGCGGTGGCGGCGACGATGGCCGACGCCCGCCCGGACGTCGTCGTCAACTGCGCCGCCTGGACTGCCGTCGACGACGCCGAGACCCGGGAGGACGAGGCGCTGCGGATCAACGGCGAGGGCGCGTCCCATCTGGCGCGCGCCTGCGCCCGCGCCGGGTCGGTGCTGCTGCACGTCTCCACCGACTACGTCTTCGCGGGCGACGCCACCGCCCCCTACCCGGAGAGCGCCCGGCCCGGCCCGCGCACCGCGTACGGCCGGACCAAGCTGGCGGGCGAGCGGGCGGTGCGCGCGCTGCTGCCGCAGAACGGCCATGTGGTGCGGACCGCCTGGCTGTACGGGGCGGGCGGCGCCAACTTCGTACGGACCATGATCCGCCTGGAGTCGACGCGCGAGCACCTGGACGTCGTGGACGACCAGCGCGGCCAGCCCACCTGGACCGCCGACCTGGCCGACCGCCTCGTCCGGCTCGGCGAGGCCGCGCTCGCCGGGGCCGCGCCCGCCGGGTCCTGGCACGGCACCAGCGCGGGACACGGCACGTGGTGCGAGCTGGCTCAGGAAACGTTCCGGCTGCTGGGCGCGGACCCGACGCGGGTGCGGCCCACGACGAGCGCCGCCTATGTCCGGCCCGCGCCGCGCCCCGCGTACAGCGTCCTCGGGCACGAGCGCTGGCGCGAGGCGGGGCTGGATCCGATGAGGGAGTGGCGGGAGGCGCTGGCGGAGGCACTGCCAGGGCTGGTCGCGGCGGAGCGCGGAGGTGCGGCCCCGCGCCCCGAAGGGGGCGCGGGGCCGTGACATATGCGGCTCCGCCGCGATGGGGGTCCCCCCTGTTCGAGCGAAGCCGAGAACTTGGGGGAGCGACCAGCCCCCACCGGCCCGCAGCCGAACGACCGCGCACCCAGCGGGACGTAAACGTCAGGGCTGAGCCGGAACCAGCGCCCGCTGCCGCGCGTACCAGGCCGCACACGCCTCGTGCGACGGCAGCATGCCCCGCTCCTCGGCCTCCGCGAGGAGCGGGGCGGCGGCGTCCTTGGGGGAGAGCAGCGGGGTGAGGTGCGTCGGCCACTCGATGGCCAGGTCCGGGTCGAGCGGGTGGATGCCGTGCTCGTGGGCGGGCGCGTACCCCTCGGAGCAGAGGTAGACGACCGTCGCGTCCTCGGTGAGCGCCATGAACGCGTGCCCGAGACCCTCGGCGATGTGGACGGCCCGGTGGTCGCGGTCGTCGAGCAGGATCTGCTCCCAGCGCTTGAAGGTGGGCGATCCGGTCCGCAGGTCCACCACCACGTCCAGGACCGACCCGCGCACGCACTTGACGTACTTCGCCTGCCCTGGCGGCACGTCCGCGAAGTGGACGCCGCGCAGGGTGCCGCGCGCGGAGACCGAGCAGTTGGCCTGCGCGAGGCCGAGGGCGTGGCCGGTGGCGCTCGCGAACCGGTCGTCCTTGAACCACTCGTGGAAGCTGCCCCGGCTGTCCAGGAACACCTGCGGCTCGACGACCCAGGCGCCTTCGATGCTCAGCTCCCGCACGGCGAGGCCCCCTTGGAGACGGTGGGCTCGGAGACGGTGGCCTTGGAAGCGGTGACGTGGGCAGCGGTGGCTTTGGAAACGGTCAGCGCCAGCTGGTCGTGGCCGTGGCGCCGGACCCGGAAGTCCCGTCCGGCGATCGTGCGGGAGGCAGGGAAGGCGGGATGGGCGGCGGCCGGGACCCGCACCGGGGCCTCGCCCAGGGACAGCTGCCACTCCCCCTCCCCGATCAGCGTCAGCGCCTCGTACGCCGACTCGACGCGGAAGCGGCCGTCCGCGCACCGGACCGGCAGCACGACCTCTTCCTCCTCGGCCCCGGTGCGGCGCAACTGGAGCGGGACGGCCGGGCCGCCTCCTCCGTAAAGACCCTGAAGAACAAGTGAGTTGTCGGTCCAGGTCACGCTCTCGGTGTACGCGTGGGGCAGCTGGTCGGTGAGGACGGCATTGCCCCAGGCGCTCACGGTGAAGGCCAGCTCGCGGCCCCCGGGGACGGCGTGGCGGCCGAGCGGCAGACCGGGGGGCGCGGCGACGGGGAGCCGCTTGCCGTCCGGCCTGACCAGCTGGACGCTGTACGCGTCACCGGGCCGGGACTCGCCGTGCGGCGCCCTGACCGGGCCCCGGCCGCGTACGGCGGCGAGCTCGTCGAGCGGCACCTCGGCGGTGAACCGCTCGCCGTCGCGGGCCAGGGGGACCTGGATCGCCGCGTCCGAATGCCAGTGGCCGAGCCGCAGCACGCTCGCGCGGGTGCGGGTCCCGCCGGCGAGCGTGAGCACGCCGCCGTGGCTGTCGTGGCCGGTCAGCCAGGTCTGGACGCGCTCGGCGTTCAACTGGAGGCGGCCGCCGGCGAAGACCGGGACGATCCTGGTGTGCTCGTCGAGGTAGTGCACCTCCAGCTGCGCGCCCCCGTCCCCGACGCCGCCCCGGCGCGCCACGCCGTGGCCGGGCACGCCGCAGAGGACCCCGAGCACCAGCTTCCAGGTGGTGGTGGCGGACTCGGTGAGCAGCCGGGCCGGGTCGACGGCGACCTCGAAGCCCGCCCAGTCGTAACCGTGCAGCTCCTGCCCCGAACGAGTGGTGATCGCCGGGTCGTTGACCCTCTTCAGCCGCAGCGGCAGGGCACGCCGGTCGGGCGTGCGCAGCCAGGCCGCCTTCAGCGTGTGCCGCCGCGCCCGGGCCGGGAGGTTGCGGATGTAGCCGTACCCGGTGAGCCGCAGCGTGCCGTCGCGCCACTCGGCGCCGGTGAGCCGGGCCTCCAGCGGCAGGTCGTCGGGGGCGAGGGCGCGGACCTCGCGCGGGAGGGGCGCGGTGAGCGGCGGATACTCGGCGGTGCGGCGGCGCAGCCCGCGCACCCGGTGCGTACGGGGGCTGCGGCGCTCGAACTCCAGCAGGCCGAGCAGCTCCTCCAGGCGCCGCTCGCGGGCCAGGTGCCACTTCACCCGGTGGTGCAGCGGCAGCCCGGCGAGCACCTCGGGGTCCACCTGAGCGGTGAACTCCCCCGTGTGCTCCAGGAACGCCTCCCGGTAGGCCGCGTCGCCCTCCGGCAGGACCTGCATGAAGTACCAGAGGTCCTCGCACAGCACCGACTCGTCGTAACGTTTCTTGTGCTCGGGCGCCCCCGCGAGCCCCCGGCTCACGCCGAGCACCGCCGCCGTACGGTCCGCCACCCCGCGCACGACCGCGCGCCTGTTGGTGATCGAACTGTCCCTGAAGCGCCAGTAGTAGACGGCGTCCTCGATGACGTCGACGGAGCGGGCGGCGAAGTGGGCGGGCAGGACGACCGGGATGTCCTCGTACAGCACCCCCTCGGGGAAGGCGAAGGCGTGCGCGTCCCAGAACGCGCGGCGGAACACCTTGTTGCAGGCGATCCGGTCCAGGAGCAGCGACCAGTCCTTGGTGACGTGGGTGGCGGGGCGGGTGGAGCGCATCGGCTTGGTGAAGAGCGGGTGCTGCTTGAGCCGCCCGCCGCCGGTCAGCCGCAGGACGTTGCCGGAGGCGAAGTCGGAGCCGGACTTGTCGAGCGCACCGGTCAGCAACTCGAAGGCGCGCGACGGCAGTACGTCGTCGCTGTCGACGAAGGCGAGGTACGCGGTCCCGGGCGCGGTGTGCGCGACGCCCGTGTTGCGGGCCGCGCCGAGGCCGCCGTTCTCCCTGCCGACCACCCTGAACCGGTCGTCCCGCGCGGCGAATTCACGGGCGACGTCGGCGCTGCCGTCCGTCGAGCCGTCGTCCACGAGCACCACGTCGAGGTCCTGGAGGCTCTGCCGGGCCAACGACTCCAGACACGCTCCCAGATACTCCTCGACGTTGTGGACGGGGACGACGACGCTGAGGCGGGGCGTCATACGGGAGCACCTTCCTGCCGGCGGACGGGGGCGGATCCCGCCCCACGCGTGCTCAACCCCCGAACGCGGGGGCGGTCACCTCAGCCCGTCCATCCGGGTGACGGGACCGGGACCGGGGCCGGATCCGTTTCGGGGCGACCGCTCGTCGAGGAAGAGGCGGCGCACGACCCGTTCCGCCGCGTGCCCGTCGTCGTACGGGCAGAAGCGCGCCCGGAACGCCTCGCGCAGCCCGGCGCTCGCGTCCGAGTCCCAGCCGCCGTCCCGGAAAAGCCCGATCAGCTCGTCGTCGCAGGTGGAGACCGCGCCCGGGGTGTCGCCGGGGCGCCCCGAGAGCAGGTCGAAGTACGTACCCCGGGTGGCCTGGTAGGCCTCCCAGTCCGGGGCGTGCACGACGATCGGGCGGTCGAGGCAGGCGTAGTCGAAGAGCAGCGACGAATAGTCGGTGATCAGCGCGTCCGAGGCGAGGCAGAGGTCCTCGACACGGGGGTGCCCGGTAACGTCCACGACCCGGGGGCGGGTCTTGGCGAGCCCCGCCGAGGTCCCGTGGAAGTAGTGCGCCCGCACCAGCAGGACGTACTCGTCACCGGTCTCCCGCAGGAACCTCTCCAGGTCGAGCGAGGGCGAAAAGCGGCTGGCCCCTTCGTCCCGGTGGGTCGGGGCGTAGAGGAGCGCGCGACTCCCGGGCGCGATGCCGAGCGAGGCGCGAATGGCGGCTACGTCGTCCGGAGTTGAGGTGAAATACCGGTCATTGCGCGGCTGGCCGAGATGCAGATGCTCGTACGCGGCGGGGTAGACCCGTTCCCAGACCTCGGCCGCGTGGGGGTTGGCGGCGAGGCTGAAGTCCCACTGGCCGACGTGCGCGAGGATCTTCCCGAAGTCCATGCCACGGGCGGAGGCGGGATAGCGGCGCTGGTCGAGCCCCATGGACTTGAGCGGGGTCCCGTGATGGGTCTGGAGATAGATCTGCCCGTCCCGCTTGCTGAACCCACCGGGAAAGCTGGAGTTGTTGACGAGGTACGTGGCCGTCGCCATGACCCGCCAGTACGCCCGCGACCCCGCGACGACATGCTCCACCCCGCCCGGCACCCGCCCGACGTGCCGCCTGCCCACCACCCACACATGCCGCAGCCGAGGCACGAGCTCCAGCGCCTTGGCGTGGATGGCGGCGGGATTACAGGCAACGCCCCGATTCCAGTACGCCCCGTGGACGACGAGGTCCGGATCGAGGGGCCGGTGCAGATCGACACGGTAGAGGAGCCGGAGGATGCGGGCACGGGCAAACTTCTTACCGCGCACGGCCAACTCCCGGACCATGCCTCCACGCCCCTTCCCGCCGCCGCTGTGGGCCGACGTGCCGCTCCCCCTGCCGCCGGAGCCCGGCGCGCCTCTCCCCCGCCGCCGCTGTGGGCAATCGTGCCGCTGGGGCGGCACGATTGGGCACAGCGGCACCCCGTCCCCGGGCACCCCTGCACCCCGCCCCGCACCCGGCATGGCAGCCGAGCGTAACCACCGGCCACCACCCCCAGCACGCACCATCACCCGATCGGGGCATGATCGGTAACCAGTACAGGACACTCGGGTTGACCGGGCGTGAACCCACCGCAGCCCGTTCCCCCGGAAGTGCCGGTACCGCAGGTGCCAAAGCCCCAGGCACCACCACCGCCCGCGCCGAGGCTGAGCGTGGTCGTCCCCGTCCACAACGTCGCCCCCTATCTGGAGGAGTGCCTCACCTCCCTGGCCGCGCAGACCATGACGGCCCTCGACGTGGTCCTCGTCGACGACGGCTCGACCGACGACAGCCCCGGCATCGCAAGGGAGTTCACCCGCCGGGACGCCCGCTTCCGTTACGTACGGCAGCCCAACGCCGGGCTCAGCGCCGCCCGCAACACGGGCGTCGCGCACACCGCCCCCGGCACCGAGTACCTCGCCTTCGCCGACAGCGACGACGTCCTGGCGCCCCACGCCTACGCCCGGCTCACCGCCTCCCTCGACGCCTCCGGCTCCGACTTCGCCTCCGGCAACGTGTGGCGCCTGGACCCGGGCGGGCGGCGCCAGGCCTGGCAGTACCGCTGGCTCACCGCCGACCGGATCGGCACCCACATCACCCGCGACCCCCGCCTCCGTACCGACCGCGTCGCCTGGAACAAGGTCTTCCGCCGCTCGTTCTGGGACCGCCACGGATTCACCTATCCGGTGGGCCGGCTGTACGAGGACACCCCGGTGGTGATCCCGGCGCACTATCTCGCCGACTCCGTGGACGTCCTCCACGAGCACGTCTACTACTGGCGGGTGCGCGAGGGCTCGATCACCCGTCTGCGCACCGATGTCCGGGGCGTACGGGACCGGATCGCCGCGTGCGAGGACGTCAGCGGGTTCCTGGCCGGGGCCAGGCCGGATCAGCGGCGGCACTACGACACCTCCTGTCTGCGGGACGACTTCGTCTACTTCCTGGAGGGCCTGCCGATGGGCGGGCCCGCCTACCGGGCGGCCTTCATGACCGGCGCCCGGGCGTTCCTGGAGCGCGCGGGCACGGATGTCACCCGGGATCTGCCGCCCGACCTGCGGGTCAAGTGGCAGCTGGTGCGGGAGGACCGGCTCGCGGAGCTGGTAGAGGTGCTGGCCTTCGAGCAGGCCAACGGGGTGGGTACGTACTCGGTGCGGGGCGGCCGCGTCTCGTACCCGGGCGTCGGAGCGCTGACGGGCCGCGCCGCCCGGGTGCGACGCGGTGAACTGCCGGTGGTGGCCCGGCTGTCGGCGGTGGAGCGGCAGCCGGACGGAACCCTGCGCCTGACCGGCTTCGCGTACGTACGCAACGCCGGTCCGGGCAGGCTGGTGCTCGCGCTGGCCCAGGAGCACGGCACCCGCCGGCTGCGCCGCTTCCCGACCCGCACCATCAGCCTGCCACTCGCCACTGACAACGCCGCCCAGGAGCTCCACGACTACGACCGCTCGGGCTTCGAGACCACGCTCGACCCGGCCCGTCTCGGCGACGGCGAGTGGACGGTGGGCGTGGTGCTCGCCGGAACCGGGGCCGGTGGCGGCACGATCCGACGGGCCGCCATCCGCCCCCTGGGCCGCTCCGAGGACCAGCCCAGGGTGTACGAAGTGGCCGACGGGAAGCGCCTGGTGGCCGCGTACCGGGAGGGCCGGCTGGTGCTGTCGGTGCGGCGGTACGGGGCGCGGGTGGAGGCCCACCGGGTGGTCGAGGAACCCCAGAACGAAACTCACGGGGCCGAGGCGCACCGGCTCGCGGACGCGGGCGGAGACGCGGGCATGGGCGGGGACGCGGGCGCAGGCGTGGGCGGGGGCATGGACGCAGGCGTGGGCATGGGCGGGGGCATGGGCATGGGCGGGGACGCGGGCGGGGACGCAGGCACATTCACCAGCACCGGCACGGATGGGCGCGCGGGCACGAGCACGAGCACGGACGAGCGCACCGGCACCACCACGGCCCCAGCCCCAGCCCCACCCCCAGCCACCATCGAGCTCCTAGGCCGTCTCCACGGCCCCGCCCCCCACCCCACCCACTTCTCCCTGCACCACCCGCCCTCCGGCACGGAGTTCAGCTTCCCCGTGCGGGAGCGGCGGGACCGTGCCGGGTTCGCCGTGCGGGTGCCCCTCGCCGGGCTCACCGGCGTACCGCCCGCGCCCCACATCGCGCCCCGGGGCGTGGAACCCCCGGACGCAGACCGCTGGGAGGCCCGTTTCCGGTATCCCGACGGCAGCCTGGGCGCGGTCCCGGCCGCGCTGGACCTGGCGCCCGGGCGCGCCCTCGGCCGGCTGTGCCTGCGCGCGGACGCGGCCGGGAACCTGGCGGTCGAGCTCACCCGGCGGCCGCTCGTCGACACGGTCGCCTGGGCCGCCGACGGCAGTCTGACCGTGGCGGGAACATGGGGCGCGGACGACGTCCGGGGCGCCGCCGCCCGCCTGGTGCTGCGCCACACCGTCCTGCGCGAGGAGGTCGCCGTACCGGTCACCCGGGACGGCGTGCGCTTCCGGGCGACCGTGCCTCCGGAGGCGACGGCGTCACTGGTGGAGGGCCGCTGGTCCACACTTCTGGGTGACGTTCCGGTACGCCTGCTGACGTCGGCCGGTGCCGCGCTCCCCCGCCCTCACACCCTCGCCGGACGCGGGTTCACCGCGGCCCGCCGCCACGGCGACCGGCTGGAGCTCATCGCCGGGTCCCCCCTCGCCGAGGCCGAGCGCGGGGCGTACCGGCAGCGCGGGCTGCGCACGACGTACTACCCGGACCGGCGCCGCCACAGCCCGCTGGGCGACACCGTCCTGTTCACGGGCGGCGACTCCCCGCGCGCGGTGCTGGCCGAACTGGCCGGCCGGGACAGCGGATTGACCCCGCTGTGGGTCACCGGCGACCGGCTGCGCGCGGCCCCGCCCGGCGCCGCGCCCGTCGAGCCGTACAGCCGCCGCTGGTACGAGGCGCTGGCCACCGCCCGGCACATCGTCACCGACGACCATCTGCCCGAGTGGTTCGAGCGACGGCCGGGGCAGACCGTCGTGCAGACCTGGCACGGCACCCCGCTCGGCCGGATCGGCACCGACCTGACCGGCACCCCGCACGCCGACCACCGCCGTATCGAGGCGCTGCCGCGCCTGGCCCGCCAGTGGTCGCTGCTCGTGTCGCCCAGCCGGTGGGCCACGCCGGTGCTGCGCCGGGCCCTCGCGTACGACGGCGAGGTCCTGGAGGCGGGCAACCCGGCCAACGACCCGCTCCTCGCGCCCGGCCGGGAGCGCGTCCGCGCCCGGGTGCGCGCCGCCCTCGGCGCGGACGCCGACGCGCGCGTGGTGCTCTACGCGCCCACCTACCGCGCCCACCTCCCCCTCGGCCCCGGCCACCCCGCCACCCACCGCTTCGACCCGGCCGGGCTCGACCTCGTCGAGCTGGAGCGCAAGCTCGGGGAGGACCACCTCGTCCTGGTGCGACGCCACGCGCGCGTAGCGGGAGTCGCGCCCGGCGGCCGTGACGTCTCGGCGCACCCCACGACATCCGGGCTGCTGCTGGCCGCCGACGTCCTGGTCACCGACTACTCCGGGCTGATCTGCGGCTTCGCCCACACCGGCCGCCCGATGCTCTTCCACACCTACGACCTCGCCCATTACCGCGACACCGCGCGCGGCTTCTACGCCGACTTCGAGGCGCTGGCACCAGGTCCGCTGCTCGCGGACACCGGCGCCGTGGCGGAGGCGCTGCGGGACCCGGAGACGGTCGCCCCGGCCCACGCGGACGCGTACGCCGCCTTCCGCACCGCGTTCTGCGACCTGGACGACGGGCGGGCGGCGGGCCGGGTCGTCGACCGGCTGACGACGGGCTGCTGATCGGGTGATCGACGCGGGATGCCGGGACAGATGCGGACCCCCACGGAACCGATGACCTGTGCGCACCTTTCCTCCCACCGGCCCCGCCCGGCTTCCGGCACCCCGCCGCGCGGCCGTCCGCCCCGCCGACGCGCCGCCCCCGGGTCCCGCCTGGCGCGTCACGCCGTACTTCGTGCTCGGCGGGGTGTTCTGGCTGGTGATATCGGCGGCGGCCTGGCGGGTGCCGATGTGCTGCGACCTGGGCACGCACGCCGCCGTGGTGGAGCGGCTGAAGGCCGATCTGCTCAACCCCGCCCACCCGATGGCCGACCTGCCGGGCGCGGGCAGCCCGTACTACTCGCCGTACTCGGTGGTCCAGGGCGTGTTCGCGCAGCTCACCGATCTGCCCGGCCGCGTGGTGGTGCGGCTCTTCGGGCCGGTCAACCTGCTGGTGCTCATCACCGGACTCGGCCGCTTCACCCGGCTGTTCTCCACGCGCGCGTGGGCGCCGGTGTTCGCGCTGGGCTTCTCGGCGGTGCTGTGGGGCACCGCGGTGACATGGTGGAGCGGGTTCCTCGGCCTGCTGTCGATGACCGGCAACCTGTCCTACCCGAGCACGTTCGCCATCGGACTCACCTTTCATGTCTGGGCCCTGACGGGCCGTATGACGGAACGTTCTTCCAGCACCCCTCGGCGGCGTGCGGCCCCACTGGAGTACGCCGCGCTCGGCGTACTGACCGGCGTGGTCGTCCTCGTCCACCCGATCACCGCGATCGCCGCGGTGCTCGGCACGGCCGGGCTCGCCCTCGCACGGAAGGGGGCGTGGAGCCGCGCGACGGCCGCCCGCTGTGCGCTGGCGGGGGCGGGCGCGCTGGCGGTGACGGTGACCTGGCCGTACTGCGACATCTTCACACTCGTCGGCGACACCGGCATCGATTCCATGCACAGGGCCCTGTATGAAGATCTGACCGGCCGTTACTGGCTGGCGGCCCTGCTCGGCGCGCCCGCCCTGCTGCTGCGCCTGCGCCGCGACCGGCGCGATCCGCTGGCGCTGATGACGCTGCTGTTCTGGCTGGTCGTCCTGTACGGCTGGGTCAGCGGCCACTACACGTACGGCCGGCTGCTCGCGGTCGCCCCGGTCCCCGCGCAGGTCGCGCTCGCCGTCGAGCTGGCCCGGCCGCGCCCCTGGTCCACGGCCCGCCGCGCGCTGGCCCCGCTCGCGGCGGCCGGGGCGTGCCTGGGGTTCATCTCGGCCCAGGCCGGGGCGGTGACGCCGAGTCTGGGGGTGCGGGGCGTCGAGCGCCCGCCGCACTGGGACACGTACGGCTGGGCCGCCCAGCACCTCCGGCCCGGCGAGACGGTCCTCGCGGACGACTACTACGTAGTCCGTTCACTGCCCGGGTACGGACCCTTCCTGGTCGCCCCGGTCTGGCCCGACCCGGCGCTCGCGGAGCCCGAACGGCTGCACCGCAAGGCGGCGGTGAAGCGGTATCTGTCCCCGTCGACGCCCCGCCACGCGCGCGCGGCCATCGCCCGCCGCTACGGCGTCCACTGGCTGCTGCTCACACCCGAGGAACGCCTCCCCGAGGAGGCCGTGGTGGTCGCGTTCGGCCCGCACAGCGGCGAGGTGCTGGCGAGGGTCGAGTACGGGAAGGGGTGAGGGGCGGGGGTCCAGGGGCGCGCGCACCTTACGTACGTAGTACGTAGTGGACGCCCGGCCCCGTCGCCGTATCAGCCCGACACCGCCTCAGCCCGTCGCCTTCAGTGCCGCCACAGCCGACGTGGCCAGATCGTCCAGGTACCCCTTCGGCAGGTCGCCCCGGACCACCACGAGCCGCCAGTACAGCGGGCCGACGATCAGGTCGAGGGCCCGGTCCGGGTCGGCGCCCTCGGGGAGTTCGCCGCGCTCCACGGCCTCGCGCACGACGACCGCCGCGACGCCCTTCTGGCCGTCGAGCAGCGCCTTCTTGATGGCGTCGGCGATCTCCGGGTGGCGGACGGACTCGACGAGCAGGTCCGGGATCACCTGCGAGGCGACCGGGTGGCGCAGGGCGAGCGACGCCACCGCGAGCAGCGCGCGGATGTCCCCGTACAGCGAGCCCGTGTGGGGCACCGGAAGGCCCTGCGCGGCGAAGGCGGACACCAGGTCGAGGACCAGGCTCAGCTTGGACTTCCAGCGGCGGTAGACGGCCGTCTTGCCCACTCCGGCGCGGCGCGCGATGCCCTCGATCGACATCCGGGCGAACCCGACCGACGCCAGCTCCTCGAACACGGCCTTGCGGATGGCCTCGGTCACGTCGGAGCGCAGCACGGCGGCACCGGCCGGGGTGCGGCGCTGGGGTTCGGCCGGGGCCGGGGCGTCCGAGTTGGTCATGTCTTGAGCATAGCGATACGACGAGACGGTTGCGTTGCGACGTCATCACGTCCTACTCTCGCCGTTACGACGATACGGACTCGTCCCGTCGTAACCCCGGGTTCACCGCCCGGCCACTCCCCGGCCTTGAGACACCGCGTCCCCGCGAAGAGCACCCGACCGCGAAGCCACGTCGAAAGCGATCGTTGTGAGCCAGACCGCAGCACCGCCGGCCCCGCCGGTCCCCGCGCAGGCCACCCGGCCCGTCGACCCCGACCAGGGCCTGGGCGCCGCCGAACTGGCCGCCAAGTACGGCCTGACGGTCAGCGGAGCCCGTCCGAACCTGAAGGAGTACGTCCACCAGCTCTGGGAGCGCCGCCACTTCATCTCGGCGTTCGCCACCGCCAAGCTCACCGCGCAGTACAGCGAGGCGAAGCTGGGCCAGATCTGGCAGCTGATGACCCCGCTGCTCAACGCGACGGTCTACTACTTCATCTTCGGCATCCTGATGGGCACCAAGCAGGGCGTCCCGGACTACATCCCGTTCCTGGTCACCGGCGTCTTCATCTGGACCTTCACCGCCAACTCGATCATGTCGGGCACGCGCGCGATCACCGGCAACATGGGCCTGGTGCGCGCCCTGCACTTCCCGCGCGCGTCGCTGCCCGTCGCGCTCGCGCTCCAGCAGCTCCAGCAGCTGCTCTTCTCCATCGCCGCGCTCGCGATGATCCTGGTCGCCGTCGGCGTCTACCCGGCGCTGTCCTGGCTGATCGCCGTCCCGGCGCTGATCCTGCAGGCCATGTTCAACACCGGCCTCTCGCTCGCGATGGCCCGGGTCGCCAGCAGGACCCCGGACGTCTCGCAGCTGATGCCGTTCGTCCTGCGCACCTGGATGTACGTATCGGGCGTCATGTGGAGCCTGCCGCAGCTGATGACCCGCAGTTCGCTGCCGCACGGTCTGGTGAAGGTCCTCCAGTACAACCCGGCCGCCGTCTACATCGACCTGATGCGCTTCGCGCTGATCCACAGCTTCAAGGCGAAGCAGCTCCCGCCGCACGTGTGGGCCGTCGCGGGCGGCTGGGCGGTCCTCGCCCTCGTCGCCGGGTTCATCTACTTCTGGAAGGCAGAGGAGAAGTACGGCCGTGGCTGACAGCACTCCCGCCGTGACCGGCGCCCCCACCGCGCTCGGCGCTCCCACCGTGATCGCCGAAGACGTGCACGTCGTCTACAAGGTCAACGGCGGCTCCACCAAGGGCAGGGGCAGCGCGACCTCCGCGCTCAGCCGGATCGCCTCCCGCAGGGCCACCCCCGGCATCCGCGAGGTGCACGCCGTCAAGGGCGTCAGCTTCGTCGCCCGCAAGGGTGAGGCGATCGGTCTGATCGGCTCCAACGGCTCGGGCAAGTCGACCCTCCTGAAGGCCGTCGCGGGGCTGCTCCCGACCGCCGAGGGCAGGATCTTCACCCAGGGGCAGCCCTCCCTGCTCGGCGTCAACGCGGCGCTGATGAACGACCTCACCGGCGAGCGCAACGTCACCCTCGGCGGACTCGCCATGGGCATGTCCCGCGAGGAGGTCCGGGACCGCTACGACGACATCGTCGAGTTCTCCGGGATCAACGAGAAGGGCGACTTCATCTCGCTCCCGATGCGTACGTACTCCTCCGGCATGGGCGCCCGGCTGCGGTTCTCCATCGCCGCCGCCAAGTCCCACGACGTGCTCCTGATCGACGAGGCGCTCTCCACCGGCGACGCCCGCTTCCAGCGCCGCAGCCAGGAGCGGATCGAGGAGCTGCGCGCCGAGGCGGGCACGGTCTTCCTGGTCAGCCACAGCAACGGCACCATCAGGCAGACCTGCGACCGGGCCATCTGGCTGGAGTCGGGTGTCCTGCGGATGGACGGCCCGGCCGAGGAAGTCGTCGCCGCGTACGAGGAGTACACCAAGAAGAAATAGGGTCAACCTCCTACAACTAGTAGGAATAAATATCCTAAACCAGTCTAAACTTCTGGTCGATGACGACCCAGCAGCTGCGCATCCCCGCCCCGTCCGCCGCCCCCGACCCGGGCGCCTCCGGCCGCCGCACCCGGTACGCCGCCGTCGCCGCCACCTGGCTCGCCACGCGCGCGTTGATGCTGTTCCTCCTCGTCGACGACTCGATCGGCGTCGGCGGAGTGACCGGCGAGGTGTACGTCCTGTACCGCCAGTGGCACGAGCAGCTGACCGCCGGTCACTTCCCGTACGGCGACCCCACCTGGCAGTACCCGCCGGGTGCGGGCGCGGTGATCCTCGCCCCCTCGCTGCTGCCGTTCCTGACCTTCTTCCAGGCGTTCGTCGCGCTGACCCTGGCCGCCGACGCGCTGATCGCCTTCGCGCTGGTACGGGCCGGGGCCCGGGCGGGCGGCAGCGCGGCGGGGTCCTGGCTGTGGGTGGGCGGCCTGCCGCTGCTGCTCCACCTCCCGTACGGCCGCTACGACGTCCTGGTCACCGCCCCGGCCGTGGCCGCCCTGCTCTGCGTCCGGCGCAGACCGCGGCTCGGCGGGGCGCTCGCGGGCCTCGGCGCCCTCGTCAAGGTCTGGCCGGCCCTGGTCCTGATCGGCACCCAGCGCGGTCGCACCACGCGTGCGTCGTGGACGGCGGCGCTCGGCGCGGCCGCCGCCCTGCTCGCCGTCCTCGCCCTCGGCTTCAGCCACACCCTCGACTTCCTGCGCCAGCAGGGAAGCCGGGGCGTCCAGATCGAGTCCCTCGGCGGCACCGCCCTCCAGCTCGCGCACCTCCTCGCGCACTGGCCCGGCCGGGTCGTCTACCGGTACGGGGCGATGGAGTTCACCGGCCCGTACGTGTCGAGCGTGGCCGCCCTCGCGCTCGCCCTGACCGCGGCCGCGTTCTGCTGGCTGCTGCTGTGGCGGGTCAGGGCGCGCCGGTGGACGGCGGCCACCCCGGCGGACGCTGCGCTCTGCGCGGTCCTGCTGTTCACCGTGACCAGCCGGGTGATCAGCCCGCAGTACCTGATCTGGCTGCTCGGCCTCGCCGCCGTGTGCCTGACCTCCCGGCAGACCAGCCAGCGGCCCGTCGCACTCCTGACGCTGCCCGCCGCGGTCCTCAGCGCCCTCGCCTTCCCGACCCTGTACGACCAGGTCATGGCCGGGACCGCGGTCGCCACCACGCTGATGGTGCTGCGCAACGGACTGCTGCTCGGCGCCGCGCTGCTGTCCTGCCGGCGACTGTGGACGGCGACGGCCGCGGGGCCCGTTGTCAGTGGTCCGCGATAGTCTCGTTCCTCATCGGCAGGAGGGCCTCGGCAGCACTGCAAGAGGCCCTGGGGGAAGGGGGGATCGAGGTGTCCGACACGCGTTTTCCGCCGCTGCGCGCGGACGACCCGCGCCAGATCTCCGGCTATGTCCTGGAAGCCCGCATCGGCGAGGGCGGCATGGGCACGGTCTACCTCTCCCGCACCCGCGGCAGCCAGCCGGTGGCACTCAAACTGATCCGCAGGGAGTACGCGGAGAACGAGGAGTTCCGCCGCCGCTTCGCGCGCGAGGTCGAGGCCGCCCAGCGGGTGTACGGGGCCCATGTCGCCCCCGTCCTGGACCACTCGGCGCAGGGCCCCCGCCCCTGGCTCGCCACCCGCCACATCCCGGGCGTCCCGCTGGACGACGCCCTGGAGGCGCACGGACCGCTGCCGCCCGGGGCCGTGCTGCACCTGCTCGCCTGCGCGGCCCGCGCGCTGGACTCGGTGCACCACGCCGGGGTGATCCACCGCGATGTGAAGCCCGGCAATCTGCTGCTCGCCGCCGACGGCCCCTGGCTGCTCGACTTCGGCATAGCCAAGGCCGCCGGGGCGGTCCGGCTCACCACCACCGGAAAGCTGGTGGGCACCCCGAAGTACATGTCGCCCGAGCACGCCCTCGGACGTGAACTCACCCCGGCCGCCGACGTCTTCGCGCTCGGGCTGCTCGCCGGTCTCGCCGCCACCGGGCAGCATCCGTACGGGCGGGGCAACGCCCTGGCGGTCGCCACGCGCATCGCGGGCACCGACCGCGAACCACCCGACCTCACGCCGTACCCCGAACCGCTGCGCGAGGTGCTCCGGCTCTGTCTGGCCGCCCGGCCCGAAGATCGGCCCGCCGCCGCCGAGTTGGCCACGCTGTGCCGCCGGCTGTCCGGCCGCGGCCCGCTCGACTTCGCGGACTGGCTGCCCGCGCCGCATCTGGCCGCGATCGCCGCGAAGGAGGCGGCGGTTCGGCTGCGGATGGCGCTGCCGGACGCCCCCACGGTCGCGGCGATGCCCCCGACGGCGCCGCTGACGGTGCGCGACGCCGACGCGGCCGAGTTCATCCGGCGGGTGCGCGGGACCAGGCGTTCCGGAGCTGAGTAGTAGCGGCGGCTGCTGCCCGCGTAGGCTCTGCGCCCGCAGCAGTTGACGGCACGTCGGGTGCCATGACCGGGGGAGGAACCATCAGCAGATCCGGCGACACACTCAGTCCACTCGGGCCCGAGGACCCGCGCGAGACCGCCGGCTACCAGCTCCTCGCCCGTATCGGCGAGGGCGGTATGGGCACGGTCTACCTCTCGCACACCCGTGGCGGACAGCCGGTCGCGCTCAAGGTGATTCGCCGGGAGTACGGCCAGGACGCCGACTTCCGGCGCCGCTTCGAGCAGGAGGTGCAGGCCGCCCGCCGGGTGCAGGGCTACCACATCGTGCCCGTGGTGGACCACGACACCAGCGGCGCCCAGCCCTGGCTCGCCACGCAGTATGTGCCGGGTCTCTCGCTGCACGACGCACTGGCCTCGTTCGGCCCGCTGCCGCTGCCCGCCGTCTTCCAGCTCATCGGCTGCGCGGCCCAGGCGCTGACCGCCGTCCACGCCGCCGGGGTGATCCACCGCGATCTGAAGCCCAGCAACGTACTGCTCGGCTCCGGCGGCCCGTACGTGATCGACTTCGGCATCGCGCGCGCGGCCGACGCCACCCAGCTCACCGCGAGCGGCGGCATGATCGGCACGCCGCAGTACATGTCGCCCGAGCACGCGCTGGGCGAGCAGCTCACGCCCGCCACCGATGTGTTCTCGCTCGGTCTGATCGCCGCGGTAGCGGCCACCGGCCGCCACCCGTACGGCGACGGCGGCGCCATCACCGTGGCCGCGCAGATCGCCAACTCCGCGCACCGGCCGCCGGACCTGAGCGGCTACCCGGCGGAGCTGCGCCCGCTCCTTGAGTGCACGCTGACCGCCGACCCGGCGCGGCGCATCACCCCGGCCGACCTCGCCCCGCTCTGCGAGCAGGCGTCGGGGCGCGCCCTGCGGGACTTCGCCGGCTGGCTGCCGGAGGCGGTGTCGGCGGAGATCGCCCGCAGCGAGCAGACGGCCGCGACGCCGCCCAAGCCCGCCCCGTCCCAGCCCCCGCTGCCGCCCACCGCGGCCCCGGCGATGCCCCCGGCCCCGCCGCACACCGCTCCGCAGGTCCCCCAGGCCCCGCCGACGACGCCCCCGGCCACCCAGGCACCGCCCGCCCCGCAGACGGGTCCCCAGACGGGCCCGGTTCCCGGGTACGGCACGGGGTACGGCGCCCCGTACGACACGGGGTACGGCGCAGGCTACGGCACGGCCCCGCAGCCCGCCGTCCACCCCCACGCCCAGGCCCACCCCCAGGCCCATGCCCACGCCCAGGCGCCTGCCCCCGCGCCTTCTCAGGGCGCGCCGCAGAAGAAGCCGAAGCGCCGGGTCCGTACCGTCCTCATGGCGGCCGCCCTGGTCGTGGCCGTCGGTGCAGGCGCGGCCGCGGCGGTCTGGATCACCAAGGGCAAGAAGGACGACGGCGACGACCAGGCCAAGGGCGGCACGACGCAGTCGCCCGCCGCCAAGAACCCGCCGAAGCAGTCCCCGGCGGCGGACTCCACGCCCTCGGACGGTGCGAGCGACGACAGTTCGGCGCCGCCCGCCAACGTGACGTACACGGTGGTCTTCCAGGACAAGCCGATCACCCTGCGCACGCCGGAGTCGCTCTCCACCACGCAGATCGACTTCGACACCCCGGCGGTGGACCCGACCGGAAAGCTCGCCTACGACAACACCGAGTTCGAGGCGCGTGACGACCGGCTGGACTTCAAGCAGGCGCTCGGCAAGGCGAACGGCACCACGCCGGAGCTGTGCCGCGAGGGCGCGCTGCAGAACCCGCTGCCCAAATCCGCCTCGGCCCAGGCGCTCAACGACGACCACCTGATCAAGGCGGGCGACACCATGTGCTCGGTCACCACCAAGGGCAATCTGGCCATGTGGAAGATCACCAAGGTGACGCCGTCCACGGACAACAACATCCCGGCATTCGAGGGCACGGTCACGCTCTGGAAGGCGACGCGCTAAAGGAAAGACGGGGGGGGGGGGGCCTTCTTTGGGTGGCTCCCCTCTTTTTGTGGGGGGGGGGGGGTTTTTTTTTTGGTCTCCTCCTCCTTGTTTTTCCCACCCCCCCCAGCATCCCCCCCC
>NZ_JBVIHM010000004.1:365572-374004 GCF_055570295.1 Streptomyces sp. NPDC031265
TTCCAGGGACAACCACACCCTGTCCTTCGGGGGCAGGGTCACATTCGGGAGGGCGACGAACGAAGGGAAAGAGGGGGGGCTCCAATTGGGGGGTGGCCCCCCCCCGTCTTTTAGGGGCGCGGGGCTGTTTCGTTATGCGGCTCCGCCGCGTGGGCGCGACCAGCCCAGCACGGTCCGCAGCCGAAAGCCGCGTCCCTTTCAGACTCAGCTATGCGTACGCAGCAACGTCCGCATGGTCCGCATCGCGACAGACAGGTTCGCGAGATCGAACGCGTCCGAGCCCTGGATCTCCTCCAGGGTGCTGCGGGCGCGGCCGAGGATCGCCGCGTTCTTCTCCTCCCACGCCTTGAAGCGCTGCTCGGGCGACGACTTGCCGTTGCCGACCGAGAGCACGTCCTGGGTGAGACCAGCGTGCGCCGCGTACAGGTCCTCGCGGATGGACGCGCGGGCCATGGACTGCCAGCGGTCGGCCCGCGGCAGCTCGATGATCCGGTCCATCAGCTGGGTGATCCGCAGCCGGTCCGCGAGGTCGTAGTACACCTCGGCGACGGCCAGCGGGTCCTTGCCGGTACGGCCCGAGATCGCCACGACGTCGAGCGACGGGAACGCGGAGGAGAACCCGGCGACCCGGCGCGCGAGCACGTCCGGCACCCCGGCGGCGGTGAGCTCGTCCAGGATCGACTGGTACCACTCCAGGTCCGCGCCCTTGAGCATCTTCGCCAGCTCGCCCCAGACCTTCTCGACGCCCTCGGCGAAGTCGGCGATGGTCTCGGCGATCTGGAGCGGCTGCGGCCGGTTGTTGAGCAGCCAGCGCGTACCGCGCTCGACGAGACGGCGCGAGTGCAGCCGGATGCGGGTCTGGACGTCGGCGTCGACCTTGTTGTCGAGCGCCTCGACCGCGTCCCACACCGCGCTCAGACCGAAGATCTCGCGGGCCGCGGTCTGCGCCCGGACGATCTCCTCCATGGACGCGCCGGTCTCCTCCCGCAGCCGGTGCAGGAAGGTCGAGCCACCGGTGTTGACCGTGTCGTTGACCAGGACCGTGGTGACGATCTCGCGGCGCAGCGCGTGCCCGTCGATGGCCTCGGCGAACTTCTCGCGCAACTGCTCCGGGAAGTACGCGTGGAGCAGCTTCTGCAGGTACGGGTCGTCCGGCAGGTCCGTGTGGATCAGCTCGTCGGCCACCGTGATCTTGGTGTACGCGAGCAGGACCGCCAGCTCGGGCTGGCTGAGCCCGCGCCCGTTGTTGAGCAGCTCGCGGATCTGGCGGTCGGTCGGCAGGAACTCCAGCCCCCGGTCCAGGTGGCCGTCGCGCCCGAGGCGGCGCATGAACCGCTGGTGGGCGTGGAGCAGCGACGGCGACTGCGCGACCGCGTTGGCCAGGGCCGTGTTCTGCGCGTAGTTGTTGCGCAGCACCAGCTGGCCGACCTCGTCGGTCATCTGGGCGAGGATCTTGTTGCGCTGCTTGACGGTCATGTCGCCGTCCGTGACCAGACCGTTGAGCAGGATCTTGATGTTCACCTCGTGGTCGGAGGTGTCCACGCCCGCGCTGTTGTCGATCGCGTCGGTGTTGACCTTGCCGCCGTTGCGGTCGAACTCGATCCGGCCGAGCTGGGTCAGACCCAGGTTGCCGCCCTCGCCGACGACCTTGACCCGCAGGTCCTCGCCGTTGACGCGGATCGCGTCGTTGGCCTTGTCGCCGACGTCCGCGTTGGACTCGGCGGACGACTTCACATACGTACCGATGCCGCCGTTCCACAGCAGGTCCACCGGCGCCTTGAGGATCGCCTGCATCAGCTCGGCGGGCGTCAGCTTGGCGACGCCCTGCTCGATGCCGAGGGCCGCGCGCATCTGCGCGTTGACCGGGATCGACTTGGCGGTACGCGGGTGGATGCCGCCGCCCGCGGACAGCAGCTCCTTGTTGTACTCCGCCCAGGAGCTGCGGGGCAGGTCGAACAGACGGCGGCGCTCGGCGTACGAGACCGCCGCGTCCGGGGACGGGTCGATGAAGATGTGGCGGTGGTCGAAGGCGGCCACCAGGCGGATGTGCTCGGAGAGCAGCATGCCGTTGCCGAACACGTCACCGGACATGTCACCGACACCCACGACCGTGAAGTCCTGGGTCTGGCTGTCGTGGCCGAGCTCGCGGAAGTGCCGCTTGACGGACTCCCAGGCACCGCGCGCGGTGATGCCCATGCCCTTGTGGTCGTATCCGGCGGAGCCGCCGGAGGCGAACGCGTCGCCGAGCCAGAAGTCGTAGCTGATCGCCACGTTGTTGGCGATGTCCGAGAAGGTCGCGGTGCCCTTGTCGGCGGCGACCACCAGGTAGGTGTCGTCCTCGTCGTGGCGCACCACGTCGGCCGGCGGCACGACCTCGCCCGCCACCAGGTTGTCGGTGATGTCGAGCAGCGCCGAGATGAACGTCTTGTACGAGGCGATGCCCTCGGCCAGCCACGCGTCGCGGTCCACGGACGGGTCCGGGAGCTGCTTGGCGACGAAGCCGCCCTTGGCGCCGACCGGCACGATGACGGTGTTCTTCACCATCTGCGCCTTGACCAGGCCGAGGATCTCCGTACGGAAGTCCTCGCGGCGGTCGGACCAGCGCAGACCACCGCGCGCGACCTTGCCGAAGCGCAGGTGCACGCCCTCGACGCGCGGCGAGTACACCCAGATCTCGAACGCCGGGCGGGGCGCCGGCAGGTCCGGGATGGCCTGCGGGTCGAACTTCATCGAGACGTACGCGTGGGGGTTGCCCTCGGCGTTCTTCTGGAAGTAGTTCGTCCGCAGCGTCGCCTTGATGACGGTGAGGAAGGAGCGCAGGATGCGGTCCTCGTCGAGCGAGGCGACCTGGTCGAGCGCGCCGTCCAGCTCTTCGAGCAGACCGTCGGTGAGCTCGGTGCCCGCGCTCTGGCGGCCCGGCGACATCCGCGCCTCGAAGAGCGAGATCAGCAGCCGGGTGGTGTGGACGTTGTCACGGAGGGTGTCCTCCATGTAGTCCTGGCTGAAGGTCGAACCGGCCTGGCGCAGGTACTTGGCGTAGGCGCGCAGCACCATCGCCTGGCGCCAGTTGAGCCCGGCGCGCAGCACCAGCGAGTTGAAGCCGTCGTTCTCGGCGGCGCCGGTCCAGGTGGCGGCGAAGGCCTCCTGGAAGCGTTCGCGGGCGTCGTCCGCGAGGTAGTCGCCACTGCCGTTGAGCTTCTTCGGCAGGCGCAGGCCGAAGTCGTAGATCCACGCGTGCGTGCGGTCCGCGCAGCGCAACTCGTAGGGGCGCTCGTCGGTGACCTCTACGCCCAGGCGCTGGAGGACCGGCAGCACGGCCGAGAGCGAGACCTGCTCGCCGATGCGGTAGATCTTGAAGCGGCGCTCGCCGGGCGCCGCGTTGACCGGCTCGTACAGCGAGAGCGCGAAGTCCTTGCGGCCGTGGGTGAGCTGCTCCAGGTGGACCAGGTCGGCCACGGCGGCGCGCGGCGAGTGGTCGGCCTTGTAGCCCTCGGGGAAGGCGTGGCCGTAGCGGCGCAGCAGCTCGGCGGCGCGCTCCTCGCCGCACTCGGCGTTCAGCGCGTCCGAGAAGCCGTCGGCCCAGGAGCGGGCGGCCTCCACGAGGCGGGCCTCGATGCGCTCGCTGTCGGCGTCGGTGAGGTCGGGCAGCACGGTGCCGGCCGGCACGCGGACCACGAAGTGGAGCCGGGAGAGGATCGACTCGGTGTTCCAGGCGGTGAAGTCGACGCTGGTGCCGCCGAGCTCTTCCTTGAGGATGTCGATGAGCCGCAGCCGCACGCCCGTGGTGTAGCGGTCGCGGGGCAGGTAGATCAGCGCCGAGTAGTAGCGCCCGTACTCGTCCTGGCGCAGGTAGAGGCGCAGCCGGCGCCGCTCCTGGAGGTAGAGCACCGAGGTGACGATGGAGCGCAGCTGGTCGGCCGGGGTCTGGAACAGCTCGTCGCGCGGGTAGGTCTCCAGGATCTGGAGCAGGTCGCGGCCGTCGTGGCTGTTGGGCGAGAACCCGGCGCCGCGCAGCACCTCGTCGACCTTGCGGCGCACGACCGGCACGCGGCGGACCGACTCGGTGTACGCGGCCGAGGAGAACAGGCCGAGGAAGCGGCGCTCGCCGATCACGTTGCCGTTGTCGTCGAACTTCTTCACCCCGACGTAGTCGAGGTAGGAGGGCCGGTGCACGGTGGACCGGCTGTTGGCCTTGGTGAGCACCAGGAGCTTGTGCTCACGGGCCTTGGCGCGCGCGTCGGCGGGCAGCCGCTCGAAGGACGGGCTGACCGGATGCCTGTCGTCGCCCGCGTGCTGCGGGTCGGAGCGCAGGATGCCGAGGCCGGTGCCGGGCACGGCCGCCAGCGAGTCGTCCTCGCGCAGCTCGTACTCGCGGTAGCCGAGGAAGGTGAAGTGGTCGTCGGAGAGCCAGCGCAGCAGCTCCCGGGCCTCGTCCACCTCCTCGTCGCGCAGGTCGCCGGCCTTGGGCTCCTTGGGGAGCTCGTCGGCGATGCGCAGCGAGGCATCGCGCATCTTCTCCCAGTCCTCGACGGCCTCCCGTACGTCGGACAGCACCCGCAGCAGATCGGCGGTGATCTGCTTCAGGTCGGCGCGGTCGGTCTCGCGGTCGATCTCGACGTGGATCCAGGACTCGGTGAGCGCGTCGTGCGGCAGGCCGCCGCTCTGCGCGGCGGTGTCCAGGACCTCGATGAGCTTGCCGGTCACATCGCGGCGGACCACGACCTGCGGGTGGATCACGACGTGGATGCCGCGGCTCTGGCGGGAGAGCTCATTGGTGACGGAGTCCACGAGGAAGGGCATGTCGTCGGTGACGACCTCGACGACCGAGTGGCTGCACGTCCAGCCGTTCTCCTCGACGGTCGGGGTGTGCACCCGCACGCTCGCGGTGCCCTGTGGGCGGTTTTCGGCCAGCCTGTAGTGCGACAGGGCGGCGCCGAAGACGTCGACCGGGTCGCGGTCGGCCAGGTCCTCGGGAGCGGTGTGCAGGTAGTAGCGCTGGAGGTACCCGAGGACGGCGTCCTGGCCAGGACCTTCCTCCCCCGTGGACCCGGTAGTGGCTGCCCGGTCCTGGGGGGCGCCCCCCAGACCGCCGGGGCCCCCCAACGGGCTGTTCTCAGCTACCCGGGCGGCCCTTGCGAGCAGCTCGGCCTTGGCTTCGTCCAGCTTGGTCTGCATGTCCTCTGGCTCCTGTCGCGCGCCGTTGCGTGACGTAGGTAGAAGCGGCGCAACGCCACGACGCGGGGTGTCCGGTCGAAGTCGACGTTATGCCGCGATGAGAGATGCCCGGGTCGTTACTGGCCATTTTCGGCGAAGGGCCCGGGATACGGGAACCAGCGAGGGCCCGGGCACTGTGGCACTCCGGGCGCAGGGCAGAGGCGTCAGTGCCCCTGCGGGATATCGCGCTGATCACGGGTCAAGGCTATCGTCCCGCCCCCCCGAACCGTCACGAGCCGTATGTGTACAAAAGCGGGGCCCGAAGTTTGACACTCTGGACAGCGACGCGCGCCGTCCGCGTGCCCTCTTGGCAAACCGGTCGGGCCGGGGCACGTTTGCCCCGTACACGCGGTGCGCCGAGCGGCACCGCGCACCGCACCGCGCACACCCTGAGGAACAGCGGGGCGAAGAGCCCCGCGCACCCTGTACGAACCAGGCACGCACGGTCGACTCCGGGAGCACCGATGGCAGCCAAGATCCTGATCGTGACCGGCGACGCGGCGGAGTCGCTGGAGGTCCTCTACCCCTACCAGCGGCTGCGCGAGGAGGGCTACGACGTCCACATCGCCGCCCCCGCCCGCAAGAAGCTCCAGTTCGTGATCCACGACTTCGAGCCGGGCTTCGACACGTACACCGAGAAGCCGGGCTACACCTGGCCGGCCGACCTGGCCTTCTCGGAAGTCGATCCCGGCCAGTACGCCGCACTGGTGATCCCGGGCGGCCGGGCGCCCGAATACCTGCGCAACGACCCCGAGCTGCGCAAGCTCCTCAAGGCCTTCTTCGACACGGACAAGCCGGTCGCCCAGATCTGTCACGGACCCCTCCTGACCGCCGCGATCGGCGGCCTCAGCGGCCGCCGGGTCACCGCGTACCCCGCCCTCGAACTCGACATGCAGGCCGCCGGCGCCAGCTTCCGCGACGCGGAAACGGTCGTCGACGGCACCCTGGTCTCCGCCCGCGCCTGGCCGGACCACTCCGCCTGGATGCGGGAGTTCCTCACGGTGCTGCGGGCGAAGGCGCCGGTGGCGTAGCCGGGCGCGACACCGACCCCTCCGTGCGGCAGGAACCCCTCCGGGCACCCCTGAGCACCCCTGGGCGCCGTGTGCGGGGCGTCTCCGGGCGTCCCGCACCATCCGGCGCCGCAGAGCCCACCGGGTGCCTACGAGGCCGTCAGCCCGCCAGCAGCTCCGCCGTCTCGACCGCCTCCGCCAGCGTGTCCACCACCGGCACCCCCGCCAGCGCGAGACTGGCCCTGCTGTGCGACCCCCCGGTGAACAGCACCGCCCGCGCGCCTACGTGCGCGGCGGCCACGGCGTCGTCCACCGCGTCCCCGATCACCACGATCCGGTCGGGGGATATCCCCTCGCCCGCCTCCCGCAGCAGCGTCAGATGCCGCACCATGTGCTCGGCCTTGCTGCCGTGCGAAGGGCCGGTGCGCCCGTCGACGCGCACGAAGTGCTCGGTGATGCCGTGCCGCCGCACGATCGGCACCAGGTGCTCGTGCGGCGCCATCGACAGCAGCGACTGGCTGCGCCCGGCCGCCCGCCGCGCGGCGAGCAGCTCGGCCGCGCCCACCGTGAGCGCGCAGGCGTCCGCCCGGAGCCAGTAGTGCTTGTGGAACGCCTCGTCCATCACGAGCCACTCCGCCTCGGTCGGCAGCCGCCCCATCAGCCGCTCGTAGAAGCGGGGTATCGGCACGCAGTACAGCTCGCGGTACCGCTCCAGCGTGATCGGCTCCAGGCCGAGCTCCGCGAAGGCGGCGTTGGTCGCCTCGATGACCGTGGCGATGTCGTCGAGCAGTGTGCCGTTCCAGTCCCAGACCAGATGCGTCGTGCGTTTCCCCATGCCAGAACGGTACCCACCCCCACTGACAACGGACCCCGTTCGGGCCCATGAGGTGCCCAAGAGTGCAGGTCAGCCGGGCCGTCAGCCGATCAGGTTGGGAATCTCCTGCACCCCGAACCACAAGAGCTCGTGGTCCTCGGCCCCGTCGACCGTGAACTGCGCGTCGTCGTCGCCCTGGTCCGCCGCGCCCAGCGCGCCGGCCGCCGCGGCGACATCGGTGACCGCGTCGTCCGAGTCCACGTGCACCGCGGCCGCCCTGGCCAGCGGCACCGGGCCGGCGATCCGCACCTCGCCCAGCGCGCTCGCGTCCAGGCCGCGGTCGGGGTCGGCCGAGGCCGCACCGTCGGGCACGTCCACGGCGACCACGACACGGCGCCTGGCGGCCTCCGGGTCCCCTGCGAGCAGCCGCAGCGACGCCGCCGCGGCCCGGCTGAGCGCCGCGTACTCCAGCTCCTCGATGTCGTCCGTGACGTACCACTCGCGCAGCCCCGGCGTGACGGCGTAGGCGGTCAGCGGGCCGGGGCCGAGCTCTCCCGCCGTGTGCGCCGTCGCGAGACCAGGGAGGGTCAGAGGGAGGTACACGCGCATGACAGGCCGCTCTTTTCTGGTCGGAGGACGCACTCAGGATACGTGCGGGAGTCCCCCTTCGGGTTGCCCGCGCGGCGTCGGAGGCATCGGGGTGCGTGCCGCCGGATTCCCCGCCGCGACCGGCCCAGCCGGGCCTCGTATCACCCTGATAGGTGAATCTCCCGGGCCCCACCCCGCCCGTCCCGCCGCCCTTGCGACCGGCACCGCCGCCCCCGTACAAGATCCCCAACAGAAAGCTACTGGCCGGTATCAAAGGGGGCGACAGAGATGAACAGGACCGACAGGACGCGGACCGACGCGCGGACGGACAGGGCCCGACCTGCGGGCCGCAGCGACCGCGTGGGGCCCGGGCCCGGCAGGCCGGGCGCCACCGCCGCGCTCGCGCGGCGCCAGCGGCTGCCCCGCTACTGGTTCGCGGAACGCCTGCTCGCCGTCCTCAGCGGCCACCGCCCGGTCCACTGGATGCTGGGGCACACCGTCGGCGAGGCGTACGAGCAGCTGGTGCTGCTCGCCCCGGCCAGCCCGCTGCGGGCCTCGGGGCGGCCGGTGGTGCGGCACTGCGACGAGTACGTGCCCCAGCCGGGCGTCATCGAGGCCTTCGCCCGTATCGGCGCCGGCGACCACGTACGCGCCATGGCCTTCCGCCTGGAGCAGGGGGCCGACCTGCGCTGGCGCTGTGCGGCCGTAGAAGTGGGGGGGGGGGGGGGGGGGGGGGGGGGGGAGAGGGGCGGGGGGGGGGGGGGCGGGGTAGCAGGGTAGCGAGCGTGGTCGGCGCATCCAGCGGG
>NZ_JBVIHM010000004.1:374014-393547 GCF_055570295.1 Streptomyces sp. NPDC031265
CCGTGGAAAGGGGGGACTACCCTCCCGTTGGGGTGGGGGGGGGGGGGGGGGCGCCCCCCCCCCCCCCCCCCCCCCCCCCCCCACCCGGTGACTGCGCGCCTCGCGGCTGCGCCCTGCGGCTACTTCTTGCGGCGGCGGCCGCCCGTGGTCTTCTGGGCCTTGCGGCGCTCCGCGCGGGTCATGCCGTCCGCCTCGGAGCGGGCCGGCTCGTCGCCGTTGTCGAAGTCGCCCTCGACGACACCGCCCTCGCCGTCCACCGTCGGGGCGGAGAAGTGCAGCCGGTCCGGGCGCTGCGGGGCGTCCAGGCCCTTGGCCCGGATCTCCGGACGCGCCCCGGCGGGCTCCTTCTCCAGCGACGGCTTGTCCGAGGGCGCCGTGTCCTCGACCGGGACCTCCTCGACCTGCTGCTCGACCTGGACCTCCAGGTTGAACAGATAGCCGACGGACTCCTCCTTGATGCCGTCCATCATGGCGTTGAACATGTCGAAGCCCTCGCGCTGGTACTCGACCAGCGGGTCCTTCTGCGCCATGGCACGAAGGCCGATGCCCTCCTGGAGGTAGTCCATCTCGTAGAGGTGCTCGCGCCACTTGCGGTCGAGCACCGAGAGGACCACGCGCCGCTCCAGCTCACGCATGATCTCGGAGCCGAGCTGCTCCTCGCGCGCCGCGTACTGCTCGTGGATGTCGTCCTTGATGGACTCGGCGATGAACTCGGCGGTGATGCCCGCGCGGTCGCCCGCCGCCTCCTCCAGCTCCTCCACGGTGACCTTCACCGGGTAGAGCTGCTTGAAGGCGCCCCACAGCCGGTCCAGGTCCCACTCCTCGGCGAAGCCCTCGACGGTCTCCGCCTGGATGTAGGCGTCGATGGTGTCGTCCATGAAGTGCTGCACCTGCTCGTGCAGGTCCTCGCCCTCCAGGACGCGGCGGCGCTCGCCGTAGATGACCTCGCGCTGGCGGTTGAGCACCTCGTCGTACTTCAGGACGTTCTTACGCGTCTCGAAGTTCTGCTGCTCGACCTGCGACTGGGCCGACGCGATCGCGCGCGTCACCATCTTGTTCTCGATCGGCACGTCGTCCGGCACGTTCGCCATCGACATGACGCGCTCGACCATCTGGGCCTTGAAAAGGCGCATCAGGTCGTCACCGAGCGACAGGTAGAAGCGGGACTCGCCCGGGTCGCCCTGACGGCCGGAGCGGCCGCGCAGCTGGTTGTCGATCCGGCGCGACTCGTGCCGCTCGGTACCGAGCACGTAGAGCCCGCCCAGCTCCTTGACCTCGTCGTGCTCGGCCTTGACGGCCCGCTCGGCCTTCTCCAGCGCGGCGGGCAGGGCCGCGGCCCACTCCTCGATGTGCTCCTCGGGGTCGAGGCCGCGCTGGCGCAGCTCCGCCTCGGCGAGGTCGTCCGGGTTGCCGCCGAGCTTGATGTCGGTACCACGGCCGGCCATGTTGGTGGCGACGGTGACGGCGCCCTTGCGGCCGGCCTGGGCGATGATCGGCGCCTCGCGCTCGTGCTGCTTGGCGTTGAGCACCTCGTGCGGGACACCGCGCTTGGCGAGCTGCTGCGAGAGGTACTCGGACTTCTCGACCGAGGTGGTGCCGACCAGGATCGGCTGGCCCTTCTCGTGCTTGTCGGCGATGTCGTCGACGACCGCCTCGAACTTCGCGACCTCGGTGCGGTAGATCAGGTCGGACTGGTCCTTGCGGACCATCGGGCGGTTGGTCGGGATCGGGACGACACCGAGCTTGTAGATCTGGTGGAACTCGGCGGCCTCGGTCATCGCCGTACCGGTCATGCCGGAGAGACCGGGCTCTTCCTTGCCCTCCTGGTCATGACGCTTGTAGAGGCGGAAGAAGTTCTGCAGGGTGATCGTGGCGAGGGTCTGGTTCTCGTCCTTGATGTCCACCCCTTCCTTCGCCTCGATCGCCTGGTGCATGCCCTCGTTGTAGCGGCGGCCGGCGAGGATACGGCCGGTGTGCTCGTCGACGATCATGACTTCGCCGTCCATGACGACGTAGTCCTTGTCCTTCTTGAACAGTTCCTTCGCCTTGATGGCGTTGTTCAAGTAGCCGACGAGCGGGGTGTTGACCGACTCGTAGAGGTTGTCGATGCCCAGCCAGTCCTCGACCTTGGCGACGCCGGGCTCGTGGATGGCGACCGTGCGCTTCTTCTCGTCGACCTCGTAGTCGCCGGTCTCCTCGATGCCCTTGAGCGGGTTGCCCGCCTCACCCTTGGTGAGGCGCGTGACCAGCTTGGCGAAGTCGCCGTACCACTTGGTGGCCTGGTCGGCCGGGCCGGAGATGATCAGCGGCGTACGCGCCTCGTCGACCAGGATGGAGTCGACCTCGTCGACGATCGCGAAGTTGTGGCCGCGCTGGACGAGCTCCTCCTGGGACCACGCCATGTTGTCGCGCAGGTAGTCGAAGCCGAACTCGTTGTTCGTGCCGTACGTGATGTCACAGGCGTACATCGCGCGGCGCTCGGCGGGCGACATGTTGGCCAGGATGCAGCCGACCTCAAGGCCGAGGAAGCGGTGCACGCGGCCCATCATCTCGGAGTCGCGCTCGGCCAGGTAGTCGTTGACCGTGATCAGGTGCACGCCCTTGCCGGAGAGCGCGTTGAGGTACGCCGGGAGCGTACCGACGAGGGTCTTGCCCTCACCGGTCTTCATCTCGGCGACATAGCCGAGGTGCAGCGCGGCGCCGCCCATCATCTGGACGTCGTAGTGGCGCTGTCCGAGGACGCGCTTGGCAGCCTCGCGGACGGTGGCGAAGGCTTCGGGGAGCAGGTCGTCCAGGCTCTCGCCGTTCGCGTAACGCTCCTTGTACTCGTCGGTGAGGGCACGGAGCTCGGCGTCGGAGAGGTTCACGAAGTCCTCTTCGATGGAGTTGACCTGGTCCGCGATGCGGTGCAGCTTGCGCAGGATCTTGCCTTCGCCTGCACGCATGAGCTTTGAAAGGACGGACACGGGGGTTGGTCTCCTTGCCGGTCGGGCCTGGCGCGGTCGAGTACGGTTGACTACTTCTGGGCAACGGCCATCGTATGCGAGGACCCGCCCACGCCGGGAGGTCTGCCATGACGACAACGGACAGGTCGCCCGGAAGGTGCCGGGAAACACGAAAAGCCCTGGCGTGCGATCCGGCCCCGCGCGGAGAATCGGCCGATGGACCCAGTCATCCTCAGCACCGAGCGCCTGCTGCTGCGCCCCGTCGGCCCGCAGGACGCGGACGGCACGTACGCGGCCTGTCAGGACCCCGACATCCAGCGCTGGACCACCGTCCCCTCGCCGTACCTGCGCGAGCACGCCGAGGCCTTCACCGGCACCTTCGCGCCCAACGGCTGGCGGGACGACTCCGAATTCGCGTTCGCGGTACGTCTCAGGGATACCTCCGGGACGGGTGAGGCCGCCGGGACCGGTGTGGCTGAGGGGGCGGCGTCGGAAGGCGCACTGGTGGCGATGGTCGGCGTCATGCGGCGCGGCGAGAACGTCGCCGAGCTGGGGTTCTGGGCGGCCAAGGAACACCGGGGCCGCGGCTATATGACCGAAGCGGCGGTGGCGGCGGCCCGCTGGGCCTTCGAGTCGGCGGGCGTCGAGCGCCTGGAGTGGCGGGCGGAGGTCGGCAACGCGGCCTCGCGCGCGGTGGCCGAGAAGGCGGGCTTCACCATGGAGGGCACCCTGCGCGCGGCCCTCGTCCACGGCGGCACCCGCCGCGACAGCTGGGTGGGCGGGCTCCTCCCCAGCGACCTGGGTCTGCCCACCACGCGCGCGTACTTGCCGTCCCGGGGGTGAGGCGGGCGCGGCCGGGTCCCGGCCCGGGACGCTCCGCGGTGGATTGTCAGTGCCGCCGTCTATCGTGCGGAACATGACCAGCCTGCCGCGTCCCGCCGTCCAACTCACCGCCGACGAGGCCCGTCGCATCGCCCTGCGCGCCCAGGGCTTCATGGGCGCCCCCGACCGCAGGGGCGGGGTGCGGGGCGTGCTGCGCCACCTGGGCGCGGTCCAGCTCGACACGATCTCGGTCCTCGCCCGGTCACACGAGCTGATTCCGTACGCACGCCTGGGCGCGGTGGGCCGCAAGGCGGTGGACGGGGCGTACTGGACGGACGGCCACGCCTTCGAGTACTGGTCGCACGCCGCCTGCATCCTCCCCGTGGAGGAGTGGCCGCACTTCGCCTTCCGCCGGCGCTCCTACCGCTCCCGCCCGCACTGGCACCACGACCTGCCCGACGGGGCGTACGAGCAGGTGATCAAGCAGCTGCGGGCCGAAGGCCCGCTGACCGCGACGGACTTGGGCGGCGCCAAGAACAAGGGCGAGTGGTGGGACTGGTCGGAGTCCAAGGTCGCCGTCGAACGTGCCCTGATGTACGGCGAGGTGGTGTGCACCGAACGACGCGGCTGGAAGCGGGTGTACGACCTGGCCGAGCGCGCCATCCCGGACGCCTTCCTCCACGACGAGCTGGACGACACCGAGTGCCTGCGCCGCCTCGTCGCGCTGGCGGGCCGCTCTCTCGGCGTCGGCACGCGCGCGGACATCGCGGACTACCACCGTCTGAAAGGCGAGCAGGTGGACGCGGTGATCGCCGACTCCGGCCTGGTGCCCGTCACCGTCCAGGGCTGGGACAAGGCCGCCTGGGCAGACCCTGAGGCGCTGGCCACCGAGCCGCGCGGGCGCCACCGCACGACACTCCTGTCGCCCTTCGACTCGCTCATCTGGGACCGCGCGCGCACCGAGCGGATCTTCGGCTTCAGCCACCGTCTGGAGGCCTACACGCCCAAGCCGAAGCGGGTGTACGGATACTTCGCGATGCCCCTGCTGGCGGGCGGCAGGCTGCTCGGCCGCGCCGACCCCGCCCGCGAGGGCCGCACGCTGGTGGCCAAGCAGGTCTCCCTGGACACACCGAAGGCCATAGCCCCGATGGCCCAGGCCCTGCTGGAGGCGGCGCGGTGGGTGGGCTGCGACGCCGTACGGATCGAGCGCGCCGACACCCCGGGGATCGCCCGGGAGCTGACGGCGGCGATCGCGGCGGCCTGAGCCGAGCCCGGGCCAAGGCGGCGCCGCGCGGCGGATCGGGGCCAGGCCGCGCCGGGCAGGCCCTAGCGGATCTCCAGGATCTTCTCGCGCATCGCGTAGACCACCGCCTCCATCCTGGAGTGCAACTGCAGTTTCTCCAGGATGTTGCGGACGTGGTTCTTCACGGTGTTCTCGGAGATGAACAACTCCTTGGCGATGTCGCGGTTGTTCATCCCCGTGGCGACGAGCTTGAGCACTTCCAGCTCACGGTCGGTGAGCCTCGGCGCGGGCACCAACCGGCGCTCGTCGGTGCGCTGGATCATCGACTTGAACTCGGTGAGCAGCTTCGACGCCATCGACGGGCTGATCTGGGACTGGCCGTCCGCCACCGCCCGGATCGCGGTCGCCACCTCGTCGGTGGAGATCTCCTTGAGGAGGTAGCCCGTCGCACCCGCCTTGATCGCGTCGTAGAGGTCGGCCTCCTCGTCGCTGATCGTCAGCATGATGATCTTCGCGCTGGGGGCCACCTCCTTGATGGAGGTGCAGGCCTCGATCCCGCCGCGCCTCGGCATCCGTACATCCATCAGCACGATGTCGGGAAGCAGGTCCGCCGCCTTGTCCACGGCCTCCGCCCCGTCGCCCGCCTCGCCGACGACCTGGATGTCCTCCTCCGCGGCCAGCACGATCTCCAGGCCTCGGCGGAACAGCGCGTGGTCGTCGACGACCAGGACCCGGATCGGCTCCTTGCGCGATCCGGCCGCTTCCATGCCGGCGGGAGCCCCGTCAGAACCGTCCGGGGCCGACCCGCCGTGCACCGGCCCGAAGCTGTCTGCCATCGTTCCTCCCCCTGAAGGCCATGGCCCGAGTTGGTGTTGCTGCACCAACCGCGCTCCACGAAGGAGCGGTTGGCGTGCGACGCCATGATTTCATGCCCGGCCGCCAGAGCGGTGGTCCAGCAGTCGCCACAATGGTGCCCCTGGGGGCGCACAAGCGCTCCAGGGGCACCACCGCACTCTGGTACGGCGCGCCGCACGGATCCGTTCAGCGCGCCGCCGACCTGGTCATCCGCCGAGCGCTCCGCCGGCGCCGCCCGCGTCCTCACCGGCGAGCGGGTCCGATTCCAGATGAATCACGCCGTAGTCGTAGGCGTGCCGCCGGTAGACGACACTGGGCTGCTTCGTCTCGGAGTCGACGAAGAGGTAGAAGTCGTGCCCGACCAGCTCCATCTCGTAGAGCGCCTGGTCGAGCGTCATCGGGGCGGCGACATGGGTCTTCTCGCGGACCACGAGCGGGCCTTCGCCCTGGACTTCGACCGATCCCATCCGGGTGATGGGGACGCCCTCCTCCGTCGTACGGTTCACGAGCTCCCCGCTTCCGTTCAACTCGGCGGCGTCCGGCACCACGACGGCCACTTCGGCAGCCGACAGCCGACCGTTGCCCCTGCGGGTGTAGCGCTTGTCGTGCTGCTTGCGCAGCCGCGCCTCCAGCTTGCTGTGGGCCAGGTCGAGGGCTGCGTACGGGTCGCCTGCCGCCGCCTCCGCCCGGATCACCGGGCCACGCGAGTGCAGTGTGATCTCCACTCGGTCGGAACGGTCGGCCTGCCGCGGGTTGTGTTCCTTGGACACCTCGACGTCGAGGCTGATTACCTTGCCGTCGAGCTTCTGGATCTTCTCCAGCTTCAGCTTCTCGGCCACGTGCTTGCGGAACCGCTCGGGTACCTCGGTCTTGCGGCCCTTGACGACGATGTCCACGCAGAACTCCGTTCCCGGATCACTCCGCCTTCACTGCGGAGCATCTCCCTCTTGCACCAGACTCCGGTGACCACCGGAGTCTCGGACTGGGCGACTTTCACCTCCTCCTCCCCCGTGGGGAAGATCGTCACCCCACCGACTTCAGGGTCGGGGAAATACCCAGAAGGCCGTGCGTTCAGTGAGGCTCAGCTCTCGCCATTCCTCACAACCGAACATAGCTCGCTCGGACGGGTGTCGGCACCCGCTACCCGCACGTACCTCCGTTCAGGTGTTTCCTCCCTCTCACTACCTGCAACGATGCAAGTTCCCTGTCAGTTCCGGTTTATTCGAAGGATGCCGGAGTGGACGCGACGACCGCGGCCGCCGCCGTTCGTCGTGCGAATCCCGGAAGTGTGTGCGCCGGGGCATCGCCGACCGCCCCGGTCGCCGTCCTGGCGGCGCCCGCGACGGCCCGGGCCGCCTCCACCAGTGAGGCTCCCGTGGTCATCAGGTCGTCCACCAGGACCACCCGGCCGCCCTCCAGCAGCCTGTCACCGCCCGCCGGCACCTCCAGCGCCCCGCTCAGATTCGCCAGCCGCTGCCGGGCGCTCAGCCCCGACTGGTCCGCCACCGCACGCCGCTGGCGCAGCACCGCCGCCACGCGCGCGTCCGTACCCGTACGCCGCAACTCCCCGGCCGCCGCCAGGGCGATCCGGCGCGCCGGATCATGCCCGCGCGCCCGCACCGCCCGCCGCGCCGACGGCACCGGCACGAGCAGCAGCGGCCCGTCCCGGGGCGCTCCGGCGGCCGCGCGCACCGCGCCCGCGAGGGCCTGCCCGAGAACTCCGGCCAGCCCCAGGGCACCCCGTTCCTTGTGCGCGAGCAGCACCGCCCGTACGGCGTCTTCGTACAGGGCCGCCGCGTACACCACCGGCAGCCCTGCGGGCTCGGGGGCAGGCCGGACCCGCCGTGCCGGCACACCGAGCAGCGCCGCCGCGCACCGCTCGCACAGCGCGGTACGGGGACTGCCGCAGCCGCCACAGGCAACCGGCAGCACCAGCCCGGAGATCTCCCGCCACCATCCCCGCATGGCATCCACTCTGCCAACAGAGAGGCCACCCGGCCACCCCTGTGGAAAACCCACCGGGGCGGCGGAGCCACCGCTGCCGGGACGACCGAGCATCCACCGCCGGGGCGGCGGAGCCGTCAGCCCGGGTAGACCGGCGAGGAGCCCGTCTTGACCGCCGTCTTCCAGTTGGCGCCCGGCGGCAGCCGTACGATGCCGTCCTCCTTCGAGTGCGCCACCAGCGGCAGCCGCTCGTCGTCCGCGGCGGCGATCTCGGTCACCCGGTTGGCGCCGGGCAGATTGCCCGCGGCCGACAGCGAGCCGTCCGTCTGCATGTAGCGCAGCTGCTGCTGGAGGCCGCCTGACTCCTTGCCGACCACGACGAGGCGGCTGCGACCGGCCCAGGAAACGGCCGTCACATCCTCCATCTGAGGCGCTCCGGGACGCAGCTCCACCACGGAGACCTGCGGGTGCTCCGGATCGCCGATCCGCTCCACGCGGCCGATCCGCAGCGTCGTGTGGCCGCCCTCGTTCACCAGGAGCGCGATCCGCACCCCGTCCGCCGACATCCGCACCTGCTCGATGCGCGCCCCGTTCAGACCGGCGACATCGACCTCCTGCGGCTGGCCCTCGCCATGGTCGAGGCGGAGCAGCCGGAGGTGGCCCGGGTCCCGGTCGGCCACCCACAGGTCGTTGCGCCCGTCCCAACTCGGCGCCGAAAGACCGTCCTTCGGATCCTTGCTCTGGCTGGTCACGAGTGTCTTCACCAGCTCGCCGTCGTACACGATCGGCGCCACGTACATCGAGCGGCCGTCGGCCGTCACCCCGGCCGCGCGCCTCTCGTCCCGCTCCACCGCGACCGTACGCAGCCGCTGCTCGGCCCGGCCGAACGGCCCGGGCACCAGCTCGGTGACCACGTCCCCGTCCGTGCTGTCGACGCCGTCGGTGCTGTCCGCGCTGTCGCGCGTACCGGCGCGCATCCGCGCGAGCCGCCCCTGCGCGTCCACGAAGTACTGGCCGGGCTTGGGCGAGATGCGGTCCGGGGCGTACCCCTCGGCCTGGTCGCCGCCGAGCACGCACAGCTGCGAGCCGTTCGCCCGGTCCAGCTCCACCTGGCCGACCCGGGTCGCCGTCAGATCCCGCAGGGTGAACAGCAGTTGGGCCGCCATCTTGCGGCACTGGCTCCCGCCGACGTTGGACGCCCGCTCGTTGAGCGGCACCTTCAGCGCGTTGCGGTCGTCGAACGAGAGCGACTTGGTGCCCTCCTTCAGCGCCGTACCGCTCGGGAAGCGCGAACCCACCACCGGCCGCAGCCAGTTGGTCGGCCCCTCCAGGACGGCCATCACCGTCTGGGTGACCAGGTTCATCTGCGTCTCGGGGTCGTTGCGCTGGCGCACGTACACCGGATCGGCGACCAGCCGGTCCTGCCCCGACGCAAAGTAGTACTTGTTGACGGAACGGTAGATGCGCTGGAAGTCCGACTGGCCCAGCAGCAGCCCCTCGGGCAGCGCGTCGATGCGCCACTCCTTGCCGTTGGGCGTGTTCTGCCGTACGAGATGGATCGTCTCGTTGTACGCCGACTTCGGCCCGGCCGGCTGGAAGGCGTGCTGCTTGTCCACCACCGCGACCGGCTTGCCGGTCACCGTGAACGTGAAGCTCGAACTGTCGCCCTTGTCGTTGGTCCGGTTCGGCTGCGGGTTCGGCCCGTCGGCCAGCACCGTGGTCGCCAGATCCGGCTTCCAGGTCCCCGCGGCCTGCGGCGTCAGATATTTGCGGGCCGTCGCGAACTGCGGGTCGTCACTGGTCATCGCCTCCAGGAACCCGTCGACTATCTCGTCGGCGGCCGCCCCCTCGCGCGGCGGCACCGCGTACACCTGCACCTGCGAGTCGGCGCGCTGCGAGGCCTGCACCGCGTGCACGTCACCGCTGTCGGGCATCGACGCGCACCCCGCCACCAGCACACCGCCGCAGCCCAGCAGCGCGGCCGACCGCAGCCGACGGCCGCGGCCCCTCCCCCGATCAGCGCCCACGAGCCGATTCCTCCTGGTCGGCGGCTGCCGGGGCAGTCGCTCTGTCAGCAGCCTGCGATGGTACGGATTCGCCCTCCACGCGCGCGTCACTGACCCGGGGCACCACTCTGGCCCCGCCGCCACCGGGCAGCGCGGTCGGATCGGCGGCCGGGCCGGACGTCCTCGGCGGGACCGGGGGCCGGGGCGGCACGGGCAGCGAGGAGTGGGTGGCGGCGGGCTGGACGGGCACGCTCGCCAGCCGCAGCCCGTTGCCCTGCTCGGCGGTCGCGCCCTGGCGGGCACGCTCGCGCGCGGCCCGCGAGTCCTCCGGTTCCAGCGGTATCGGCGATCCGCGCAGCGGCTCGTCGGCCGTACGCGGCAGCGTCAGCCGGAACTGGGAGCCGCCACCGGGCTCGCCCCAGGCCTGCAGCCAGCCGCCGTGCAGCCGCGCGTCCTCGACCGCGATCGACAGTCCCAGACCGGTGCCTCCGGTCGTCCTGGCCCGGGCCGGGTCGGCCCGCCAGAAGCGGTTGAACACCCGGGTCGCCTCGCCCGGCTTCAGGCCCACGCCGTAGTCGCGCACCGCGACCGCGACGGCGCCGCCGGCCGTGCCCATACGCACCACCACGTCCCGGCCCTCGCCGTGCTCGACGGCGTTGACCACGAGGTTGCGCAGCACCCGTTCGACCCTTCGGGCGTCGGCCTCCGCGACCACCGGCTGGTCGTCCCCGACCACCCGTATCCGGGTGCCCTTGCGCTCGGCGAGCGGCTCGGCACCCTCGATCACCCGTCGTACGACGTTCCGCAGGTCTATCGGCTCGGCCTCCAGGGCCGCCGCGCCCGCGTCGAACCGGCTGATCTCCAGCAGGTCGGCGAGCAGCGACTCGAACCGGTCGAGCTGCCCGGCCAGCAGCTCCGCCGACCGCGCCGTCACCGGATCGAAGTCGACGCGCGCGTCGTGGATGACGTCCGCAGCCATCCGTACGGTCGTCAGCGGCGTACGCAGCTCGTGCGAGACATCCGAGACGAACCGCCGCTGCATCCGCGACAGCTCCTCCAGCTGCTGGATCTTGATCTGGAGGTTCTGCGCCATCTTGTTGAAGGCCTCGCCAAGCCGAGCGATGTCGTCCTCGCCGGTGACCTTCATCCGCTCCTGGAGCTTGGCCGCGGAGAGCCGCTCCGCGATCTGCGCGGCCATCCGCACCGGGGTGACGACCTGCCGCACCACCAGCCAGGCGATCGCCCCCAGGAGCACCACCAGGAACAGCCCGGCGGTCGCAAGGGTGCCCTTGACCAGACTCAGCGTCTTCTCCTCCTGCGCCAGCGGGAAGAGGTAGTACAGCTGGTAGGCCTGGCCGTCGACGTCCTTCAGCTTGGTCCCGATGACCAGCCCCGGCTTGGACTCCTGCCCGTCGAGGTACTTGATCGAGGCGTACGTCTTGTACGCGCCCGTGCCCTGGTCGACGTTTTCCCGCAGGCTCTGCGGGACGCTGGAGACCGGGTCCACGCCGCCCGAGGCGCGCGGGCCCCGGTTGCTGGAGGGCGAGTCCTCGGAGTCGGCGCTCAGCGCGACCACGTAGAACGCGCCCTGCCCGCCGCTGGCGAGCTGGGTCACCAGCTCGCTGCGCCAGGTCACCGAGCTTCCGCCCCGCCCGTCCGAGCCGGCGTCGTCCTGTCCGCCCGGCGCCGCCGGGGCGCTGGCCTTGTCCTTGGCCACGGCGAAGCCGCCCGCGGACTGGCTCTCGGACGCCTTCTCCTTGGTGACGAGGAGCCCGTTGCGCACCTGACCGATGACAACGAACCCGAGCAGCAGCACCACACCCAGCGACATCAGCAGGGTGGAGGCGACCACCCGCAGCTGGATGTTGCGCCGCCACAGCCGCACCGCGGGCAGCAGTGGACGCCGCACCCAGCGCACGAACAGCCTCAGCACGGGGCTGCCGGGCGTGCCCTCCTGGAGGATCCGCCCGCCCCATGACGTCTTACGTCCCTCACCAGCAGCCCGCCCCCCACGGACCCCGGGCTTCCCGGGCTTCGGAGCAGCACCGCCGCGGGACATGTCAGCTCGGTCCGGCCTTGTAACCGACACCACGGACGGTCACCACGATCTCCGGACGCTCGGGGTCCTTCTCGACCTTCGAGCGCAGCCGCTGGACGTGCACGTTGACCAGCCGCGTGTCCGCCGCGTGCCGGTACCCCCACACCTGCTCCAGGAGCACCTCGCGGGTGAACACCTGCCACGGCTTACGGGCCAGCGCGACCAGCAGGTCGAACTCCAGCGGGGTCAGGGCGATGGACTGCCCTTCCCGCTTCACGGAGTGACCCGCCACGTCGATCACCAGATCGCCGATCGCCAGCTGCTCCGGCGCCGGCTCCTCCGACCTCCTCAGGCGCGCCCGGATACGGGCGACCAGTTCCTTCGGCTTGAACGGCTTCACGATGTAGTCGTCCGCCCCGGATTCCAGGCCGACCACCACATCCACGGTGTCGCTCTTGGCGGTGAGCATCACGATCGGCACACCTGACTCGGCCCTGATCAGCCTGCAGACCTCGATGCCGTCCCGTCCGGGCAGCATGAGGTCCAGCAGTACCAGGTCCGGCTTGGCCTCACGGAATGCCGCCAGTGCCTTGTCGCCGTCCGCTACGAACGACGGCTCAAAACCTTCTCCACGCAGCACAATGCCGAGCATCTCGGCCAGCGCGGTGTCGTCGTCGACGACAAGGACGCGTCCCTTCATAAACGTCATCATCCCATTAGCTAATCGTTACCTGGCGTGACCTGGCACACAGCTCTCTCAGCCCGCCCCCCGTCACGGGGGAGAGCACACCTTCTTCGGTGACAATCGCGGTCACCAGCTCGGGGGGCGTCACATCGAAGGCAGGGTTGTACGCCTGCGTCCCCAGCGGCGCCACGGGCAGTCCGCCGCTGGCCCCCCACCCGGCCGCAGAGATCTGCGGTCCGGTGAGCTCCGTCACCTCCTGCCCGGGTCGCTGCTCGACCTCGATCGCCGCCCCGTCGGGGGTTTCCAGGTCCACCGTCGTGACCGGCGCCACCACGATGAACGGCACGTGGTGGTACTTGGCGAGCACCGCGAGCGGATAGCTTCCCACCTTGTTCGCCACCGATCCGTCCGCGGCGATCCGGTCGGCCCCGATCAGCACAGCGTCCACCTCCCCCGCCGCGAACAGCGAACCCGCAGCATTGTCGGTCAGCAAGCTGTGCGCCATCCCACTGCGCGCCGCCTCGTACGCGGTCAGTCTGGCTCCTTGCAGCAGTGGCCGCGTCTCGTCCACCCACAGCCGCCGCAGCCGGCCCGCCCGATGCGCGGCCAGCGCCACCGCGAACGCGGTGCCCTCGCCGCCGGAGACCAGCCGTCCGGTGTTGCAGTGCGTGAGCAGCCGTTGGCTGCCGCCGGGCAGCAGCTCGTCGAGCAGTGCCAGGCCGTGCGCCGCCATCTTGGCACTCGCCACCGCGTCCGCCCGGTGCAGGGCCTTCGCGGCCGCCAACGCCGCCGCCCCGGCCGCTTGAGAACCCGCGCCCTTGCCGACCGCCGCCTGATACGCGTCCAGGGCCAGCCGCACCCCGTACCCGAGGTTCACCGCGGTGGGCCGCGCCGCCGCCAGCAGAGCCGCGGCCTCCTGCACGTCGTAGCCGCGCACCCCGGCCAGCGCCACCCCGTACGCCCCGGCGATCCCCAGCAGCGGCGCCCCGCGGACCGCCAGCGTCTGGATGGCGCGCACCAGCGCCGGCACATCCGTACAGACCAGCTCGACCTCCTCGGCCGGCAGCCGGGTCTGGTCGAGGAGCACCAGCACCGGCCCCTCCGGCGGCTCGTCCCAGCGCAGCTGTGCCAGTCGCGGCGGCTCGGAGCCCACGGTGGATCGCACCTCGTGATCAGCCATCCGCCCAGTCTGCCCGGTGAGCCGCCGACAATTGAAGGTGCTAACGAGATACGGGGGCCCGTCCGCGGCCCGGAACCGCATGGCACGATGGCTGCCAACCGCAACGAGCCGGCTCGCCGAGCTGGTCCCACGACCAATCCACGAGGTGGACGACCGTGAACGACTCTCCGGGCTGGGCTTCGCCCGGATCGGCCCCCTCCGACGGCGAGGACTCCGGCACTGCCGGGCAGCCCGAGCCTTCCGACCGGGCCCGCGCGTCCTCCCAGTGGTCCCGGAACCAGCCTCCTGCGGGCCAGTGGTCGCCTCCCGCCGCCACCCCGGGCCAGGGCACGCCCCCGCCCCCTCCGGGCCCTCCTGGGGCCCAGCAGGGCGGCTGGGGCCGGCCCCCCGCCCCCAGCGGCAACTGGAACTCCGGGTGGGGCCCCGCACCCGCCGCCAAGCCCGGCGTCATCCCGCTCCGCCCGCTCGGGGTCGGCGAGATCCTCGACGGCGCGGTGTCGACGATGCGCGCCCACTGGCGCACGGTCCTCGGCCTCACCCTCACGGTCGCCGTGATCACTCAGATCGCGGACATCCTCGTCCAGCGCTACCTCCTGCCGGACCCTCCGGAGATCGACCCGAACGCCACCGGCAGCGAGGCCATCGACCAGGCCTTCGACTCGCTGCGCTCCAGCATGCTCAGCCTGCTGCCCATCGGCGTCCTCGCACTGATCGGCACGCTCTTCGTCACAGCGGTCCTCACTGTCGTCATCAGCCGCTCCGTCCTGGGGCGCCCGGTGACGCTGCGGGAGGCCTGGGCGGAGGCCCGGCCGAGGCTGCTGCCCCTGCTCGGCCTCCTTGTGCTGCTGCCTTTGATGGCGGGCGCGGTCGTCGGCGTCGGCATCCTTCCGGGGGCGCTCATCGGATCCGACGCGGGTGCGGCCCTGGCCGGGCTCGGCGGGCTGGCCGCCGTCGTGGTCGTCATCTGGCTGCTGGTCCAGTTCAGCCTCGCCGCCCCCGCGCTGATGCTGGAGCGTCAGGGCCTCGTCAAGTCGCTGCGCCGGTCCGCCAAGCTGGTCCGCGGCGCCTGGTGGCGCATTTTCGGCATCACGCTGCTGACACTGCTCCTCACGTTCATCGTCTCGATGATCATCGCGATCCCGTTCACCGTCATCGGAACGCTCGTGGACGACGGCGGCGCCAGCAGCCTCTTCTCCGGGGCCAGTTCCGACTTCGGCTGGCCGTTCCTGATCATCACCGGGATCGGCGCCGTGATCGGCTCGGCGATCACCTACCCGATCTCCGCCGGTGTGGCCGCGCTGCTCTACATCGACCAGCGCATCCGCCGCGAGGCCCTCGACCTCGATCTCGCCCGCGCCGCGAACCTGCCGGGCCACGAGACTCCCGGGAGCTGATGCGGTGTCCGCAACGGGGGGCACAACCATGGTGCGGCTGCTGGTCCGAGCGGCGGGTGAACCACCGGTGGTTACTCCGCGCGTGCCCGCCCGCGAGGCGGCACGGCGCGAACTGTCGAACCCGATGTACCACGAGGACGACCCGAACCTCCTGGAGCGCGCCCTCAACCGGTTCTGGGACTGGGTCGGCGGCCTGTTCGACGCCGCCTCGGGCGCGGCCCCGGGCGGCGCACTCGGACTGGCCGCCATCGCCGTGTTCGTCCTGGCCCTGATCGCCGCCCTGTGGTGGCGGCTGGGCACCCCGAAACGCGTTGCCTCCACGGTCGGCACGGTCTTCGACGACCGCCCACGCAGCGCCCAAGAGCACCGCGCCGCCGCCGAGACCCACGCCGCGGCCGGCCGCTGGACCCAGGCCGTCCAGGAACGGATGCGCGCGGTCGTCCGCTCCCTGGAGGAACGCGCCCTCCTCGACCCGCGCCCCGGCCGCACCGCCGACGAGGCCGCTGCCGAGGCAGGGCGTCCGCTGCCCGGCCACGCCGACCGACTCCGCGCCGCCGCCCGCGAGTTCGACGACGTCACATACGGGGGCCGTACGGCGAACGAGGCCGCGTACCGCCGCCTGCATGACCTCGACACCGACCTGGAACGTACGAAGCCGGATCTCAGCGCTCTTGCCCAGCGCCCCACCGCGGAAGCGGCTGCCCGGGGAGCCGCCGAATGACCGGCACCCAGGCCCCCGCCAGCGCCGCTTCCCTCGCTTCCACGTCCACCGACGCGACGCCCCGTCAGATCTGGACACGCACCCGCGGGCTGCTGCTCGCCGCCGTGATCCTCCTGGCCGCCGGGATCGCCCTCGCCGCCACCCGCTCCGGCGACCAGCACGGCCGACTCGACCCCCGGTCGGCCGACCGCTATGGCAGTCGCGCCGTCGCCGAACTCCTCAAGGACCAGGGCGTCTCCACGCGCGTGGCCACCACCCTCGACGAAGCCACCCACGCCACAGGTCCGGACACCACACTCCTGGTCACCGTCCCCGATCTGCTCACGGCATCCCAGCAGCACCGGCTCCACGCCGCCACCACCGACTCCGGCGGACGCACCGTGCTGGTCTCCCCGGGCGCGTCCTCCCTTCCTGTGCTCGCCCCTGGCATACGGGAAGAGGGCTCGTCCTCGGTCAGCAACCGCGAACCGAGCTGCTCCCTGCCGCTGGCCGTCCGCGCCGGAAGCGCCGATACCGGAGGCACCCGCTACACCGCCGACGGCCAGGCCGACGACGCCTGTTACCCCGCAGGCGGACTGCCCACCCTGCTCCGGATACAGGCTCCCGCCCACGGCGACACCGTCCTGCTCGGCGCCCCGGACATCCTCTACAACCACCGTCTCGACAAGCAGGGCAACGCCTCGCTCGCCCTCCAACTCCTCGGCTCCCGCCCCCATCTGGTCTGGTACCTCCCCTCGCTCGGTGATGTCTCGGCCACCGACGGCGGTGACCGCAGCTTCTTCGACCTCATCCCGTCCGGCTGGCTCTGGGCCACGCTCCAGCTCACCCTCGCGGCCGCCCTCGCCGCCATCTGGCGAGCCCGCCGCCTCGGCCCGCTGGTGACCGAGCAACTCCCGGTCGCCGTCCGCGCGTCCGAGACCACCGAGGGCCGGGCCCGCCTCTACCGCAAGGCCAACGCCCGCGACCGCGCGGCCGACGCCCTGCGCTCGGCCACCCGCACCCGTCTTGCTCCCCTCCTGGGCCTGCCCGCTGCCTCGGCACACGCGCCCGAACTCCTCGTCCCCGCCGTCTCCGCCCGGTTCCCGTCAGCCGAACGGGACCGTCATGTCCTGCTTTTCGGCCCGGCCCCGGCCGACAACGCCGCACTGGTCCGCCTCGCGGACGAACTCGACGCCCTCGAAAGAGAGGTACGCACCTCATGAGCGACCGAACCCCGGCGACCGCAGCGAACCCCGACAGCGCCCGGGCCTCTCTGGAGGCCCTGCGCGCCGAGATCGCCAAGGCCGTGGTCGGCCAGGACTCCGTCGTCACGGGCCTGGTCGTGGCACTGCTGTGCCGCGGCCATGTCCTCCTCGAAGGAGTCCCCGGCGTCGCCAAGACGCTCCTGGTGCGTGCGCTCGCCGCTTCGCTCGAACTCGACACCAAGCGCGTCCAGTTCACCCCCGATCTGATGCCCAGTGATGTCACGGGCTCGCTGATCTACGACGCCCGTACCGCCGAGTTCTCCTTCCAGGCCGGCCCGGTGTTCACCAATCTGCTGCTCGCGGACGAGATCAACCGCACTCCTCCGAAGACCCAGTCCTCCCTCCTCGAAGCCATGGAGGAGCGTCAGGTCACGGTCGACGGCACACCGCGCCCGCTCCCCGAGCCCTTCCTGGTCGCAGCTACGCAGAACCCCGTCGAGTACGAGGGCACCTATCCCCTGCCGGAAGCCCAGCTGGACCGCTTCCTGCTGAAGTTGACGGTGCCTCTGCCCTCGCGCGCGGACGAGATCAACGTCCTCGCCCGTCACGCCGAGGGCTTCGACCCTCGTGACCTCCAGGCAGCCGGAGTCCGGCCGGTCGCGGGAGCCGCCGACCTCGAAGCGGCCCGCGCCGCCGTCGCCAAGACCTCGGTCTCCGCAGAGATCACCGGCTATGTCGTCGATATCTGTCGTGCCACGCGTGAATCCCCCTCGCTCAGCCTCGGTGTCTCTCCCCGAGGCGCCACCGCCCTGCTCTCCACCGCTCGCGCCTGGGCCTGGCTCACGGGCCGGGACTACGTGATCCCCGACGACGTAAAGGCCTTGGCCCTCCCCACACTGCGCCATCGCATCCAGTTGCGTCCCGAGGCGGAGATGGAGGGCGTCACCGCCGACTCCGTCATCACCTCGGTCCTCGCCCACGTCCCCGTCCCCCGCTGAGGCGGCGACCGTGGCTCTCACTGGACGCACTGCTCTGCTCGCTGCCCTCGGCTCCGTCCCCGTCGGCGTATGGGCCCCGAGCTGGGCGGGAATGCTCGCGGTCAACGCCCCTCTCACTCTCGCAATGATGTGCGACTACGCCCTCGCCGCGCCAGTGCGAAAGCTTCAATTCACCCGAAACGGTGATACATCAGTTCGACTAGGTGACGCCGCTGAGGTCGTCCTCACCGTCACCAATCCCTCGGGACGCCCGTTGCGAGCCCAGCTCCGCGACGCCTGGCCACCCAGCAGTTGGGCCTCCAGCGCCGAACAGGGCGCCTCCCGGCACGCATTGACGGTTCCTGCCGGCGAACGCCGCCGCGTCACCACGGCCCTGCGCCCGACCCGGCGGGGCGACCGCCGCTCCCAGCAGATCACCGTCCGCTCATATGGACCGCTCGGCCTCGTCTCCCGGCAAGGCAGCCACCACGTCCCCTGGACCGTGCGCGTGCTGCCGCCGTTCACCAGCCGCAAACACCTGCCGTCCCGGCTGGCCCGGCTGCGCGAACTCGATGGCCGCACCAGCGTGTTGACCCGAGGGGAAGGCACCGAGTTCGACAGCCTGCGCCCCTACGTCCCGGGCGACGACACCCGCTCCATCGACTGGCGCGCCACTGCCCGGCAGAACGCCGTCGCCGTACGCACCTGGCGGCCCGAACGCGACCGTCACATCCTCGTCGTCCTCGATACGGGGCGTACCTCGGCGGGCCGCGTCGGAGACATCCCGCGCCTGGACGCCGCCATGGACGCCACTCTGCTTCTCGCCGCACTCGCCTCCCGCGCGGGCGACCGCGTCGACCTCCTCGCGTACGACCGTCGTGTACGGGCCCAGGTGCAAGGCCGCGCCGCTGGCGAACTCCTGCCCTCTCTGGTCAACTCACTCGCGCCACTCGAGCCCGAGTTGGTGGAAACGGATGCCCGAGGCTTGAGCGCCGCCGCCCTCGCCAACGCTCCTCGACGTTCCTTGATCGTGCTGCTGACCAGCCTGGACGCAGCCCCCGTGGAGGAAGGCCTGCTCCCCGTTCTCCCACAGCTCACGAAGCGCCACACAGTCCTGGTCGCGGCGATTGCCGACCCCCATATCAAGACGATGGCGGAGTCGCGTGGCACTGTGGACGCCGTTTACGAAGCTGCCGCTGCCAGCCGCACCCAGGAACAGCGCCGCCGCACGGCTGAACAACTGATGCGCCACGGCGTTACCGTCGTGGACGCCACCCCGGACGAACTTGCTCCGGCGCTGGCCGACGCGTACCTGGAGCTGAAGGCTGCAGGCCGACTCTGATGGGAGCGGGTTGGGCCGGGGGAAGGTCCGACCTGAAGGGGCCCTGAACGCAAAAATGCCTCAACCCCCGGCCCAAAAGGGCACGGGGGTTGAGGCTAAAGATTGTTCGGCGGTGTCCTACTCTCCCACAGGGTCCCCCCTGCAGTACCATCGGCGCTGAAAGGCTTAGCTTCCGGGTTCGGAATGTAACCGGGCGT
>NZ_JBVIHM010000005.1:0-86014 GCF_055570295.1 Streptomyces sp. NPDC031265
CGGTTACATTCCGAACCCGGAAGCTAAGCCTTTCAGCGCCGATGGTACTGCAGGGGGGACCCTGTGGGAGAGTAGGACACCGCCGAACAAATTTTCAACGCGGGTTCCCGAGCTTCGGCTCGGGGACCCGCGTTTTTTTATGCCCGATCACCTGCTGTTCATATCGTGCGAGCACCATGCCCAGCTATGGGGATCATCGGAAAGCTGGAGTCCGCGGGCTTCGCGGCCGGGGACGAAGTGATCGTGCCGGCGTACGACGACGGTGCGGTGGCGCGGGCCGTGGTGGCGGCCGGTGCCCTGCCGGTGTTCGCCGACATAGACCCGGAGACGTACTGCCTGGGTGTCGGGGGCATCGAGGCCGTCGTGACCTCGCGGACCGTCGGGCTCGTACTCGTCCACCGCTTCGGGCACCCGGCCGACGCCGGCCAGTTCAGGCAACTCGCCGACCGGCTCGGGCTGTTGCTGGTGGAGAAGGACGAAGACGAAGACGACGGCGGCGACGTCGTGCAACGCCGGGAGCGGGCGGGGTATTTGGACCGGCGGCTCATCGGAGTGCGGACGCCCGTACCGGCCGCCGGGCACGGGTACCAGCGCTATGTCGTAAGGGTGCCCGGGAACGGGCGGCCCGATCGGGACGCGTTCGCGCGGCTGTTGCGGCGGCGCGGGGTCGAGTGCGAGGTGCCCGTGCTTACGCCGATGCACCGGACGCGGGAGTTCAGGCGGGTCGGCTGTGCGCTGCCGGAGACCGAGCGGGCCGTGGACGAGACGCTCGCGCTGCCCCGTCTGGACGGGCTTTCCGACGCGGGCGTACGGAAGTTGGTCTCGGTCTGCAATGCCCTCGGAGGGCTCCTTCAGCCGGCGTGACAGGGGCGCTGGGTAGCGCACCGCAGGAACTGGCGAGCGCGGTTCGGACCACCGTCTGATTCGGGGTATGCTTTATCTCGTTGGTGAGGGAGAAACCCCGAAACAACAACCGGCCCCTATAGCTCAGTCGGTAGAGCGTCTCCATGGTAAGGAGAAGGTCTGCGGTTCGATTCCGCATGGGGGCTCAGCAGCAAGACGATGAAAGGCCCCGCCCAATTGGGCGGGGCCTTTCGCGTTCTTACGGCCCCGGTTTCCGGTGGCCCTCGGTCCTGTCGGGGCCCCCGGCCCCGCTTAGTGCCGGGGCTGTTCCGGGATGCGCATCGACAGGATCGCCATGTCGTCGGACGCGGGCTCGGCGGCGAAGCGTTCCACCGCGCGCAGGACGCGGGCCGCAACGGCGCCGGCGGTCAGGCCCGTACACGTGGCGAGGACGTCGGTCAGACCGTCGTCTCCCAGCATCCGGGTACCCTCGCGGCGCTCGGTGATGCCATCGGTCACACACAGCAGGACATCGCCCGGGTCCAGGGTGATCGTCTGCTCGTACAGCTCCAGGTCCTCCATGACGCCGAGCAGCGGCTGGGGTTCGGCGGCGGGTTCGACCGTGCCGTCCTGGCGCAGGCGCAGCGGGAGCGGATGGCCCGCGCACACGATCTTCAGCACCGCGCTGCCGTCCTCCTGCGGCCACAACTCGCCGTACAGGAGCGTCAGGAAGCGGCTGCGGGCGCCCTCGTCGAGGATTGCGGCGTTGAGGCGCTCCAGGACCGCCGGGCCGCCGAAACCCTCGCGAGCGAGGAGGCGCAGGGCGTGGCGGGCCAGGCCCGTGACGGCCGCGGCCTCGGGGCCGGTGCCGCAGACGTCGCCGATCGCGAAGCCGTACGCGCCGTCGCGGATCGGGAAGAGGTCGTAGAAGTCGCCGCCGACCTCATTGCCCTCGCCGGCCGCGCGGTAGATGACCTCGACCTCGACGCCGGGGATCTGCGGGAGGCCGGGCGGCAGGAGGCTGCGCTGGAGGGAGCGGCTGATGGCCGTGCGCTCCGAGTAGAGGCGGGCGTTGTCGAGGGCGAGCGCGGCCCGGCGCGAGAGGTCTTCGGCCAGTTCCAGGATCTCCTGGCGGAAGTGGTCGTCGGAGGGCTTGCCGAGCGTGAGCATGCCGATGACGCGGTTGCGGGCGACCAGGGGCAGGACGACCGTCTCACCGCCGACCGCGGCGGCCGTGGACAGCGTGGTGCCGAGGCCGCTGCCCAGGTGCGGGCTGGTGCCGCGGCCGAGGTCGCGCATGGAGGTGCGCAGTGCGGCCTGGTGGGCCGCTTCACCGGGGGCGGTCCAGACGCGGGCGCCCGGGGTGGGGACCGGCTCCGGCGGGTCGATCTTGGAGAGGAGCGCCTTGAGGCCGTCGATGCGCTCCTCGTCCTCGTGGAGGACGTACGACAGGTACGGATCGGAGGCCTGGTCCGCGATCGTGTAGACGGCGCACCAGGTGGCGAGGGTGGGGACGGTCATCTGTGCCATCAGGGCCAACGTCTGGTCCCGGTCCAGAGTTCCCGCGAGCAGGTCCGAGGCTTCCACGAGGAAGCTCAGCGATCCCCGGCGCAGCCGTTCGAGCTCGCCCAGGCGTGCCGACTCGACGGCGAGCGCGATGCGGTCGGCGGCGAACTGGAGGCGCAGCGCTTCTTCGTTGGAGTAGCGCCCGGCCGACTCGGCGGCGACGCCGAGGGAGCCGGTGAGGCGGCCCTCGACCTTGAGCGGGACGGTGACGACCGAGCGCATGCCGGAGCCGCCGAGGATCGGGACGGCGCCGGGGACGGCCGCGAGGTCCTCGTGGACGGCGGGCATCCTGGCCGAGCCGTAGCGGCCGGTGCCCGCTTCGACGGGCACGCGCGCGAAGCGCTGGCGGGCGGACGGGAGACCGGTGGTGGCCCGGACCTCCAGCTCGGTCTCGTCGTCGGTGGCCAGGAGCAGGAACGCGGCGTCGCCGTCGAGCATGTCGCGGGCGCGCTCCACGGTCCGCTGGAGCAGTCCGTCGAGGTCGTCGGGGGCAGGGGAGCCGATGAAGACCTCGAACGGGTCGACGTTGCGGCTCTCGCCCATGGAGGTGGAGTCGGCGGGGGCCCGCACGGGGGTCTGCAGCACTGCCCGCTCGTCGTCGCGGACCAGCAGGCAGACGGTGGACGGCTCGCCATTCGTGTCGCGTACCCGAAGATGTGACGCGTACACGGGCAGGACGCGGCCGTCTGCGCCGCGGATGCCGTAACTGCCCTCCCAGCGCGAGAGTTGCAGGGCCTCGACGATTCCGGTGGAGGTGCCGGGGGTGTGCGGCCAGGCCGCGAACTCGGTGAGCTGCTTGCCGGTGACCTTCTCGGCGGGGTAGCCGAACAGTTCCTCGGCGTCCTCGTTCCAGGCGCGGACGGCGCCGGTGCGGTCGATCTGGATGACCGCGACGCGGACCCGGCCGTCGGTGACGGGCAGCAGCTCCACGGGCAGGGCCGGTCCGGCCGAGCGGGTGCCCACCGGGCGGGCGGGGAGGTCGAGCTGGAACCAGACGTGCTTCTGGGTGGGCGTGTACTCGACGCCCCAGCGGGAGGCGAGGGCGGCGCACAGCAGCAGGCCGCGGCCGTTCTCACGTTCGGGGCCTGCGACCTCGGCGGGGGAGGCGTGGAGCGGAACTTCCCGTTCGGGGTAATGGTCGGCGACCTCGACCCGGACGCCGTCCTCGGAGCGCAGGCAGAGTACGTCGGCGGCGGTGCCCGCGTGGACGACCGCGTTGGTGACGAGCTCACTGGTGAGGACGACGGCGTCGTCGACGACGTCCGCGTATCCCCAGCCCTGGAGGGTGTCGCGGACGAATGCGCGGGCGGTCGCGACGGACCGCCCGACGGGTTCGAAGCTGGCTTCCGCCCGCGCGGTGATCACAGAACTCCTCGTACGCGTCTCGACGCCCGGTTTCCCCTGCCGGGGTCCGGGAAGGTGCCCCCCGGGAATCAACACTCCCATGTGTGGCCCGCCCCCTCCGGTGTCCCGTGGTCGTCCTTGTGGCGTCCGCTGTCCCCCGGGCTCAGAGGAGCAGGGGGGCGCTCCCGCCTTCGGACGGACCGGGGCGGTTGGGCAGCCGGAAGCCAGGTTACTTACCCTCGCTGTCCTAGCGGATGCCGGTCACCAGTGTTTCCGCCCTCCGAGGGCGGGGACGGTATGCGAAGCTGCCGAACTGTTATGGCCGGGTTCGGTCATGGTGAAACACTGGGAAGGCTTGAAGGAAGCCCGATGAGGGCGGTCGACCCCTGCGGGAGGGACACGGTGGAGTCTGGCGTGGCGGCGCGTGGCAAGAGCACGCGCGCGAAAGGCGGACGGACCCGCGGTAAGGGGACGACCGAGGTGGACACCGCTGCGCTGCAGCGGCTGCTCGCCGCACTGGCGTCGATGCGGGACGGTAATTTCCGCAAGCGGCTGACCGTCTCCGGGGACGGGGTGATGGCCGAGATCGCCGCCGTTTTCAACGAGGTCGCCGACCGCAACCTCCATCTGACCGGGGAGATCGCCCGGGTACGGCGGATGGTGGGGCGCGAGGGGAAGCTGAGCGAGCGGCTGGAGAACGGGGCCTGTGAGGGCTCCTGGGCGGCCGCCATCGACGCCTCCAACGCCCTGGTGGACGATCTGGCCAGGCCGGTCTCCGAGGTCGGCAGGGTGCTGTCGGCGGTCGCCGAGGGCGATCTGGAACAGCGCATGGACCTGCGTTCGCACGGCGTGGACAACGCCGAGCGGCCGTTGCGCGGCGAATTCCTCAAAGTGGGGCGAACCGTCAACAACCTGGTTGATCAGCTGTCGGCGTTCACCGACGAAGTGACGAGGGTCGCACTGGAGGTCGGCACCGAAGGCAAGCTCGGCGGCCAGGCGCAGGTGCGTGGAATGTCCGGTTCGTGGAAGGACCTCACGGATTCGGTGAACACGATGGCGTACCGGCTGACCGCCCAGGTACGTGACATCGCTCTCGTGACGACGGCGGTCGCCAAGGGCGATCTGTCGCGCAAGGTGACCGTGCACGTCGCCGGCGAGATGCTCCAGCTGAAGAACACCGTCAACACGATGGTCGACCAGCTCTCCTCGTTCTCCTCCGAGGTGACGAGGGTCGCGCGCGAGGTGGGCACCGAGGGCGAGCTCGGCGGTCAGGCGCAGGTGCCGGGCGTCGCGGGAGTGTGGAAGGACCTGACCGACTCCGTCAATCTGATGGCGGGCAACCTCACCGCCCAGGTGCGCGGGATCGCCCAGGTGACGACGGCGGTCGCCAACGGCGACCTGTCGCAGAAGGTGACCGTCAACGCGCGCGGGGAGGTCGCCCAGCTCGCCGAGACGATCAACCAGATGACCGAGACGCTGCGTACGTTCGCCGACGAGGTGACCCGGGTCGCCAACGAGGTCGGCGCCGAGGGCCTGCTGGGCGGTCAGGCGCAGGTGCCGGGCGCGGCGGGCACCTGGAAGGACCTGACCGACTCGGTCAACACGGTCTTCCGCAATCTGACGACGCAGGTGCGCGACATCGCCCAGGTGACCACGGCGGTCGCCAACGGCGACATGACCCAGAAGGTCACGGTCGACGTCGCGGGCGAGATGCTGGAGCTGAAGAACACTGTCAACACGATGGTGGACCAGCTCCAGTCCTTCGGTTCCGAAGTGACCCGGGTGGCCCGCGAGGTCGGCGTCGAGGGGCGTCTGGGCGGCCAGGCCGAGGTGCCGGGCGCGGCCGGCACGTGGAAGGACCTGACGGACTCCGTCAACAACGCGTTCCGCAACCTCACCGGTCAGGTGCGCAACATCGCCCAGGTGACGACGGCGGTCGCCAACGGCGACCTGTCGCAGAAGGTCACGGTGGACGTCTCCGGCGAGATGCTGGAGCTGAAGAACACCGTCAACACGATGGTCGACCAGCTGGCGTCGTTCTCCGCCCAGTTGACGCGGATGGCGCAGGACGTGGGCACGGAGGGCCGGCTCGGCGGCCAGGCCCGGGTGGACGGCGTCCTGGGCACCTGGAAGGAACTCACCGACTCCGTCAACTTCATGGCGGGCAACCTCACCTCCCAGGTGCGCCAGATCGCCCAGGTGACCACGGCGGTGGCGCGCGGTGACCTGTCGCAGAAGATCGACGTGGACGCCCGCGGCGAGATCCTGGAACTGAAGAACACCATCAACAACATGGTCGACCAGCTGTCCGGCTTCGCCGAGCAGGTGACCAGGGTCGCGCGCGAGGTGGGCACCGACGGCCGCCTCGGCGGCCAGGCGCAGGTGCCGGGCGTGGCCGGTGTGTGGCGCGACCTGACCGACTCGGTGAACGGCATGGCCGGCAACCTCACCGCCCAGGTCCGCAACATCGCCCAGGTCGCCACGGCGGTGGCGCGCGGTGACCTGTCGCAGAAGATCGACGTGGACGCCCGCGGCGAGATCCTGGAACTGAAGAACGTCCTGAACACGATGGTCGACCAGCTCTCGAACTTCGCGGAGCAGGTGACCCGGGTGGCCCGCGAGGTGGGCACCGAGGGCATCCTGGGCGGTCAGGCCGAGGTGCAGGGCGTCTCGGGCACCTGGAAGGACCTCACCCAGTCCGTCAACTTCATGGCGAACAACCTGACGTTCCAGGTGCGCAACATTGCCGAGGTGACGACGGCGGTCGCCAAGGGCGACCTCTCGAAGAAGATCACCGTCGACGCCAAGGGCGAGATCCTGGAGCTGGTGACGACCGTCAACACGATGGTCGACCAGCTCTCCAACTTCGCGGACGAGGTGACGAGGGTCGCGCGCGAGGTGGGCACCGAGGGCATCCTCGGCGGCCAGGCCCGGGTGCGCGGGGTCACCGGCATCTGGAAGGACCTCAGCGACAACGTCAACCTGATGGCCGCGAACCTCACCTACCAGGTGCGCAACATCGCCCGGGTGTCGACGGCCGTCGCCAACGGCGACCTCACCAAGAAGGTGACGGTCGAGGCGCGCGGCGAGGTCGCGGAACTCGCCGACACCGTCAACACGATGGTGACGACCCTGTCCTCCTTCGCCGACCAGGTCACGAGGGTCGCGCGCGAGGTGGGCACCGACGGCATCCTCGGCGGACAGGCCCGCGTCCCCGGTGTCTCCGGCACGTGGAAGGACCTCACCGAATCGGTGAACTCCATGGCCGACAACCTCACCGGCCAGGTGCGCCAGATCGCCACCGTCACCACCGCCATCGCCAAGGGCGATCTCACCAAGAAGATCGACATCGATGCCCGCGGTGAGATCCAGGAGCTGAAGAACACCATCAACACGATGGTCGACCAGCTGTCATCGTTCGCCGTGGAGGTCACCCGGGTCGCCCGCGAGGTGGGCACCGAGGGCCAGCTCGGCGGCCACGCGCGCGTACGCGACGTCGACGGCACCTGGCGCGACCTCACCGAGTCCGTGAACGAGATGGCCGGGAACCTGACCCGGCAGGTGCGCGCCATCGCGGCCGTCGCCACCGCGGTGACCCGCGGCGACCTCAACCTCAAGATCGACGTGGACGCGGCGGGCGAGATCCAGGCCCTCCAGGACAACATCAACACGATGATCGCCAACCTGCGCGACACCACGGTCGCCAACAAGGAGCAGGACTGGCTCAAGGGCAACCTCGCCCGTATCTCCGGCCTGATGCAGGGCCGCCGCGATCTGGACGACGTCGCCTCCCTGATCATGACCGAGCTGACGCCCGTGGTCTCGGCCCAGCACGGCGCGTTCTTCCTCGCCCTGCCGGCCGCCGGCTCCCCCGAGGTCGGGGGGGACGAGGACAGCCCGTACGAGCTGAAGATGCGCGGGAGTTACGGGTACTCGTCAGGCTCGATGCCCACCTCGTTCCGGCCCGGCGAGACGCTGATCGGCACGGCGGCGGAGGAGAAGCGCACGATCCTGGTGGAGAACGTGCCGCCGGGCTATCTGAAGATCTCCTCCGGCCTCGGGGAGGCGCCGCCCGCCCATGTGATCGTGCTGCCGGTGCTCTTCGAGGGCAAGGTCCTCGGCGTGATCGAGCTGGCTTCGTTCCAGCCGTTCACCCACATCCAGAAGGACTTCCTCAACCAGATCGCGGAGATGATCGCGACCAGCGTCAACACGATCAGCGTCAACTCCAAGACGGAGGTGCTGCTCAAGCAGTCGCAGGAGCTGACCGAGCAGCTGCGCGAGCGGTCGGCGGAGCTGGAGAACCGGCAGAAGGCCCTGCAGGAGTCCAACGCGGAGCTGGAGGAGAAGGCCGAGCTGCTCGCCCAGCAGAACCGTGACATCGAGGTGAAGAACACCGAGATCGAGGAGGCCCGGCAGGTCCTGGAGGAGCGCGCCGAACAGCTCGCGGTCTCGATGCGCTACAAGTCCGAGTTCCTGGCGAACATGTCGCACGAGCTGCGCACGCCCCTCAACTCGCTGCTGATCCTGGCCAAGTTGCTCGCCGACAACGCGGAGGGCAACCTCTCGCCGAAGCAGGTCGAGTTCGCGGAAACGATCCATGGTGCGGGTTCGGACCTGCTCCAGCTCATCAACGACATCCTCGACCTGTCCAAGGTCGAGGCGGGCAAGATGGACGTCAGTCCGACCCGGATCGCCCTGGTGCAGCTCGTCGACTACGTGGAGGCGACGTTCAGGCCGCTCACCGCGGAGAAGGGGCTCGACTTCTCCGTACGGGTCTCGCCGGAGCTTCCGGCGACGCTGCACACCGATGAGCAGCGGCTGCTGCAGGTGCTGCGCAACCTGCTGTCGAACGCGGTGAAGTTCACCGACAGCGGCGCCGTCGAGCTGGTGATCAGGCCCGCCCACGCCGATGTTCCGCACGCGATCCGCGAACAGCTCCTGGAGGCGGGCTCGCTGCGCGACGCGGACGCCGATCTGATCGCGTTCTCGGTCACCGACACCGGCATCGGCATCGCGGCCAGCAAGATGCGGGTGATTTTCGAGGCGTTCAAGCAGGCCGACGGCACGACCAGCCGCAAGTACGGCGGCACCGGCCTCGGCCTCTCCATCAGCCGCGAGATCGCCCGGCTGCTCGGCGGCGAGATCCACGCGGCGAGCGAGCCCGGCCGCGGCTCCACCTTCACGCTCTATCTCCCGCTGCACCCCAGCGAGTTGCCGCCGCAGGGCTACCCGCAGCTGCCGCCCGGCGGCGAGGCGGCTGCCGAGGGCGCCCTGGCGGACGGCGTACGGCAGGACCTCGTCCCGCACGAGAGCGCGGCGCCCACGCCGGGCGAGAGCCAGATGGGGGCGGCCGGGCTGTTCCGGCGCCGCCGCAAGGCGCTGGGCACGGAGCCCCCGGCGACGCTGCCCGGCCAGCCGGGAGAGGCGCAGCAGGACTCCTGGGCCGCCCAGGAGCCGGAGCGCGCGCCGACGCGCACCTTCCACTTCGGTGGCGAGAAGGTGCTGATCGTCGACGACGACGTACGCAACGTCTTCGCGCTCACCAGCGTGCTGGAGCAGCACGGCCTGTCGGTGCTGTACGCGGAGAACGGCCGCGAGGGGATCGAGGTCCTGGAACAGCACGAGGACACGGCCGTGGTGCTGATGGACATCATGATGCCGGAGATGGACGGGTACGCCACGACTTCGGCGATCCGTCGTATGCCGCAGTTCGCGGGACTGCCCATCATCGCGCTCACCGCGAAGGCGATGAAGGGCGACCGGGAGAAGGCCATCGAGTCCGGCGCGTCCGACTACGTCACCAAGCCGGTCGACCCCGACCATCTGCTCTCGGTGATGGAGCAGTGGATGCGCGGGAAGTGATCGGTGGCCGCACGGTTCACCGCGAGTTGCTGACTGACTGTGGCCGAAGGCGTGTGAGACGGCGGTATTCGGGGAACCTTCTGGTCTCCCACTACGTTTCTGCTACGTGCACAGTGACATCGCGGTGACAGGGTGTGGCGACAGGCGGGGTGCGGCTACCATGACCGGCACAAGGACGGGCGGCGCAAGGGAGTCGTCCCCTGGGGCGGCGCCCGGTGCACTGCCGGGGCGAGGAGGACGGGCCATGGTGCAGAAGGCCAAGATCCTCCTGGTCGATGACCGGCCGGAGAATCTGCTGGCGCTGGAGGCCATCCTCTCTGCGCTCGATCAGACACTGGTGCGGGCATCGTCAGGGGAGGAAGCGCTCAAAGCGCTGCTGACGGACGATTTCGCAGTCATCCTGCTGGACGTCCAGATGCCGGGCATGGACGGTTTCGAGACCGCCGCGCACATCAAGCGGCGGGAGCGGACCCGGGACATCCCGATCATCTTCCTCACCGCCATCAACCACGGCCCGCACCACACGTTCCGGGGGTACGCGGCGGGAGCCGTCGACTACATCTCGAAGCCCTTCGACCCCTGGGTGCTGCGCGCCAAGGTGTCGGTGTTCGTCGAGCTCTATATGAAGAACTGTCAGCTGCGCGAGCAGGCCGCGCTGCTGCGGCTCCAGCTGGAGGGCGGCGGCCAGACGGCCGGCGACCCCAAGGAGCCGGCGGGCCTCCTCGCCGAACTGTCCGCGCGGCTCGCGGCGGTCGAGGAGCAGGCCGAGGCGCTCTCCAAGCAGCTCGACGACGAGTCGGCGGACGCGGCGGCGGTGGCCACCGCCGCCCACCTGGAGCGCAAACTGACCGGTCTGCGGCGGGCTCTTGACGCCCTGGAGCCGGGCACCGGCAGTGGCACGGCAGCCCTGCCCTCGCAGAACTGAGCGCACTGAGCGGCGCGGAACCGAGCGGTCCGGAGGGGCCTGACGCTGATGACGCGTCAGGCCCTTTTGTGCGTACGTGAGTATCGTCTTTCGGTACGACACGAACGGGTGAAGCACCGGCCGTCGTGTCGACCGCCGCCCGCACCGGTAACCTCAGCACCATGGCCTCACGTACGTCCGGCAAGGGTTCCCAGGGCACGGCGGGCACCGCGAAGCGCACCGGCCGTACCGCGGCACCCGCCAAGAAGGCGGCCGCGCCCGCCAAGAAAGCGCCCGCGAAGAAGGCTGCCGCGCCCGCGAAGAAAGCCCCCGCCAAAAAGGCACCGGCCAAGAAGGCGGTTGCCGCCAAGCCCGCGCCCAAGCCGGCGCCTTCGCCCACCGGGGGCGTGTACCGGCTCGCGCGCGCCGTCTGGCTGGGCGCGGCCCATGGGGTCGGGGCGATGTTCCGCGGCATAGGGCGGGGCGCCAAGGGCCTGGACCCGGCCCACCGCAAGGACGGGCTCGCCCTGCTGCTGCTCGGTGTCGCGCTGATCGTCGCCGCGGGTACCTGGTCGAATCTGCGCGGCCCGGTCGGTGATCTCGTCGAGATGCTGGTGACCGGTGCGTTCGGACGGCTCGACCTGCTGGTGCCGCTGCTGCTCGGCGCGATCGCGGTCCGGCTGATCCTCTACCCGGAGAGGCCCGAGGCCAACGGCCGGATCGTGATCGGCCTCTCCGCACTGGTGCTCGGCGTGCTCGGCCAGGTCCACATCGCCTGCGGCTCACCGGGCCGGGACGACGGCACCAGCGCGATGCAGGACGCGGGCGGCCTCATCGGCTGGGCCGCGTCCAAGCCGCTCGAATTCCTGATGGGCGACGTCCTGGCGGTGCCGATGCTGGTGCTGCTGACCGTCTTCGGGCTGCTAGTGGTCACCGCGACACCCGTCAACGCCATCCCGCAGCGGCTGCGGGCCCTGGGCGCCCGGCTCGGCATCGTCGAGCCCCTGCCGGGGGAGTACGGCGAGGACGAGCTGTACGAAGACGACTGGCGCGACGAGGAACCCGCACCGCGCGCCCGGCGTACGCCCGGGCGCCGCGTCGCCCCGTCGGACGAGTACGGCCAGGACGAGGCCGAGCAGGCGGCGCTCTCACAGCGCCGCAAGCCCCGGCGCGCCTCGGTGCAACCGGCGTTCGACCTGCCGATGGACCCGGTCGACGTGGCCGCCGCCGCGGCCGCCGCGCTCGACGGCGCCGTACTGAACGGCCTGCCGCCGTCCCCGATCGTCGCCGATCTCACCCAGGGCGTCTCCGTCGAGCGGGAGCGCGGCAGCACCACACCGGTGCCCACGGCCCGCGGCGAGGCCGCCGCCAAGGCCGGGGCGCAGCCCGCCGCCAAGGCCGACGTCACCAAGCCGGCGCCCAGGGCGACCCCGGGCGCGCCCGCCGTCGTACCGGATCTGACCAAGGCGGCCCCGGCCCACTCCGAGATGCCCTCGCGCGCCGAGCAGCTCCAGCTCGCGGGCGACATCACCTACGCGCTGCCCTCGCTGGACCTGCTGGAGCGGGGCGGCCCGGGCAAGACGCGCAGCGCCGCCAACGACGCCATAGTGGCCTCGCTGCAGAACGTCTTCACGGAGTTCAAGGTCGACGCGGCCGTCACCGGCTTCACCCGGGGCCCGACGGTCACCCGGTACGAGGTGGAGCTTGGCCCGGCCGTGAAGGTCGAGCGGATCACCGCGCTGACCAAGAACATCGCGTACGCGGTGGCCAGCCCGGACGTACGGATCATCTCGCCGATCCCCGGCAAGTCGGCGGTCGGCATCGAGATCCCGAACACCGACCGCGAGATGGTCAACCTCGGCGACGTGCTGCGCCTGGCGGACGCGGCCGAGGACGACCATCCGATGCTCGTCGCGCTCGGCAAGGACGTCGAGGGCGGCTATGTGATGGCCAACCTGGCGAAGATGCCGCACGTCCTGGTGGCCGGCGCGACCGGCTCCGGCAAGTCGTCCTGCATCAACTGTCTGATCACCTCGGTCATGGTGCGGGCGACGCCGGAGGACGTACGGATGGTGCTCGTCGACCCCAAGCGGGTCGAACTCACCGCGTACGAGGGCATTCCGCACCTGATCACGCCGATCATCACCAACCCCAAGCGGGCCGCCGAGGCTCTTCAGTGGGTCGTGCGCGAGATGGACCTCCGCTACGACGACCTGGCGGCGTTCGGTTTCCGCCATATCGACGACTTCAACGAGGCGATCCGCAACGGCAAGGTCAAGCTGCCCGAGGGCAGCGAGCGGGAGCTGACCCCGTACCCGTATCTGCTGGTGATCGTCGACGAGCTCGCGGACCTGATGATGGTGGCGCCGCGTGACGTCGAGGACGCGATCGTGCGCATCACCCAGCTGGCCCGCGCCGCCGGCATCCATCTGGTCCTCGCCACCCAGCGGCCGTCCGTGGACGTCGTGACCGGCCTGATCAAGGCGAACGTGCCGTCGAGGCTCGCCTTCGCGACCTCCTCGCTCGCCGACAGCCGCGTCATCCTCGATCAGCCCGGCGCCGAAAAGCTCATCGGAAAGGGTGACGGACTGTTCCTGCCGATGGGCGCGAACAAGCCGACCCGCCTCCAGGGCGCGTTCGTCACCGAGGACGAGATCGCGGGGATCGTCCAGCACTGCAAGGACCAGATGGCCCCGGTCTTCCGCGAGGACGTCACCGTCGGCCAGAAGCAGAAGAAGGAGATCGACGAGGAGATCGGCGACGACCTCGATCTGCTCTGCCAGGCCGCTGAGCTGGTCGTCTCCACCCAGTTCGGGTCGACATCCATGCTTCAGCGCAAGCTGCGGGTCGGCTTCGCCAAGGCGGGCCGACTGATGGACCTGATGGAGTCGCGCGGGATCGTGGGCCCCAGCGAGGGCTCCAAGGCGCGTGACGTCCTGGTCAAGCCGGATGAACTCGACGGTGTGCTGGCGGTGATCCGCGGGGAGGCTCCCTGATGGCCCGGGGCGGGCCCCAGGGGTCGGTCCCGCGGCCGAATGGAGCACAGAAACAGGAGCGTGGGGCAACCGTTTTCCCCGGCTGTACGTCCAGTTGAGGGAAGATCAGGAACGTGTCCCCCTCCTGACCCGTTAGGAGGAAGGGAGGAGGCCATTCCTATGGCGTACAAACTCCACCCTCCCGGTTGCCCCACCCTTTCGTACCCCCCCTAGACTGAACACCCAGCAGGTGGCTCACGCTCGAAAGGCGCCCCCGTGTCCATCGGCAACTCCCCCGAAGACGACCGGCCTTCCCTCGGCGACGACGACCGGCCCTCCTTTGCTGACGACGATCGGCCGACGATCGGCCACGCCCTCAAGCAGGCCCGAATCGCGGCAGGACTGACCGTCGACGAGGTCAGTTCGATCACGCGGGTGCGCATCCCGATCGTGCAGGGCCTGGAGGAGGACGACTTCTCCCGGTGCGGCGGCGATGTGTACGCGCGCGGACACATCCGCACGGTCGCGCGTGCCGTGCGCCTGGATCCGGAGCCCCTGGTCAGGCAGTACGACGCCGAGCACGGCGGCCGCCCCGCGCCCACGCCCGCGGCGCCCATGTTCGAGGCCGAGCGGATCAGGCCCGAGCGGCGCCGCCCGAACTGGACCGCGGCCATGGTCGCCGCGATCGTGGTGGTCGTCGGCTTCGTCGGTTTCACGATGTTCAGCGGCAGCGGCGACTCCAAGGGCAAGAGCGCCCAGGTCGCCGAGGGCCCGACCCAGACGCAGCAGCAGAGCCCGAGCCCCAAGCCGGTCCCGAGCCCGCCCGCCGCGCCCAAGCCCCCCGCCCCCTCCGACAGCGCCATCGCCGCGGCCCCGCAGGACAAGGTCACCGTCAAGCTCAGCGCCATCTCCGACAAGAGCTGGATCTCGGCCAAGGCGCACAACGGCCAGGTGCTCTACGACGGCCTCCTGGAGAAGGGCGAGTCGAAGACCTTCGTGGACGGCGAGAAGATCGATCTGATCCTCGGCAACGCCGGGGCGATCGAGCTCTACGTCAACGGAAAGAAGGTCGAGGACCAGTTCGGTGACGGCCAGGTCGAGCGGCTGACCTACACCAAGGGCGACCCGGTCGTCGGCTGACCGGGGCCGCCGCGTCCCGGCGCGTACGGCCGCCGATTCCTTGATCAACCCTCGCGGCGGGACCGCGGGCCGGGACAAAGTAGTCTTGAGTCCATGCCCGAACGCCGTACCGTCGCCCTTGTCACTCTCGGCTGCGCCCGTAACGAGGTGGACTCGGAGGAGCTTGCAGGCCGCTTGGCAGCGGACGGCTGGGAGCTCGTCGAGGACGCCTCGGACGCCGATGTCGCCGTCGTCAACACCTGTGGGTTCGTCGAAGCCGCCAAGAAGGACTCCGTCGACGCGCTCCTCGAAGCCAACGATCTCAAGGACCACGGCCGCACCCAGGCCGTGGTCGCCGTCGGCTGTATGGCCGAGCGGTACGGCAAGGAACTCGCCGACGCGCTCCCCGAGGCCGACGGCGTGCTCGGCTTCGACGACTACTCCGACATCTCCAACCGGCTCCAGACCATCCTCAGCGGTGGCAGCGTGGAGGCGCACACCCCGCGCGACCGGCGCAAGCTGCTGCCGCTGAGCCCCGTCGAGCGCCAGAGCGCCGACGTGGCGCTTCCCGGCCACGCGCAGGAGGCACCGGAGAGCGCCCCCGAGGACCTGCCCGAGGGTGTCGCGCCCGCCTCCGGCCCGCGCGCCCCGCTGCGCCGCCGCCTGGACACCAGCCCGGTCGCCTCGGTGAAGCTGGCCTCCGGCTGCGACCGCCGCTGCTCGTTCTGCGCCATCCCGTCCTTCCGCGGCTCCTTCATCTCGCGCCGCCCCTCGGACGTCCTCGGCGAGACGCGCTGGCTGGCCGAGCAGGGCGTCAAGGAGGTCATGCTGGTCTCCGAGAACAACACCTCGTACGGCAAGGACCTCGGCGACATCCGGCTCCTGGAGACGCTGCTGCCGGAGCTCGCGGCCGTCGACGGCATCGAGCGCGTACGCGTCAGCTACCTCCAGCCCGCCGAGATGCGGCCGGGCCTGATCGACGTGCTGACCTCGACCGACAAGGTCGTCCCGTACTTCGACCTGTCCTTCCAGCACTCCGCTCCCGGCGTGCTGCGGGCCATGCGGCGCTTCGGCGACACCGAGCGGTTCCTCGAGCTCCTGGAGACGATCCGTGCCAAGGCGCCGCTGGCCGGTGTGCGCTCCAACTTCATCGTCGGCTTTCCCGGTGAGACCGAGGCCGACTTCCAGGAGCTGGAACGCTTCCTCACCGGCGCCCGGCTCGACGCCATCGGCGTCTTCGGCTACTCCGACGAGGAGGGCACCGAGGCCGTCACGTACGAGAACAAGCTGGACGCCGAGGTGATCGCCGAGCGGCTCGACCACCTGTCGCGGCTCGCCGAGGAGCTGACCGCCCAGCGCGCCGAGGAGCGCGTCGGCGACACCGTCCGGGTGCTGGTCGAGTCGGTCGACAGCGAGGACGGCGTGATCGGCCGCGCCGAGCACCAGGCGCCCGAGACCGATGGTCAAGTGCGGTTCACGGAGGGCACGGGACTGACGCCGGGCCGTATCGTCGAGGCGAAGGTCGTCGCCGCCGAGGGCGTCGACCTGGTGGTGACGAGTCTCGACGTCCTTGAGGAGGCGGCCAGATGACCGGAGTCCCGGCATCCGCGGCGGGTGGTACCGGCCGGACGCCGGCGCCCGGCGGCAAGCTGGGCGCGGCGGCCGTCAACCAGGCCAGCCTCTGGAACATCGCCAACATCCTCACCATGATCCGGCTCGTCCTCGTGCCGGGCTTCGTGGCGCTGATGCTGCAGGACGGCGGGTACGACCCGGCCTGGCGCGCCTGGGCGTGGGCGGCGTTCGCCGTCGCCATGATCACGGACATCTTCGACGGCCATCTGGCCCGGACGTACAACCTGGTCACGGACTTCGGGAAGATCGCGGACCCGATCGCGGACAAGGCGATCATGGGCGCCGCGCTGGTCTGCCTCTCCTCGCTCGGCGATCTGCCGTGGTGGGTGACCGGGGCGATCCTCTTCCGGGAACTCGGGATCACGCTCATGCGTTTCTGGGTCATCAGGCACGGGGTGATTCCCGCCAGCCGGGGCGGGAAGCTGAAGACCCTGGCACAGGGCACGGCAACGGGGATGTACGTGCTGGCGCTCACGGGTCCGCTGGCGACCCTGCGCTTCTGGGTGATGGCGGTCGCCGTGGTGCTGACGCTCGTCACCGGGCTCGACTATGTGCGACAGGCGGTCGTACTGAGGCGCCAGGGGCTCGCCGCGCAGCGCGCGGCGCGCGACGCCGAGGCCGCCGTGGAGGGACCAGGCCGGTGAGCGAGGCGGCCCGGATCGTGCGGATGCTCACGGAGCGTGAGCAGACGCTTGCGGTGGCGGAGTCACTCACGGGCGGTCTGGTGGCCGCAGAGGTGACGTCCGTGGCGGGTGCCTCACGCGTCTTCCGCGGCTCCGTCACGGCGTACGCGACCGAGCTGAAGCGGGATGTGCTGGGCGTCGACGCGACCCTTCTGGGTGAGCGCGGAGCGGTGGATCCCGAGGTCGCACGGCAGATGGCGGCGGGTGTGCGGAAGGTTCTGGGCGCCGACTGGGGCATCGCCACCACCGGCGTCGCCGGGCCCGCACCCCAGGACGGCCGGCCGGTCGGGACCGTCTACGTGGCGGTCGAAGGGCCGGACGGGAACGGGAAAACCGTCGCTTTGAGGTTGAACGGCGACAGGGCGGAAATCCGTAGAGAGAGTGTACGGAGCGTGCTCGACCTGCTCTCCGGTGAACTCGGCGAAGATACGCGGGCACAGGATACGGAACAGAACGGGGGGAATTGATGTTTGCAGCCCTGAGTGAACACGACATCGCTCCCCGCACGGCCGCAGCGCGAAGCGGTACGGTGGGGCGTGAAGGATGCGGCTACGCGGTCCGAGGAGGGAGCCACCGATGATTCTGCTCCGTCGCCTGCTGGGTGACGTGCTGCGTCGGCAGCGCCAGCGCCAGGGCCGTACTCTGCGCGAAGTCTCCTCGTCCGCCCGAGTCTCACTCGGCTATCTCTCCGAGGTGGAGCGGGGGCAGAAGGAGGCATCCTCCGAGCTGCTCTCCGCGATCTGCGACGCGCTTGACGTACGGATGTCCGAGCTCATGCGGGAAGTGAGCGACGAGCTGGCACTTGCCGAGCTCGCTGCCTCGGCGGCGGCGAGCGATCCGGTGCCTGCACCGGTACGTCCGATGCTCAATTCGATCTCCGTGACGTCGGTGACCGGTGTCCCGACCGAGCGAGTGACGATCAAGGCGCCCGCGGAAGCGGTGGACGTCGTCGCGGCCTGACGCTGTCGGGCTCTGTCTGCGAGTGGCCCCGGCCGGTCTGTTGACCGGCCGGGGCTTCTTCTTTTCCCCGGAATGCCTCATTTGAGGCTTCCGTGTAAAGGTGGGGGAGGAGAAGCGGGGAGAGCCGGCGCATACGAAACGGAGTGCACGCATGTCTGTCGTGAAGAGCTCGCTGTCCGAGGCCGACCTGAAGGTGGTGGGCGACGCGTTGCAGGGCGCCCTCGTCGACCTCGTGGACCTGTCGCTGGTCGCCAAGCAGGTGCACTGGAACGTGGTCGGGCCGCGCTTCAGGTCCGTCCACCTCCAGCTCGACGAGGTGGTCGACACGGCCAGGCTCCACTCCGACACGGTGGCCGAGCGGGCCGCGGCGCTCGGGGTCGCCCCGGACGGCCGGGCGGCGACCGTGGCGTCGTCGAGCGCGATCGGCACGGTGCCGACCGGCTGGATCAAGGACGGTGACGCGGTACGGATCCTGGTCGACGCGCTGGGCGCGGTGATCACCAGGATGCGCGAGCGGGTCGGGTCCACCGGCGACCCGGACCCGGTCAGTCAGGACGTGCTCATCGGGCTGACGGGGGACCTGGAGAAGCATGCGTGGATGTTCCAGGCGGAGACGGCCTGAGGGTCTGTGGCCTGAAGTCTGCGGCCTTGGGTTCTGCGGGCTGAGGGCGCTTGAGGGGTACGTGGGGCGTGCGGGACGGTGTACGCGCTGGGACTGCATTCGGTGCGCCCTCCCGGTGGACGAGGAGGGCGGTCTAGCGTCGGTCCGAGGAGGCGGCCATGGCAGTGGCGGTGCGTTGGGTGCCGGCGCTCGTGGTGGGGGCGCTGTGGTGGTGGGCGGTGCTGCGCCTGCTGACGGCACCCGACGAGGCCGGCGTCCTCGAAGGCGCGGTGGCCGCGGGCGGCTGGGGTCTGAGCCTGCTGCCGGTGCACGTCGCGAGCCCCACGGTCACCACGGCATCGCGACGCCGCCGTTCGGACGCAGGATCTGGCCCGTCGTGAACGACGACGCGTCCGAGGCGAGATAGAGCACGGCGTGCGCGATGTCCTCGGGCTCGCCGATCCGCCCGAGCGGGGAGAGCCGGACCATCGTCGACTCGATCTGCCGCTGGTGCTCGGCCGAGTGCCGCTCGGTCATCGGCGTGCGGACCCAGCCGGGCGCGACGGCGTTGACGCGGATGGAGTGCGGGCCGAGCTCCGTGGCCAGGGTCTTGGTCAGCTGGACGACGGCCGCCTTCGAGGCGCTGTAGCAGAAAAGGCCGGGCCCGGCGGAGTCGACGGCTCCGGACGCCATGGTGATGATGCTGCCCGCCGTACCGTTCTCGATCATGACGCGGGCCGCCTCCTGGCAAGAGTGCAGTACGCCCTTGAAGTTGACCGCGAGAACGCGGTCGAGGTCGGCGTCGTCGGTGTCGAGGACCGCACTTGAGTGCATGATCCCGGCGACGGCGGCCAGGACGTCGACCCGGCCCGAGGTCCGCATGGCCGCGCGCAGCCGGGTGCGATCGGTCACGTCGAGCACATGGGTGTAGGCGGTGCCCCCGGCCTTGGCGATCAGCTCGCGGGTCCCCTGGAGGCCCCGGTCGTCGACGTCGGCGCAGTGCACGACCGCGCCCGCCTCCGCGAGCAGTACGGCACTGGCCCGCCCGATACCGCCGGCGGCGCCGGTCACGAAGGCGGTGCGATCGGTGAGGTCGTACACCGAGAGGGGCATGCGGGGACGGTACGGCGGGATCTGACGGGGCGTCAACTGTCGTGTCGTCGTGGCCGCCTTGCCGCGTCAACCGGTCGGCCGGGTCAACTGCCGTTCTGCCCGGGGCGGCTGTCCGCCGGAGGGTTGGGCTGGCACCGGGGGCACCAGTAGGTGGGGCGCTCGCTGCCGGCCGGATCGCGCAGGGTGGTGGCGCGCAGCGCCGTACCGCAGCGCGGGCAGGGCTGCCCGCTGCGCCCGTACACATACACGTTCCGGGACGTGCGCTCCCGATTCGCCTCCAGGAGCTTCTTGGCGGCGACGACGACCCGCGCGGGGTCGGTGAGGTCGCCCACCGGCAGCCACGGCACGGCCCGGACGGCGAAGCAGATCTCCGACTTGTAGATGTTGCCCACGCCCGCCAGATTGCGCTGGTCGAGCAGCGCCTCGCCGAGCGGCCGGCCCGGGTCCTGGAGCAGGTTGCGCAGGGCCAGCTCGGGGTCCCAGCCCGGCCCGAGCAGATCGGGGCCCAGATGGCCGACGACGCGGTGCTCGTCGCGGGTGCGGAGCAGTTCGAGCACGGCCAGCCGGTACCCGACGGCCGTCCGCTCCGCCGTGCCCAGGATCGCCCGGATCTGGTCGCTCCGGCCGCCCCGCCAGCGCTCCCCGGGCGAGAACACCCGCCAGGACCCTTCCATCCGCAGATGCGAGTGGAGGGTGAGACCGCCCTCGATCCGGGTGAGCAGATGCTTCCCGCGCGGGGTGACGTCCAGCACGGTCCGCCCGGTCAGGTCTACGGTCGCGAGCCGGGGCACGCGCAGATCGGACCGGATCAGCTCGCGTCCGGCGAGCGCGTCATCGAGCCGCCGAGCGGCCTGCCAGACGGTGTCTCCTTCGGGCATGGGGCCATTGTGCCGGGGTGGGGGCGTGGGTGGCGTACGGGGCGGTTCTGGCGCGGCCCTTGTCGGTGGGGGGTGGGGGTGGTGGGGGTCGGTGGGGGTCGGTGGGGTTGGGTCTGGGGTCAGCCCCTCGGCGGGCGGCAAGGGCTGGGTGAGCCCCGGCGGCGTGCGGGGGAGAGCCTCGACCGGGTGCGGAGCCCGGGCGGAGCCCGAGGCGGTGCAGGGGCGCAGCCCCACCCGGGGGCTCCGGGGGCGAGCCCCCGGGAAACCCGCCTGCCCCATCCGTCACCGGCCGCCCGCAGGGCTTTCGGGAAGGGCGGGGTGGGGAACATCAAGGCCGCAGCCGCAACCCCCTCGGTGTCGGGACGAAGCCCGCCGCCTCCAGTGCCCGGGCGAGCGGCGACGTGAGCGCGGACTCGGCGTTGACCCGCTCCACGGTCACCGTCCCCAGCCGTCCCGCACGCGCCGCCCCCGCCAGCGCCTCCACCGCCGCAAGCAGCGCCGGATCGTCGGGCTCTGCGGGCCAGACCAGCAGGGACTTGCCGCCGCGCTCCATGTAGAGCGCGAGCTCACCGTCGACCAGGACCACCATCGACCCGGCCTTGCGGCCCGGCTTGTGCCCGGCTCCCGTCGGCGGCTCGGGCCAGGGAAGCGCCGCCCCGTAGGCGTTGGCGGGGTCGGCGGCCGCCAGCACCACGCCACGGGGCGCGGGCCGCGCCTCCGCACGGTCGCGCGCGGTGGCCGCCGCCCGTAGCCGGTCCACCGCCCCGTCCATCGCGAACTGGGCCGCGCCCAGCCCCTCGACGACGTAGCCCCGCCGCGCCTGGCCGCTGTCCTCGAACGCCGCCAGGATCCGGTACGTCGCCGAGAAGCCGCCCTCGACCCCCTCGGCCGCGACCGCGCCCCGGGTGACCACTCCGTGGCGGTCCAGGAGCGTCCGGGCCAGGGCGTGCGCCCGGTGCGTGGGGTCCGGCTCGCGGGCGGGCAGCAGTGACCAGCGCCCCGACACCGTCGGCGGTCCGGTGCGCGACGCGGGCCGCGCCGCCGTCGTCAGCGTCCCGTAACGCCCGCGCGGAACGGTCCGCCTGGCCCGGTGCGCCGTGGACCCGGCGGTCCGGCCCGACCCGAGCAGCGCCCGCAGCGGCGCGAGCGTGTCGTTGGTGAGCCGCCCCGACCACGCCAGGTCCCATACGGCGTCGGCCAGTTCGGGGTCGCTCGCCTCCGGGTGCGTGGTGGAGCGGACCTGGTCGGCGATCTGGCGGAAGAACAGCCCGTATCCGGGGGCGAGCGCCGTCAGCACCGACTCGTGCAGCGCGGTGAGCTCCAGGGGGTGCGGCGGTGGCAGCAGCAGTGGCGCCGCGTCCGCGAGGAACAGGGACACCCAGCCGTCCTTGCCCGGCAGTGCGCCCGCCCCCGCCCACAGGACCTCGCCGGTGGTGGTGAGCTCGTCGAGCAGCCCCGGCCCGTAGTCGGAGACCCGGGACGGCAGGATCAGCTTCTCCAGGGCGGACGCGGGCACGGCGGCGCCCTGCAGCTGCTCGACGGCCCGTGCCAGCCCGTCGATGCCGCGCAGGCTGTTGCTCCCCAGGTGCTGCCACTGCGGCAGGAAGGTGGCGAGCGCCGCGGGCGGCACCGGTTCGAGCTCATGGCGCAGCGCGGCCAGGGAGCGGCGGCGCAGCCTGCGCAGCACCGTCGCGTCGCACCACTCCTGCCCGAGCCCCGCCGGATGGAACTCGCCCTGCACCACCCGCCCGCTCGCCGCCAGCCGTTGCAGCGCGCCGTCGGTGACGGCCGTGCCGAGGCCGAACCGGGCGGCCGCCGTGGCCGAGGTGAACGGCCCGTGCGTGCGCGCGTACCGCGACAGGAGGTCGCCGAGCGGGTCCTTGACCGGCTCCATGAACGCCTCGGGCACGCCCACCGGCAGCGCCGTGCCCAGCGCGTCGCGCAGCCGCCCCGCGTCCTCGATCGCCGCCCAGTGTCCGGCGCCGCCGACCCGCACCCGGATGGCGCGGCGGGCGGCCGCGAGCTCCTGCGGCCACCCCGGGTCGGCGCCGCGCGCGACCAGCTCGTCGTCGGTCAGCGGCCCCAGGACCCGCAGCAGGTCGGCGACGCCCTCCACGTCCTTGATCCGGCGGTCCTCGGTGAGCCACTGGAGCTCCTGCTCCAGCTCGGTCAGGACGTCCGCGTCCAGGAGCTCGCGCAACTCGGCCTGGCCGAGCAGCTCGGCCAGGAGGCGGGAGTCGAGCGAGAGGGCGGCGGCCCGCCGCTCGGCCAGCGGCGAGTCGCCCTCGTAGAGGAACTGGGCGACATAGCCGAAGAGCAGCGAGCGCGCGAAGGGGGACGGCTCGGGCGTGGTCACCTCGACCAGCCGGACCCGGCGCGCCTCCAGGTCACCCATCAGCTCGGTCAGCCCCGGCACGTCGAAGACGTCCTGGAGGCACTCGCGGACGGCTTCCAGGACGATCGGGAACGAGCCGAACTCGCTCGCCACCTGGAGCAGTTGGGCCGCCCGCTGGCGCTGCTGCCACAGCGGGGTGCGCTTGCCGGGGCTGCGCCGGGGCAGCAGCAACGCGCGCGCGGCGCACTCCCGGAAGCGGGCGGCGAACAGTGCGGAGCCCCCCACCTGGTCGGTGACGATCTGCTCGATCTCGCCCTTGTCGAAGACGGCGTCCGCCGCGCCGACCGGGGCCTGCTCGCTGTCGTACGTCGAGTCCAGGTGCCCCGGGTCCTGGTCGAGGAGGTCGAGGCCCATCAGGTCGGCGTCGGGCAGCCGCAGCACGATGCCGTCGTCCGCGTGCATCACCTGGGCGTCCATCCCGTACCGCTCGGCCAGGCGGGCGCCGAGCGCCAGCGCCCAGGGCGCGTGCACCTGGGCCCCGAAGGGGGAGTGGATGACGACCCGCCAGTCGCCCAGCTCGTCGCGGAACCGCTCGACGAGGATGGTGCGGTCGTCGGGCACGTGGCCGCACGCGCGGCGCTGCTCGTCGAGGTAGGCCAGGAGGTTGTCGGCCGCCCAGTCGTCCAGGCCCGCGCTCAGCAGCCGCAGCCGCGCGTCCTCGGGGCTGAGCGAGCCGACCTCGCGCAGGAACGCGCCCAGTGCGCGGCCCAGTTCGAGCGGGCGGCCCAGCTGGTCGCCCTTCCAGAAGGGCAGCCGTCCCGGCACGCCGGGGGCGGGGGAGACCAGCACGCGGTCGCGGGTGATGTCCTCGATGCGCCAGGACGTGGTGCCCAGCGTGAACACATCGCCGACGCGCGACTCGTAGACCATCTCCTCGTCGAGCTCGCCGACCCGGCCGCCGCCCTTCTTGGGGTCGGAGCCCGCCAGGAAGACCCCGAAGAGGCCGCGGTCCGGGATGGTGCCGCCGGACGTCACCGCGAGGCGCTGCGCGCCGGGGCGGCCCGTCACCGTACCGGCCACGCGGTCCCACACCACGCGCGGGCGCAGTTCCGCGAAGGCGTCGGACGGATAGCGGCCCGCCAGCATGTCCAGGACGGCCGTGAACGCCGACTCCGGCAGCGCCGCGAACGGCGCCGCCCGGCGGACCAGCGCCAGCAGATCGTCCGCCTGCCAGCTGTCCAGGGCCGTCATGGCGACCAGTTGCTGCGCCAGCACGTCCAGCGGATTGGACGGGATCCGCAGCGACTCGATGGCTCCCGAGCGCATCCGCTCGGTGACCACCGCCGACTGGACCAAGTCGCCCCGGTACTTCGGGAAGACCACCCCTGTGGAGACCGCGCCCACCTGGTGACCCGCGCGGCCCACCCGCTGGAGGCCCGAGGCGACCGAGGGCGGCGACTCGATCTGCACGACCAGGTCCACCGCGCCCATGTCGATGCCCAGTTCAAGACTGGAGGTGGCGACGACGGCGGGCAGCCGGCCCGCCTTCAGGTCCTCCTCGACAAGGGCCCGCTGCTCCTTGGAGACCGAGCCGTGATGGGCGCGCGCGAGGACGGGCGGCGCGCCCTTGGCCGCTCCCGACTGGGCCATGACCTCGGCCGGGGAGTGGGCCTCCGCCAAGGGCACGGCGGCCTCGCCCGCCTCCAGCGCGGCCGCCGTGGCACGCTCGTACGCGATCTCGTTGAGCCGGTTGCACAATCGCTCGGCGAGACGGCGGGAGTTGGCGAAGACGATCGTCGAGCGGTGCGCCTGGACCAGGTCGACGATGCGCTCCTCGACATGCGGCCAGATCGACGGCTTCTCCGCGCCCTCCGAGGCGTCGGCCGCCGGTGAGCCGCCCAGCTCTCCCAGGTCCTCCACCGGAACGACCACCGACAGGTCGAACTCCTTGGTGGAGCGCGGCTGGACGATCTCCACCTTGCGCTGCGGCGACAGGAAGCGCGCCACCTCGTCCACCGGACGCACCGTCGCCGAAAGACCGATCCGGCGCGCCGGTCTGGCCAGCAGCTCGTCCAACCGCTCCAGGGACAGGGCGAGATGGGCTCCGCGCTTGGTGCCCGCCACCGCGTGCACCTCGTCCAGGATCACCGTCTCCACGCCCGACAGCGCCTCGCGCGCGGACGACGTGAGCATCAGGAACAACGACTCGGGCGTGGTGATCAGAATGTCCGGCGGCCGGGTCGACATGGCACGGCGCTCGGCGGGCGGAGTGTCGCCGGAACGGATCCCGACCCGCACCTCCGGCTCCGGCAGCCCCAGGCGCACCGACTCCTGGCGGATACCGGTGAGCGGGGAGCGCAGATTGCGCTCGACGTCGACCGCCAGTGCCTTCAGCGGCGACACGTACAGCACCCGGCAGCGCTTCTTCGCCTCGGCGGGCGGCGGGGCGGCGGCCAGCGCGTCCAGAGCGGCCAGGAACGCAGCGAGGGTCTTGCCCGAGCCCGTCGGCGCGACCACCAGGACGTCCGAACCCTCGGAGATCGCCCGCCAGGCGCCCTCCTGCGCGGCGGTGGGCGCGGTGAAGGCCCCCGTGAACCAGCCCCTGGTCGCGGGAGAGAAGGAGTCCAGCGCTGTCCTTGCCATGGTCCCCATCGTGCACCCACCCACTGACAATGGCCCGGACCTGGGAGAATGGGGATATGAACGCGGCCGAGGAGTGGGCACGGCACTGGCAGTACCCGGGGCTGCCGGGCCTGGAACTGCTCCACGCCCGCTACGTCAGCCACTCCTTCTCCCGGCACAGCCACGAGGGCTTCGTCTTCGGCGCGGTACGCGGCGGGATCGAGGACGTGGTCCTGCCCGGCGAGACCATACGGGCACGGCCCGGCACCGTCGTCATGATCAACCCCGAGGTGCCGCACTCCGCCCACGCCGGAGTCCCGGAGGGCTGGACGTACGCCACGCTCTACCCCTCGTCGCAGCTGATCGCCGACATCGCCGCCGAGGTCACCACCTTGCGCGGCACCGTGGGATTCGCCGAGATCATCGTCGAGGACCCGGACACCTCCCTGCTCATCCAGGAGGTGCACCGGGCGGCCGAGCAGGGCAACGCGCTCGCCGCCGACACCGTGTTCCGCGTCGCCGTCGCCCGGCTGCTGCGCCGCCACGGACGCTCCCTGCCCGCGCGCACCACCGGCTCGGCGGGCACTCGCACGGCGGCAGCCGCACGCGCCGTCCTGGAGCAGCGGCTGGCCGACCCGCCGTCCCTGGAACAGCTGGCCCACGGCCTCGGGACCAGCCCGTTCGCGCTGCTGCGAGCCTTCAAGGGCGCGTACGGGCTGCCCCCGCACACCTGGCTCACCGGCGAACGCGTCCGCCGGGCCCGACAGCTCCTGGAGGCCGGGACCGCGCCCGCGGAGGCCGCCGTGGCCGTCGGCTTCACCGACCAGCCGCACCTCAACCGCCACTTCACCCGCATTGTGGGCGTGACGCCGGGCGCGTACCGCAGGGAGCGCGCAAGAACGTACAAGAACGCGGGGAGCCCGCCCACGTAACGTCCCGGACGTGGCAACAGAACAGTCAGCACTCCCAGAAATACGCCCGGAGGGCGAAGCCGAACCGGGCTCCGCGGCGACCGGCACCGGTTCGCACTCCGCCGTCGTGGGCGAGGCCAAGCCGGACTCCGCCGTCGTCAGGGACGCCCTCGGCGTCGGCGTGGCCGTCGGGCTCTCCGGCTTCGCCTTCGGTGTGACCTCGGCGGGATCGGGGCTCACACTCCTCCAGACCTGTGGGCTCAGCCTCCTCGTCTTCACCGGGGCCTCGCAGTTCGCCCTGGTGGGCGCGCTCGCCGCGGGCGGCAACCCGTTCACGGCCGCGGCCGGAGCCTTCTTCCTTGGCGTACGCAACGCGTTCTACGGGTTGCGGCTGTCGCAGCTGCTCGCACTCCCGCGCGCGGTGCGGCCGTTCGCCGCCCAGTGGGTGATCGACGAGACGACCGCCGTGACCCTCGCCCAGCCCACCCGGCGGGCCGCGCGGATCGGCTTCACCGTCACCGGACTCACGCTCTACGTGCTGTGGAACCTGACGACCCTGGCCGGAGCCGTGGGCGCGGAGGCGATCGGCGACACGGACGCGTGGGGGCTGGACGCGGCGAGCCCCGCCGTCTTCCTGGCGTTGCTCGCGCCGATGCTCACCACCGCCACGGAACGGATCACCGCCGGGCTCGCGGTACTGCTCGCTCTGGGCTTCCTGCCGGTACTGCCCGCCGGAGCGCCGGTCCTGATGGCCGCGCTCGCCGCCCCCGTCGTGCTGTTCCTGAAGGGACGCAAGGACGCCGCGAAAGGCCGCGAGAACACCAGGAAGGGCCGGGCGAAGTCCGTATCGGCCGACGGGAACTCCGGGAAGGAAGCGGGACGTTGAACGTCTGGATCGCCATCGCGGCCACTGCCGTCGGCTGCTACCTGGTCAAGCTCCTCGGCCTCCTCGTCCCCGCCGGGGCCCTGGAGCGGCCACTGGTGCGCCGGCTCGCCGCGCTACTGCCGGTGGCGCTGCTGGCCGCCCTCACCGCCCAGCAGACCTTCAGCAGCGGGCAGCACCTGGTGCTCGACGCCAGAGGCGCGGGCCTCGCGGCGGCAGCCGTCGCCCTGATGCTGCGCGCCCCCTTCCTGGTGATCGTCTTCGCTGCCGTACTGGTGACGGCGGGGGTGCGGGCCCTGGGCGGCTGAGAGCTGCCCCGCACAGCCCGTACGGAGGGCATCCGCCCGCCGCAGTACCGGAAGGCAGTCCGGCCTCCGGACGGGAGAGGCGGACCGCCCTCCGTGCAGGGAAGACGGACCGCCCTCCGTAGGGGACAGGTGGAGGCTCGGCAGTCGGGACTGCCCGGCGTCAGTCGATCGCGCGGCCGTACGCGCGCAGGGTCCGCAGCGCCTCGATCGTCACGATCGGCCGCCACTCCAGAGCCGTGCCCGGCGCCCACTCGCGCCAGTGGATGGGCCAGCCGCCGTCCTCCCGCTGCTCGGCCGCGAGGTGGTCGAGCGACCGGGCCATCTCCTCGTCCGTGAACCAGCGGCGGGCCAGCGATTCCGGCACGCGCGCGTAGTCGTGCGGAAAGTGGTGCTCGGCCGGGGCGTATCCGGGAGCGACAGGAAAGTCCTCAAGCCGGTCCGGATCGAGCACCGCGAGCCGCTGCTCGCGCACCAGCCGCCCGAGCCGGTCCGCCGCCGCCTCGGCCCGCGCGCGGCCCGGCACCCCGTCCAGAAAGGCGATCGCCGCCTCGATCTCGTACGGGTGCGACTTCTCCAGGGCGTCGACCGCCGCCCAGCAGAAGTCCGTCGCACGGAAGAGCCAGGCATGCCACACCTGGTTGCGGTGGAGCAGCCCGACCACCGGACCCGTGGCCAGCAGTTCGCTGGGCGGGTCGTCGACGATCTGCACGAACGGCGCGACGGGGTAGCCGCGCGCCGACGGGTGCAGCGCAGGCAGGGCGCCGTCGCGCGTCGAGACCGCCGTCAGATAGCCGCAGATCCGCTCCGTCCGCCGGCCGCTCACACGGCCGACGGAGTCCAGGACGCGCAGCGCGTGCGCGGTGGGCAGGGGCTGGCTGACGGGGCCGCGCAGATCGGGCTCCAGCGCGTGCCCGTAGCCCCCGTCGTCGTTCTGGTAGGCGGCGAGTGCGGTCTCCACTGGGTCGGCGCCGCCGCCGAGGAAGTGGTGCGCGAACCGCCGCTGCTCCAGCACTCGGGCCGTCAGCCAGACGAAGTGCTCGGCTCGGGCGAGCGGCGTGCGGAGCGTGGGGACAGTCGCGGGTGATGTTCCGGATCCGGCCATGGTCCGACCGTAGGGCGCGAAGCGCCGCAGACAAGCCGGACGGCCCCGGCTGCACTCTCAGGGGCGGGATACTGGAGTCATGCGGTTGACGATTTTCTGGGAGCGGATGGCCGACCACTTCGGCGCCGCCTACGCCGACTCCTTCGCGCGCGACCATGTCATGACGGAGCTCGGCGGGCGTACCGTCCACGAGGCACTCGACGCGGGCTGGGAGACCAAGGACGTCTGGCGGGCCGTGTGCACCGCCATGGACGTGCCCGCGTACAAGCGGTGACGATCCGGGGCTGAGGGCCCGCTGTCGGAGGCATGGGCGAGACTTGCTGCGTGGCACCGACTGACGAGAGCGACACCCAGACAGACCGCCTGGCCGACCGCCCGGCCGGGAACGACCGCAGACCCGGGGACGAAGTCCGTTCCGAGGACGAGCTCCGTTCCGACGGTGACGGGCGCCCGCCCGAGGAAGGCCGCCTGTCCGCGACGGGCGGCGCCCACGCGCGCGCGATCCCGCACGCGGCCGTGGGCGAGGCCCCGGCCGCGCCCGGAGCGGCTCCGGGCGCCGGGACCGCCGGGCCGCCGCCGCCCGTGCCCGGGGTCGGCGGCGCCGTGCGGATGCCGCGGTGGCTGCCGCGCGCCATGGTGCTGGCGCTCGCCCTCTACGCCTGCTTCCAGCTCGGCAGCTGGGCCTTCCACCAGCTCATCGGGCTGCTGATCAACATTCTGATCTCGTTCTTCCTCGCCCTCGCGGTGGAGCCGGCCGTCGGGCGGATGTCGGCTCGCGGGATGCGCCGCGGCCTCGCCACCTTCATCGTCTTCTTCGCGGTGATCATCGCGGCGGCCGGGTTCATCGTGCTGCTCGGCTCGATGCTGGCGGGCCAGATCGTCGACATGGTCGAGCACTTCCCCAAGTATCTCGACTCGGTGATCAGCTGGATCAACGCGTCGTTCCACACCGACCTCTCACGCGTCGAGGTCCAGGACAGTCTGCTGCACTCGGACTGGCTCCAGAAGTACGTGCAGAACAGCGCGAGCGGTGTGCTCGACGTCTCGGCCACCGTCCTGGGCGGTCTCTTCCGGGTGCTGACGATCTTCCTGTTCTCGTTCTACTTCGCGGCCGACGGGCCCCGGCTGCGGCGCACGGTCTGCTCCATGCTGCCGCCCGCCCGCCAGGCCGAAGTGCTGCGCGCCTGGGAGATCGCGGTCGACAAGACCGGCGGCTACCTCTACTCGCGCGGCCTGATGGCGCTCATCTCCGGCGTCGCGCACTACGTCCTGCTGCAGATCCTGGGCGTGCCGTACGCGCCGGTGCTCGCGGTCTGGGTGGGTCTGGTCTCCCAGTTCATCCCCACCATCGGTACGTATCTGGCGGGCGCGCTCCCGATGCTGATCGCCTTCACTGTCGACCCTTGGTACGCGGTGTGGGTGCTCGGGTTCGTGGTGATCTACCAGCAGTTCGAGAACTACATGCTGCAGCCCAAGCTCACTGCCAAGACCGTCGACATCCACCCGGCGGTCGCCTTCGGCTCGGTCATCGCCGGCACCGCGCTGATGGGCGCGGTCGGCGCGCTGATCGCGATCCCCGCGGTGGCGACGCTCCAGGCGTTCCTGGGGGCCTATGTGAAGCGCTACGACGTGACGGACGACCCGCGCGTGCACGGCAGGCGCGAGCGGGTCGGAGACTCCGCCCTGGTGCGCATGCGGCGTGCGCTGAGCCGGGACCGGGCGGCGGAGCCGGTCGCTCCGACGGGCGGCGACGGCGCTTGAGGCGACGGTCGGAACCGTCCGGCCGCACCCTCGCCCGTGCCGCGTGGTGCGCTTGACACTAAAATCGAACATCCATTCATATGGAAGCAGGGCCCTGTGTTCACTTGGGTTCCGCCGGGTTTCCGGTGGGGGTTATCCACAGGCGGGAGGGACTCCGGGGCCCATTGTCAGTGGCAGGGGTTAGCGTCTTTGACGTGAAGCGATCGACTCAAGCAAACCGGGTGGAACCCATGGCAGGAACCGACCGCGAGAAGGCGTTGGACGCCGCGCTCGCACAGATTGAACGGCAATTCGGCAAGGGCGCGGTGATGCGCCTGGGCGAGCGGCCGAACGAGCCCATCGAGGTCATCCCCACCGGGTCGACCGCGCTCGACGTGGCGCTCGGCGTAGGCGGCCTGCCGCGCGGCCGCGTGGTGGAGGTCTACGGACCGGAGTCCTCCGGCAAGACGACCCTGACCCTGCACGCGGTGGCGAACGCGCAGAAGGCCGGCGGCCAGGTCGCCTTCGTGGACGCCGAGCACGCCCTGGACCCCGAGTACGCGAAGAAGCTCGGCGTCGACATCGACAACCTGATCCTGTCCCAGCCGGACAACGGCGAGCAGGCTCTGGAGATCGTCGACATGCTGGTGCGCTCGGGCGCCCTCGACCTGATCGTCATCGACTCCGTCGCGGCCCTGGTGCCGCGCGCGGAGATCGAGGGCGAGATGGGCGACTCGCACGTGGGTCTCCAGGCCCGTCTGATGAGCCAGGCGCTCCGGAAGATCACCAGCGCGCTGAACCAGTCCAAGACCACCGCGATCTTCATCAACCAGCTCCGCGAGAAGATCGGTGTGATGTTCGGCTCGCCGGAGACCACGACCGGTGGCCGCGCCCTGAAGTTCTACGCCTCGGTGCGGCTCGACATCCGCCGCATCGAGACCCTGAAGGACGGCACCGACGCGGTCGGCAACCGCACCCGCGTCAAGGTCGTCAAGAACAAGGTCGCGCCGCCCTTCAAGCAGGCGGAGTTCGACATCCTCTACGGCCAGGGCATCAGCCGCGAGGGCGGCCTGATCGACATGGGCGTCGAGCACGGCTTCGTCCGCAAGGCCGGCGCCTGGTACACGTACGAGGGCGACCAGCTCGGCCAGGGCAAGGAGAACGCCCGCAACTTCCTGAAGGACAACCCCGACCTCGCCGACGAGATCGAGAAGAAGATCAAGGAGAAGCTGGGCGTCGGCGTCCGGCCCGAGGCCCCCAAGGCCGAGCCCGGTCCGGACGCGGCCGCTGCGGCCTCGGAGGCGGAGGCGGCATCCGTGCCCGCCCCGGCCACCAAGGCCAAGACGGCCAAGGCCGCCGCTGCCAAGAGCTAGACCATGACACGCAGGACCGAATGGGCCGAGCCGGACGGGACGGGTCCCGACCGGGCCCGGTCCGGGCGGCCGGGCCCGAAGCGGGCCGGCTCCCGACGGGCCGGCCCGGAGGGATTCGGTGACGGTGCCGACTCGTCGAAGGCCGAGAAGGAACCGGCGCCGCAGGACCCGGCTGAGCGGGCGCGGGCGATCTGCCTGCGCCTGCTCACCGGGACCCCCCGGACCCGCAAGCAACTGGCCGACGCCCTCAAGAAGCGGGAGATCCCCGACGAGGTCGCCGAGGAAATCCTCTCGCGCTTCGAAGAGGTCGGACTGATCAACGACGCGGCGTTCGCGGGGGCCTGGGTCGAATCCCGCCACCACGGACGCGGCCTGGCCCGCCGGGCACTCGCCCGCGAGCTCCGCACCAAGGGTGTGGACTCGGCGGTCGTCGATGAGGCCGTCGGGCAGCTCGACTCCGACCAGGAGGAGGAGACCGCCCGGGAGCTGGTGGCCCGCAAGCTCCGCTCCACCCGGGGCCTGGACCGCGACCGCCGCATCCGCCGCCTCGCCGGCATGCTGGCCCGCAAGGGCTACCCGGAAGGCATGGCCCTCAGAGTCGTCCGCCAGGCCCTGGAAGCCGAGGGCGAAACCGCGGACGACTTGTACGAGACGTACTGAGGTTTCCCCGGGCTGGCGCACCCGCAGAGCCAACTGCCGCCAGCCCGAGGCCAAGGCCCGCATCTCCACCCCAGAGCCCGGTCAACTCGCCGCCAGAACCACACACGCCCCCGGTCACCCCGGCCGGGGGCGTTGTCGTGCGCGGATCCCACGCCGCTCCGTCCAGTCGCCACCGACTCCTTCTGAGCTGCGGAAACCGTGCTTCTGCTGCACCGGGCGGGGGATATCCCCACCCCGAGGACGCCGGGGCGCTCCAGTGCACAGGTATCTGTGCACAGGTGAATGTGTACGCATGGCACAGGAACCCGGCGGTACCGAGATCGCGGATCTCACCGCGCTCAAGGCGCTGGCGCAGCCGCGGCGGCAGCAGATCCTTCAACACCTCGCTCTCCACGGCCCGGCCACGTCCGCGATCCTGGCGCGCGGCCTCGGCCTGAACACCGGCGCCACCAGTTACCACCTGCGCGAACTCGCCCGGTACGGCTTCGTCGAGGAGACCGAAGGCAACAGCCCGCGTCGGCAACGCTGGTGGCGGGCCGTCCCCGGCGACCGGCGCTTTCCGCCCCGCAGCCGTCAGACCCCCGAGATGCGGCTCGTCATGGACGAGCTGAACCACCACGCCTACGCGGCCGACGTCGAGCTCTTCGAACGACTTCAGCGCGAGAGCACCACCGATGACTTCGGCTACTCGCGCAGTGAGATCCGGCTCACGGACGCCGAACTCCGCGAGTTCTTCGAGGAGTACATCGCCCTCCTCAACCGCTACAAGCGCGCGGAGGGGGAGACGCCGGCGGGGGCACGGGTCGTGCACACCCGGCTGATGGCCTTCCCCGCCCCCGCCCCCCTCCCCACCCCCACCCCCTCCGCCCCCGAAACTCACGCTCCCGAGGAATCCTCATGATGTTGCGCTATGCCTTGCAGACCATCCGGGACCGCAAGGGCGGGTTCCTGGGTGCGTTCACCGCCCTCATGTGCGCGGCCGCGTTGATCACCGCCTGCGGGACGCTCCTGGAGACCGGGCTGCGCGGAAAGATAGCCACCGAACGCTATGCAGCCGCGCCCCTGATCGTCTCCGCCGACCAGAACGTCCACCAGACCACGGTCAAGGAGAAGAAGGGCAAGACCAAGGTCAAGCACAAGGCCAAACCCGTCGCCGAACGAGCGTGGCTGCCCGACCGACTGCTTCCCGCCGTACGTGCCGTGCCCGGCGTCCAGTCCGCCGTCCCCGAACTCACCTTTCTCGCCCAGCCGTTGGTGACGGGTGGGGCGGGCCGGGCAACGTACGGGCACAGCTGGGAGTCCGCTCCGCTCACTCCTTTCTCGCTTGTCCAGGGACGCGCCCCGAGAGCGGCCACTGATGTTGTCATCGACCAGGGGCTCGCCTCGCGCGCCCACCTCACCCCCGGCGACCGGCTTACGGTGCAGTCAACCCAGTCTCCGCAGACGTACACCGTCACCGGGGTAGCCGCCCCCTCCTCCGGTCAGCTCAAGCGTCAGACCTCCCTCTTCTTCTCCGCCGCCGAAGCCGCGCGCCTCGCCGCCCGGCCCGGTCAGCTCTCCGCCATCGGAGTCGTCGCCGAACCTGGTGTGGACGTCGGGCAGTTGAAGGCGGACATCGGCAAGGCGCTCGCCGTCGCGGCGGGTGGCGGTCGGGGTGCGGCCGCCGGGGACACTCCTCGCAGCGCTGCCCGGATCTCCACCGGCGACGCCCGGGGCGCCGTCGAGTTCCTGGACGCGGCCGGGGCCCGTACCAAGCTGGTCTCCATGGGAGGTGCCATCGGCGGCACCTCGCTGCTTGTCGCGGTCCTGGTCGTCGTCGGCACCTTCGCCCTCTCGATCCAGCAGCGACACCGTGAACTCGCCCTGCTGCGCGCCATCGCCGCCACTCCTCAGCAGGTGCGCAGGCTGATCGGCCGCGAGGCGCTGCTCGTGGGCGCGGTCGCCGGCGTGCTCGGCTCCCTCGCCGGACTGCCGCTGGGGGCCTGGCTGCACGGCCGGTTCGTCGCGACGGGCGCCGTTCCGGTCACCCTGGAGCGAGCCGTCAGCGTCTTCCCGATGTTTGCCGCCGTTGCCGCGACCCTGCTCGGCGCGTGGGGCGCCGCCCGTATCTCGGGCCGCCGGATCTCCCGGATCCGTCCCGCCGAGGCCATGGCCGAGTCCGCCGTGGAGCGCACTCGCCCCGCCTGGGGCCGGGTCATCGCCGGTCTGGTCCTGCTCGCGGGCGGGGTCGTCCTCGTCGCCGTACTGAGCGGACTGCGCACCGAGCCCGCCTCAACACCGGTCACGTTCCTCGCTGTTGTGGTCCTGGCGTCCGCCGTCTCGCTGCTCGGTCCGCTGCTGGTCAAGGGTGCGGCCGCACTGCTCGCCGGGCCGCTGCGGCTCGCCGGATCGGGTGGCCGGCTCGCTACCTCCAATCTGCGCGGGAACGCCGCTCGGATGGCCGCCGCCGTCACTCCGCTCGCCCTGCTCATCGGTATGACCTGCACGGTCCTGTTCGTCCAGCCGACGCTCGGTGACGCAGCCCGCGCCCAGGTCCGTGACGGCCTCCGCGCCGACTGGGCGCTCGTCGCGCAGGGCCCGGGTGTCCCGGCCCGCGCCGCCGAGAAGATCCGGACGACCCACGGGGTCGCCGCCACCACCGAGATCGTCCGGACCACCGTCCGGGTCGGCCTCGACAAGTACGCCGCCCAGGGCGTCACTCCGGACGGGCTTGCGCGCACCTGGGATCCGGATGTGACCCGCGGCAGCCTCGACCCGCTCACCCGCGACAAGAACGCCGTCGCCGTCAGCCGACTCGCCGCCGACCAGCTGGGGCTGCGCCCTGGCAGCCCGCTCAAGCTCACTCTCGGCGACGGAACGCCCGCCACCCTGACCGTCGTCGCCGTATACGCCCGCGGGCTCGGCTTCGGTGACATCACCCTCCCGCACGACCTGCTCGCCCACCACATGGACAACCCCCTCGCCTCCACCGTCCTGGTCTCCGCCGCCAACACGGTTACTCAGAGTGAACTCGCCGCCGCGGTGAAGGAGTTCCCCGGCCTGTCCGTTATCACCCGTTCGAGTGTCGACAAGCTCCAGGCCGACCAGCAGCGGGCGGGCGCCGAGGTCAATTGCCTGGCCATGGGGCTGGTGCTCGTCTTCACCGCCATCGCCGTCGTCAACACGCTCGCCATGTCGGTGTCCGAGCGGTTCCGGGAGTTCGCGATGCTCCGGCTCGCGGGTGCCACGCGCCGCCAGGTGCTGCGGATGCTCCGTCTCGAAGCCGTCGCGGTGCTGTCGATCGCCGCGGTGCTCGGCTCGGCGATCTCGCTGGCCGTGCTCACCGCCTTCAGCGTGGGCATGACGGGCAGCGCCGCCCCGGCCGTCCTTCCCCTGGTGTACGTGACCGTCGTCGGGGTCGCCGGACTGCTGGCCCTCGTCGCGACGGCCCTGCCCGGGCGGATGGCGCTCGCCGTACGCCCGGTGGAGGTGGCCACCAGCAAGCAGTAGCCCTTCTCGGCCGCCTCCACCACCGGTCCAGGCCAGGACTGCCGGTCAGCGGATGAACACCCGCTGACCGGCAGCCCTGGCGCTTGCAATCGGGCAAGCCCTGTCAGCCCTCATGCCTGCAAGCGCGGTCAGCCCTCCAGGCCCGCCCGCGCGTCACCCGGCAGGAGCCGTCACCGGCAGTCCGTCCGCGCGCCACGCCTGGAATCCGCCGATCAGGTCCGTCGCCCGGTGCAGCCCCAACTGGCGCAGGGACGCGGCCGCGAGGGACGACGCGTAGCCCTCGTTGCAGATCACCACGACCCGCAGGTCGTGGCCGGTGGCCTCCGGGGCGCGGTGGCTGCCCTGGGGGTCGAGCCGCCACTCCAGCTCGTTGCGCTCGACGACGAGCGCTCCGGGGATCAGGCCGTCGCGCTCGCGCAGCGCCGCGTACCGGATGTCGACCAGGAGCGCCTCGCCCGCCCGCGCGGCCTCTCGCGCCTCCCGCGCCTCGACTCGGTCCAGGTCCTCGCGGACCCGGTCCAGCAACTCGTCGATTCCCACCGGGTGTTCGCTCACTGCCAGTCCTCCGGGCGCTCGACGTGCTCCAGCCGCAGCACCGCGCCCGTACGGCTGTAGCGCCGGATCAGGGGCAGCGGTGGGTAGTACGCGTGGACCGAGATCGTGTGGTCGGTCGTCGACTCGTTGCGCACCTCGTGCACGTGGTGCGGTCCGAAAGACCGCCCCTTTCCGGCCTCCACGTTCCGTGAACGGTCGAGGTCCTCGGCGAGTTCCAGCGTCTTCCACCCCTCGGACGGCAGCCTGGCCGCCAGGGAGTCCTCCTTGAGCGTCCCGGCCGCCGTCGCGAACGCGCCGTGGGAGCCGCCGTGGTCGTGCCAGCCGGTGCCGGTGCCCGGCGGCCAGCCGATCAGCCAGGCCTCGCTGCCGCCGGGGCCGTCCAGCCGGATCCAGGTCCTGCCCTGCGGGTCGAGTGGCAGGGAGGCGACGAGCGAGGCGTCGGCGGCCGTGCGGCGGGCGAAGTCGAGCAGGTCCGCCTGGCTCGGCGCGGAGGGGGAAGCGGGCCCGGGCAGGCAGACGCGGGTGGAGTCGGACGTAGGGGGATGCGCGGAAGGTGACACGTGGGACCGTCCTGGAGAGTTCGCGTGTGCGCGCGTACGCCGGACAGCGGCCCGGCGGCGCGAGGAGGGAGAGGCGAATCAGCAGGACGGGCGACACACGCAGCCCGCGTAGCGGACGAGGTCCATATGGACCCTCCGCCACAGGCGCACATCGGTGTCGGTCACGTTCCGGAGTACACCATGTGCGCCTGTGCCGGTCAATTGATGTCCGCGGTGCGGTCCTCCACGTGCGCGTGGGCGACGGCCCCACCGCGCGCCGTGTCGGCGGCCGTGTACAGCTCGCCCGGCCAGACCCCGCAGAAGGCGGTGACCAGGTGCCCGTCGGGGCGTACGAGCAGCACGGTGTGGGCCGCGGCTCCCGGGTACTCCTCGGCCACCAGCAGCTCGGCGTCGGCGGGCAGGGCGTTCACCGCGGCCGTCAGGCGCGGCATCACCCCAGCGGTCAGCCAGTGCCGCCGGTCCCAGACGCCGGTGCCGGGTGCGACCAGGACCACCAGGAGCCGTCCCCGGCCCAGCCGGTCCCGCAGTGCCACCGTGGATCCGTCCGGAGCCGTCACGGGGACGTCCTCGACCGGTGCGCCCGCCTCTGTGTCGACCGGCGCGTGCGCCTCGGCGGGTGGGGGCGCGAGGGGGGAGTGCGGGTAGGCGGGCGGCGCGCCGAGCGGGCCGTGCCCCAGGTGGCCGTCGGCGAGCAACGCGTCGTGGCCACGCGCGGCGCCCGGGATGTACGAGCGCAGCCCTCCGCTGCCGCGCAGCACGGGCAGCGCCTGGTCGGCGGCGCGCAGCCGGGCGGCGACACTCGCGCGTCGCTCCGTCTGATAGCTGTCTAGCAGCACCTCGGAGGCGCCGTGATGCCAGGCCTGCGCCAGCTTCCAGGCCAGGTTGGAGGCGTCCCGCAGCCCCTCGTCGAGGCCCTGGATGCCCACCGCGCCCAGCAGATGGGCGGCGTCCCCGGCGAGGAAGGCGCGGCGCACCCGCCAGCGGCGGGCGAGGCGATGATGGAGCGTGTACACGCCGGTGTCCAGGAGTTCGTACGACGGAGTCGTGCCGCACCACCCGGCCAGCGTGTCGCGCAGCCGGCCCATCAGCGCGTCCGGGGTGACGAGTTCGGCGCGGGGCGGCAGCAGCCAGTCGATGCGCCAGGTCCCGTCGAGCAGTGGGCGGGCCGTCACCTCCTCGCCGCCGGTGCGCCACGGAGGCAGCCGGTGCAGCAACGCCTCGCCGGGCCAGGGCAGTTCGGTGCGCAGCGCGACGACTGCCTGACGCTCCACTGCCGTACGCCCGGCGAAGCGGACGTCGAGGAGTTTGCGCACGGTGGAGCGCGCGCCGTCGCAGCCCACCAGGTAGCTGCCGCGCCACCAGGCGGCGCCCGGGCCGGTGGTGTGGGCGGAGACGCCGCTGTCGTCCTGCTCCAGGGCGTCCAGACGGCTCTGGGGTGCCAGCTTGACGAGCCGGGAGGCGGCCGCCGCTTCCCGCAGGCCGAGGGTGAGGGCGTGCTGGGGCAGATGGACCGGTGGGGGGCCGCCGTCGAGACCGTCTCCGAAGGAGACCTGACGTTGCAGGGTGCCGCGCCGCATGGCCCGCCAGCCCACCCAGCGGGCGCCCTCGTCGCGTACCGCGGCGCAGCCCAGCCGTTCCGCGAAGGCGGCCGTGTCGGGCCGCAGGACGGCCGTACGGACCGGGCGGGGCTCCTCACCGCCGGGGCCCTCGTCAAGGACGACGGAGGGCACCTTCTGGGCGGCGAGGGAGAGGGCGAGCGCGAGTCCGACCGGACCGGCGCCGACGACGATCACCGGGTCCACGGCGTGGCTCCCTGGGCCCGGCGGGACGGCTGGCAGGTGGCGCTGAGGACCCGGTGCACGATCACAGAACGTATGCAACCCACTGCGGGTGCTTGCGTCAAGTGACGGAGGCAGTGACGCGAGCGCCACTGCCTCATACACCGTCAGTTTGTCGTACCGCCGGGCCCGTCGGGCACTTCGGCACCGGCTCCCACGACCGCACCGACCGGGTCGGCGCCGGTCACCGGGGCCGCTGCCGCGGCCATGGTGATGCCGGTCTTGGCGCGCCGGCCGCGCCGCTCGATCCAGGTGGCGAGACCGGAGAGCGCCATGCACATCGCGACGTAGATGGTGCCGATGACGACGATCGTCGACACGTACGGGTACTGGCCGTTGACCTGGGTGTTGCTCGCGATCAGACGGGCCGTCTGGAGCAGTTCGGGGTAGAGGATGATGAAGCCGAGCGAGGTGTCCTTGAGGGTCACCACCAGCTGGCTGATGATCGTCGGCAGCATCGCCCGGACCGCCTGCGGCATCAGCACGCTGGTCATGACCTGGGTCTTGCTCATGCCGAGCGCGTACGCCGCCTCGCGCTGGCCCTTGGGCACGGAGTTGACGCCCGCGCGCAGCACCTCGGCCTGGACGCAGCCGTTGTAGATCGACAGGCCGAGCGCCAGCGCCCACATCGAGTAGTCGGTCAGGAATCCGACCCAGACGGCGTAGATGGTGATCAGCAGCGGGATCGACCGGAAGAGCTCGATGAAGCCCGTCGCGGCCCAGCGGACCGGCTTGTGGTCGGAGAGGCGGGCGACCGCCAGGAGCACGCCGAGGACCAGCGAGCCGACCGCCGCCAGGCCGAAGGCCTTGAGGGTGGCGACGACACCGTCGGCGATGTTCTCCCGGATGCCCGAGTAGTTGAAGATGTCCCACATCTCGGGGGCGAGATGGCCCTTGTCCGACAGCCGCACGATGCTCAGGGCGAGCAGCGCGAGGATGGCGAGCGAGCCGAGGACGGCGTAGATCCGGTTGCGTACGACGGCCTTGGGGCCCGGGGCGTCGTAGAGAACGCTGGCGCTCATCGGGCGACCTCCATACGGCTCTCCAGCAGGCGGAAGGCGCCGCTGATGAAGAAGGTGACGACCAGGTAGCCCAGTGCGACCCAGACGAAGACGGGGACGATGTCGTAGCCCTCGTCGCTCATCAGCTTCTGCCAGCCGAAGAGTTCGGTGACGCTGAAGGCGCCGGCGATCGCCGAGTTCTTGGTGAGCGCGATGAAGATCGAGCTCAGCGGCGGGATGACGGTCCGGGTGGCCTGCGGCAGGACGATCAGGCGCAGGGTCTGTGTGAACGACATGCCGATCGAGCGGGCGGCCTCGGCCTGGCCCAGCGGCACGGTGTTGATGCCGGACCTGACGGTCTCGCACACGAAGGAGGCGGTGTAGAAGCCGAGGGCGAGCGAGCCGAGCAGGAAGGGGCTCATCCCGGGGAAGAAGATCTCCGGGACGACGAAGAAGAAGGCGAGGAACAGCAGGGTCAGCGGGGTGTTGCGCAGCAGCGTCACCCAGGCGGTGCCGAAGAAGCGCAGCGGCGGCACCGGCGAGACCCGGAATCCGGCCAGCAGCAGCCCGAGGACCAGGGCGATGACCGAACTGACGGCGGTGATCTCCACGGTTCCTATGAAGCCGTCACGGAATTCCGAGAAGTTGTCGAGCAGTACGTTCATGAGGTCTCCGCGTCGGCGGGCGGCTGGGCGGGCAGGGCCGGGAGCGCCCTCCACGCGCGCGTGGAGGGCGGCTCAGCCGGCCGGGTCGGCGGCGGCGCGGTCAACCGTGCCGTCTCGGTGACACCCGTAGGGGTGCGACCGGATCAGTAGCGCTGGACGGCCGGCGGGTCGACGTACTTGGCGCCCGACAGACCGAGAGTCGCCTCGTAGATCTTCTTGTAGGTGCCGTCCTTGACGTGCTTCTCGATCGAGTCGTTGACGAAGTCGCGCAGCGCCTTGTCGTCCTTGCTCATGCCTACGCCGTACGGCTCCTGCGTGAACGGGTGACCGGTGACCCTGAGCTTGCCGGGGTTGGCGGCCGCGTAGCCCTTGAGGATCGAGTCGTCGGTGGTGACCGCGTCGACCTGCTTGGTCAGCAGCTGCTGCACGCAGTCGGAGTACTTGGCGAGCTCGACGACCTTCGCGCCGTACTCCGGCTTCTTGATCTCCTGGAGCGGGGTGGAGCCGACGATCGAGCAGACCTTCTTGCCCTTGACCGTGTTCTTGTCGGTGATCGCGGTCTCGTCCTTGCGGACCAGCAGGTCGGCGCCGGCCTTGTAGTACGGGCCCGCGAAGCCGACCAGCTTCTTGCGCTTGTCGTTGATCGTGTAGGTGCCTACGTAGTAGTCGACCTGGCCCTTGGAGATCGCGGTCTCACGGATGCCGGAGTCGACGGTCTTCCACTGGATCTGCTGGTCGGTGAAGCCCAGGTCGGCGGCGATCATCTTGGCGACCTCGACGTCGAAGCCGGAGCGCACCTTGGTCGACTGGTCCTCGAAGCCGAGGTAGGGCTGGTCGGCCTTGGAGCCGATGACCAGCTTGCCGCGGGCCTTGGCGGCCTTGAAGGCGGGGGAGTCGAGGGTGACGTCCTTGGCGACGGTGTACGTGGGCAGCTGCGGGGCGCCCGACTGGCCGGGCTTGGCGGCCTGCTTGTCGCCCGCGGAACCGGACTTGCCGCCGCAGGCGGTCGCGGTCAGCGCGAGCACAGCGATCGCCGCGAAGGCGGCGGACTGGCGGAGCTTCATGTGAACATCCCTCGTATCGCTTGAATCGCTCAGATGTGGGGGCCGTCGGCCGGTGGCGCCGGTGGGGGAGGAGCCGCACTCGGGCAGCCGCTCCGGGTCCGCGGGGAGCCTCAGTGGTGAAGGATCTTCGACAGGAAGTCCTTGGCCCGGTCGCTGCGCGGGTTGCTGAAGAACTGGTCGGGCGTGGCCTCTTCGACGATCTTTCCGTCGGCCATGAAGACGACGCGGTTGGCGGCGGAGCGGGCGAAGCCCATCTCATGGGTGACGACGACCATCGTCATGCCGTCGCGCGCCAGCTGCTGCATGACTTCGAGGACCTCGTTGATCATCTCCGGGTCGAGCGCGGAGGTGGGCTCGTCGAAGAGCATGACCTTCGGGTCCATCGCCAACGCGCGCGCGATGGCGACGCGTTGCTGCTGTCCGCCGGACAGCTGCGCGGGGTACTTGTCGGCCTGGGTGCCCACGCCCACCCGGTCGAGCAGGGCGCGGCCCTTCTCCTCGGCCTGCTTCTTCTCCGTCCTGCGGACCTTGGTCTGGCCCAGCATGACGTTCTCCAGCACGGTCTTGTGCGCGAAGAGGTTGAACGACTGGAAGACCATGCCGACGTCGGCGCGGAGCCGGGCCAGTTCGCGGCCCTCCTGCGGCAGCGGCTTCCCGTCGATCGTTATCGCCCCGGAGTCGATCGTCTCCAGGCGGTTGATGGTGCGGCACAGCGTGGACTTTCCGGACCCCGACGGTCCGATCACGACCACGACCTCGCCGCGCGCGATCGTCAGATCGATGTCCTGGAGCACGTGCAGCGCGCCGAAGTGCTTGTTGACGTTGTTCAGCACGACCAGGTCGCCCGACGCGGGTGCCGCGTCCTCGGCGTCCTTGGCCACTGATACTCCGCTCATCGGCTTCCAGCTCCGCTCTTCCTCGGTTGGGGAGGAACGTAGTGCGCCGCTACGACCAGCGTCATTACATCTGAGCGGAACTTGAGCATCACGATCCGGTAGCGGAGTGGCACTCTCCGTTAAGGGGGCGCGCGGTGCAATACCGGCTGCGTAACGGAAGCCGCGCTCCGGTGCGTGCCCTCTTGACGCACACCGGCGGCATGGGCGTGGATGCGGGAGTACATGCCTGGCGACGACTACGGAAGGGGGGGCGATGAGACTGCTGCTCGTCGAGGACGACGACCATGTCGCCGCGGCCCTGTCCGCCGTGCTCGCCAAGCACGGCTTCGCCGTGGTGCACGCGCGCAACGGCGAGGAGGCGCTGCGGGCGCTGCTGCCGGACGACCGCGCCCCAAAGGAGCCCTTCGGGGTCGTCCTGCTCGACCTCGGACTGCCCGACCAGGACGGCTACGAGGTCTGCGGGAAGATCCGCAAGCGCACCGCCATCCCGGTGATCATGGTCACCGCGCGCGCGGACGTGCGCTCGCGCATCCACGGCCTGAACCTCGGCGCCGACGACTACGTGGTCAAGCCCTACGACACCGGCGAACTGCTGGCGCGCATCCACGCGGTCAGCCGCCGCACCACCACGGGCGAGGACAGCGGCGCGATCCCGGCGGTCGCCCTGCGACTGGGGCGCGTCCAGATCGAGCTGCCCACCCGCAGGGTCAGCGTCGACGGCGAGTGCGTCCAGCTCACCCGCAAGGAGTTCGACCTGCTCGCGCTGCTCGCCCAGCGGCCCGGGGTGGTCTTCCGGCGCGAGCAGATCATCAGCGAGGTGTGGCGCACCAGTTGGGAGGGCACGGGGCGCACTCTCGAAGTGCACGTCGCGTCCCTGCGCTCCAAGCTGCGGATGCCGGCCCTGATCGAGACCGTGCGCGGCGTCGGCTACCGGCTCGTCGCCCCGGCCGCGCTGTAAGGCCCGACACACCCGGTGCGTACGCGACTCCTGCCGCTGCTGATCTTCCTGCTCGCCCTCGTCCTGATGGCGCTGGGCTTCCCGCTCGCGATCAGCGTCGCCTCCGCCCAGCAGCAGAAGGTCGTCGTCGACCGCATCGACGACACCGCGCGCTTCGCGGCGCTCGCCCAGTTCGTCACCGCCGCCGACGACAAGGACACCAGCAGCAAAGAGCGCCTGGCCACCCTGGAGGAGGAACTCGCCCGCTACCACGAGCTGTACGGGATCCGCGCGGGCGTCTTCTTCCGCAACGGCGTCGCCATGGCGAGCGCCCCCAGGGGCTGGGCCGTGCCGGACGACAGCAAGGGCGGCGACGCCTTCCAGGAGGCGCTGGCGGGCCGCAGGAGCCACGATCCGCCCCAGGTCTGGCCGTGGCAGCGCGGACGGCTCGTGGTGGCCTCCCCGGTGGTGCGCGAGGGCGATGTGATCGCCGTGGTGGTCACCGACTCGCCCACCGGGCACATGCGGTCGCGGGCACTGCGCGGCTGGCTGCTGATCGCGGCGGGCGAGGTGGCGGCGATGCTGCTCGCGGTCGGTGCGGCCTTCCGGCTCACCAGCTGGGTGCTGCGGCCCGTACGCGTCCTGGACGCGGCCACGCACGACATAGCGACCGGGCGCATGAAGTCACGCGTCGCGGTCGCCGGTGGACCCCCGGAACTAAGAAGGCTGGCCCGGTCGTTCAACGAGATGGCGGACAACGTCGAGGACGTGCTGGACCAGCAGCGCGCCTTCGTCGCCGACGCCTCCCACCAGTTGCGCAACCCGCTCTCCGCCCTGCTGTTGCGCATCGAACTCCTCGCGCTCGAACTGCCCGAAGGGAACGAGGAGATCGCCTCGGTGCGTGCCGAGGGCAAGCGCCTGGCCCAGGTGCTAGACGACCTGCTGGGCCTGGCGCTGGCCGAGCACGCCGAGGCGGACCTCCATCTCACCGACATCGGCGCGCTGGCGCGCGAGCGGGTGGAGGCCTGGCGCCCGCTCGCCGAGGACAAGGGCGTGCGGCTCACCGAGCAGCGGGCCGCCGTCACCGCCTGGGTGGACCCGGTGGCGCTCTCCAGCGCCCTGGACGCCGTCATCGACAACGCACTGAAGTTCACTCCGGAGGGTGAGGAGGTCACGGTCGCCATCGCCGCTGACGGCGATTACTCGAAGATCACCGTCACCGATCGCGGACCCGGCCTGACCGACGACGAACTGAGCCGGATCGGGGACCGGTTCTGGCGCTCGGGCCGGCACCAGAACATCAAGGGATCGGGCCTGGGCCTGTCCATCTCGCGGATCCTGCTCGCGGCGGGCGACGGCACCATCACATACGCCCACCACGAGCCGCACGGCTTGCGGGTGACCCTCCGGGTGCCGCGCACCTCGCCGACGGGCTGAGGGGCTCTTACGGCCCCGGGAGAGCCCGGCTGAGGCGGGTCGGCCGACTGCCGGTGCCCCCCGGGTCAGGGCTTGGTCGAGAGGTAGTAGCGGCGCGCGCCGTCGTGCAGCGGCAGCGGCTCCGTGTAGATCGCGGTGCGCAGATCCACCAGCTGCGCGGCGTGCACCTCGCGGCCGATGGCGTCCCGGCTGCGGATCACCGTATGGGTGAACTCCTCGGTCAGGCCCCGGTCCGTACGGTCCGTGGTGACCAGCAGGTTCGCCACCGCGATCGTCGGTACGGCGACGCCCCGCTGCGCCTGCGGATAGGCGTCGGCGGGCATGGTCGCCGCCCGGTAGAAACCGGTGAGGCCGTCCTCTCGGTGCAGCGCGGTGACCAGGTCGCCCAGCGGCACCAGGCGGATCTGGTCCTGCTCGGACAGCCGCAGCACGGCTGTGGTGGGCAGCCCGCCCGACCAGAAGAACGCGTCGATCTTCCCGGTCCGCAGCAGCTCCGGCATGGTGTCGATGCCCGCCGACACCGCAGTGATGTCATGCGCCGGATCCAGCTTGGCGGCGGTCATCAGCCGCTCCGCGAGCAGCCGCACCCCCGACCCGGGCTGGCCTATGCCGACGCGCTTGGAGCGCAGGTCCGCCGTCGTACGCACCGACGAGTCGCGGGGCACGACGAGCTGGACGTAGTCGTCGTAGAGGCGGGCGCAGCCGCGCAGGCGGTCGGCCCCGACGGAGTCGTCGCGGAGGTATTTGGCCACCGCGTCGGCGGTCGCGATGGTGAAGTCGGCCTGCCCGGTGGCCACCCGCTTCAGGTTCTGCTGCGAGCCCTCGCTGGTCTGGAGCCGGACGTCCACCTCGGGCAGATCGTCGGCCAGCGCCCGCTCCAGCAGCTCGCCGTACCGCTGGTACACCCCGGTCCGCACACCCGTACTGAACGTGATCGTCCCCGACGGCCGCGAGGCCCCCAGCGACAGCAGCCACCACAGCAGCAGCCCGAACACCACCAGCGCCGCGGCCGCCCCCTGGAGGGCACGACGGCGGCTGACACGGGGGAGGGCCTGGAGCATGGCGCGATCCTGCCAGCTCACTCCCCGTGATGGCCAGGCCCGGGGTCGGGGGAAGGCGGGGCGGTGTGCCGGTACGACCTCGTACCCTGGTGTACGAGATGAGCGAGGTAGAGGGTTTGAAAACGTACGAGGTGCGCACCTACGGGTGCCAGATGAACGTGCACGACTCCGAGCGGCTGTCCGGCCTCCTGGAGGGCGCGGGCTACGTACGCGCGCCCGAGGGCAGCGACGGTGACGCCGACGTCGTCGTCTTCAACACCTGCGCGGTGCGCGAGAACGCCGACAACAAGCTGTACGGCAATCTCGGCCGGCTCGCCCCGATGAAGACGAAGCGGCCCGGGATGCAGATCGCCGTCGGCGGCTGTCTGGCCCAGAAGGACCGCGACACCATCGTCCAGCGGGCGCCCTGGGTGGACGTCGTCTTCGGCACGCACAACATCGGCAAGCTGCCGGTGCTCCTTGAGCGCGCCCGCATCCAGGAAGAGGCGCAGGTCGAGATCGCCGAGTCGCTGGAGGCGTTCCCCTCGACGCTGCCCACCCGGCGCGAGTCCGCCTACGCGGCCTGGGTCTCCATCTCGGTCGGCTGCAACAACACCTGCACCTTCTGCATCGTCCCCGCGCTGCGCGGCAAGGAGAAGGACCGCCGCCCCGGCGACATCCTCGCCGAGGTCGAGGCGCTGGTCGCCGAGGGCGTCTCCGAGATCACCCTGCTCGGCCAGAACGTCAACGCGTACGGCTCGGACATCGGGGACCGCGAGGCCTTCTCCAAGCTGCTGCGCGCCTGCGGCAAGATCGAGGGCCTGGAGCGGGTCCGCTTCACCTCGCCGCACCCCCGCGACTTCACGGACGACGTGATCGCCGCGATGGCCGAGACCCCGAACGTGATGCCGCAGCTCCACATGCCGATGCAGTCCGGCTCGGACACCGTCCTGAAGGCGATGCGCCGCTCGTACCGGCAGGAGCGTTTCCTCGGGATCATCGAGAAGGTCCGCGCCGCCATTCCGCACGCGGCCATCTCCACCGACATCATCGTGGGCTTCCCCGGCGAGACCGAGGAGGACTTCGAGCAGACCATGCACGCGGTCCGCGAGGCCCGCTTCGCGAACGCCTTCACCTTCCAGTACTCCAAGCGCCCCGGCACCCCCGCGGCGACCATGGAGGGACAGATCCCCAAGGAGGTCGTGCAGGCGCGCTACGAGCGCCTGGTGGCCCTCCAGGAGGAGATCTCCTGGGAGGAGAACAAGAAGCAGGTCGGCCGCACCTTGGAGGTCATGGTCGCCGAGGGCGAGGGCCGCAAGGACGGCAGCACGCACCGGCTCTCCGGCCGCGCCCCCGACAACCGCCTGGTGCACTTCACCAAGCCGGAGCAGGACGTGCGCCCCGGCGACGTGGTGACCGTCGAGATCACCTACGCAGCCCCGCACCACCTGCTGGCCGAGGGCCCGACGAGCGGCGTGCGCCGCACCCGCGCGGGCGACGCCTGGGAGAAGCGCAACGCGGCCCCGGCACAGCCCGCCGGGGTGCTGCTCGGCCTGCCGAAGATCGGCGTCCCCGAGCCGCTGCCGGCCGCGACGGGCGGATGCAGCGTCGTCTGAAGTCTCTCCACGCGCGCGTGGACGAAGCCACTCGCGGGTGGCCCGTTGACGCGCGCGTGGCGGGTTCCGGCCCACAACGCGGGTGGGTTGCCCGGACGGGCTCAGCTCACGCGCGCGTGGTCGGTTCATCGATAAGCGCGTCGCCGCCCGGATCGCCTTCGCTCAGCTCACGCGCGCGTGGCCGGTTCGTGGCGCCCGTGCCGGGCCGAAGCCGGGCACACCCACTACGCTGCGGATCATGCTCGTAGCCGCCGCCGTCTGCCCCTGTCCGCCGCTACTGGTGCCCGCGGTCGCCTCCGGCGCCGCGCCGGAGCTCGATGCCGCGCGGGACGCCTGCGCCGACGCCGTGGGGCTGCTGGCCGCCTCCCGGCCCGATCTGCTCGTCGTGGTCGGCCCCGCCGACCAGGCGGCGCGCGGCCCGCACCCCCAGGGCGCGCCCGGGTCCTTCGCAGGCTTCGGCGTGGACCTTCGCGTACGGCTCGGCCCGGCGCCGGCCGACGGTGGTGACGCGCGCGAGGAGCGAGAGCTGCCGCCCTCGCTCGCCGTCGGCGCGTGGCTGCTGGAACGGTCCGGCTGGTCGGACGCCCCGGTCGAGGGGCTGGGAGTGGGCGAGCCGCTGGAGGCCGCACGCTGCGCCGACGCGGGGCGGGGCCTGGGCGCCAGGGCCGACCGCGTCGCTCTCCTGGTGATGGGCGACGGCAGCGCCTGCCGCACCCTCAAGTCCCCCGGCTACCTCGACGAGCGCGCCACCGTCTTCGACGAAGGCGTGGGGAGCGCGCTGGGCGCCGCCGACACGCGCGCGTTGCTGGAGCTGGACGCGGAGCTCGCGTACGAACTCAAGGCGGCCGGCCGGGCACCCTGGCAGGTGTTGGCGGGCGCCGCCGAGGGGGCGGGCCTGGCGGGCCGGCTGCTGTACGAGGACGCGCCGTACGGCGTGGGGTACTTCGTCGCCGTCTGGTCCTGAGCGACGCCGGATCCCGGCCCGGGCTGCCTCGGAGCAGCGCGTGCCAGGCGGCGCACGGGGCCGCGACACCACACGGGGACGGCCGTGGAGCTTGAGTGCTCCACGGCCGTCCCCGAGGTGATCAGGCCGTCGGAGGCGGGGTGCCGCCGTCGTCCTTGTGCGAGATCCGGTCCAGGGCGTCCTTGGCCTTCCCCGTACCCGTTTGGATCTTGTCGCTGTACTTGCCCTTGGTCTTTTCGTCGACGGTCCTGGCGACCTTGTCCAGCCCCTGTCCGATCTTTGCCTCGTGCTGCTGTGCGAAGTCGGACACCTTGTCCTTGGCGGGGGCCAGTTTGTCCTTCAGGCTCTCCAAGAAGCCCATGTGGTCACCTTCCCTCTGCCCTCATCTCGGGAACTGCGCGCCCTCGACCAGGGGACCGTACGAAATGCATGCATACGCCGCGTTACTTCCGGGCGCTCTCGCCCGCCTCGTTGTCCGCCGCTTCCTCCGCCGACTGCTGCTTGGGAATCTCCACGCCCTCGGCGGCGGCCGCTTCGGCGGACTCCTCCGCCGTGGCCTCCGCGGCAGGCTCGGAACCCTCCGTGGTGGCGGTCTCCGGCTCGCCCTCCGGGGCCTCCCCCTCGGCCGTCAGGGTGGCGGACTTCGCCTCCTCGGTTGACTCCGCTACAGCCTCCTCGGCCTTACGGCGAAACCTTGAAAAAACACCCATATCTACTCCATAGCGTACTCGTGTGGGCGAAATCCCGCCCCATCCGGAGCGCCTCATTGCGTCGCCCGGGGGTACCGGTTCGGCAAACCGGCGGTCGGAACCTCGCAACAGGCAACGAACCCGCATGCGTCCCGTCACGTAGCTCGTTCGGGGACGGTGGCCGAGGTTTGCGAGACTGTGACAGTGAGAACTGCAGCTCCCGCACCGCGGGTCATCGCCGTCGTCGGTCCCACAGCGGCCGGAAAGTCCGATCTGGGTGTCTTCCTGGCCCAGCAGCTCGGCGGCGAGGTCGTCAACGCCGACTCGATGCAGCTCTACCGGGGGATGGACATCGGCACCGCCAAGCTGACGCTCGACGAGCGCGGCGGAGTGCCCCACCACCTCCTGGACATCTGGGACGTGACCGAGCCCGCCAGCGTCGCCGAGTACCAGAAGCTCGCCCGCGCCGAGATCGACCGGCTGCTCGCCGAGGGCCGCACGCCGGTCCTCGTCGGCGGCTCCGGCCTCTACGTGCGCGGCGCGATCGACGTGCTCGACTTCCCCGGCACCGATCCCGAGGTACGCGCGCGTCTGGAGCGCGAGCTGGAGCAGGACGGGCCCGGCGCGCTGCACCGGCTCCTGGCCGAGGCCGACCCCGGGGCGGCGCGCGCGATCCTGCCCAGCAACGGCCGCAGGATCGTGCGGGCCCTGGAGGTCATCGAGATCACCGGAAAGCCGTTCACGGCCAACCTGCCCGGCCACGACTCCGTGTACGACACCGTGCAGATCGGCGTCGACGTCGGCCGTCCCGAGCTCGACGAGCGGATCGCCGTCCGGGTCGACCGTATGTGGGAGGCGGGCCTGGTGGACGAGGTGCGCGCGCTGGAGGCCCAGGGGCTGCGGGAGGGGCGTACCGCATCGCGCGCGTTGGGCTACCAGCAGGTGCTCACGGCGCTCGGGGGGGAGTGCACCGAGGACGAGGCGCGCGCCGAGACCGTCCGCGCCACCAAGCGCTTCGCGCGCCGCCAGGACTCCTGGTTCCGCCGGGACCCGCGCGTGCACTGGCTGAGCGGTGCCGTCGAGCACCGAGGGGAACTCCCCGGGCAGGCGCTGGCGTTGGTCGAACGAGCGGTCACAGCCTGATCACGTGATGGCATCGGGACGCACCGCCGGTCATTCCGGCACCCGCGCGCGTGCCATCATCGACCTCGATCGACCAGTGGAGTCCGAGTTGGGAGGGCGCGTGGCGATGGAAGCCGGCCCTCGCGACAGAGAGCACGGAACGCGGGACGAGCCCGCGCAACCGGGTCCTTCGGAAGTGACGGCAGTGTCGGAAGGGCCGGACGTGAGCGACGCCGGACGGGAGCCCGCCCACCACGACGCCCCGGAACCGAGCCCCGCGGAGCTGGTCGTCGGTGCCTTGGGCCCGGCCGTGCCGGGAGCCGTCGGACTCACCCCCGACGGACCGCAGGACGACAGTGTGCTCGCCGAGGGCGGCGAGGTCGAGGTCGAGATCCGCCCGCAGCGCAGGCTGCGGATCTGGCAGCTCGCGCCGATCGTGATGCTCGCGGCCATGGGCTCGCTGATGTTCGCCTTCCCGCTCGCCTTCGAGTTCGGCGACGGCGGCCCGGTCGTGGCCATGCTCGGCCTCCTGATCAGCTGCTGCGCCGCCGGCTGGGGCATGATGGCCGCCCGCCGGGTCGGCTACACGTGGCCGGGGCTGCCCGCGCGCGGATCGGGCGAGCGCCCCGACTGGCGGGTGATCGGGCTGTACGTGGGCGGCCTGGCCGCGGTGGTGGCACTTGCCGTCTGGCGCGTCGCCCGGCTGCGCTGAGCGCCGCGGGGCGGCGTGGCCCGGCGGAGTCCGGTGCCCGCCGACTCCGACGAGAACCCGTCGACCCCGCCCCGCGGGGACCCGTCGACCCAGCCCACCCCCGCCCTGGACACGTCGTCCCGGAGCGTCCCGGCCCGTTGTCAGTGGGCACCCGTACGATTGACGGCGTGAACAACACCTCGCCGCTCACCTTCCTCAAGGGCCACGGGACCGAGAACGACTTCGTGATCCTCCCCGACCCGGACAACGCCGTCGACCTGCCCGCCTCCACCGTCGCCCGCCTCTGCGACCGCCGGGCCGGCATCGGCGGCGACGGGCTGCTCCACGTCGTGCGCAGCGCCGCGCACCCCGAGGCGAAGACCATGGCCGGCGAGGCCGAGTGGTTCATGGACTACCGCAACTCGGACGGCTCGATCGCCGAGATGTGCGGCAACGGCGTGCGCGTCTTCGCCGGGTACCTCCAGCGCGCCGGGCTCGTCGAGGAGGGCGACCTGGCGATCGCCACCCGGGGCGGGGTGAAGAAGGCACACATCTCCAAGGGCGGCGACATCACGGTCTCCATGGGCCGCGCCGTGCTGCCGGAAGAGGGCGTCACGGTCACGGTCGAGGGACGCAGCTGGTCCGCCCGCAACGTCAACATGGGCAACCCGCACGCGGTCGCCTTCGTCGAGGACCTGGCCCACGCGGGCGAACTGCGCTCGGTGCCGCCGTACAGCCCGGCCGCCGTCTACCCGGAGGGTGTGAACGTCGAGTTCGTCGTCGACCGGGGCCCCGGCCACGTGGCGATGCGGGTGTACGAGCGCGGCTCCGGCGAGACCCGCTCCTGCGGAACGGGCGCGTGCGCGGTCGCCGTGGCGGCGGCGCGCAGGGACGGCGCGGACCCCGCCGTCACCGGCGCCCCCGTGACGTACACGGTGGACCTCCCGGGCGGGACTCTGGTGATCACGGAGTTCCCCGATGGCGAGATCGAGATGACCGGCCCCGCCGTGATCGTCGCCGAAGGCGTGATCGACCCGGCGCTCCTCGAAACGGTTGAAACGGCCGTGGCCTGAACCTTCGCTCGAATGGGTGATCCGGTTCACGCTGAGCGAGAGCCGGACTGCGCCACGTGGTGGGGTCGGTAGCATCAAGCACCGGCCCTGAGGGCACGCCTGCCTTTCCACCGCCGGTCGATGCTGCCGGAGGTGCCCCATGAGTGCAGAGGCCACGAATCCTGACGCGCAGAGCCGCCGACGCGGACTTCCCAGGATCGACCTCCGCAGGCTGGGCCGGGCCGCCCTGCTGGGCCCCACGTCGCGCGACCGGCTGCCCGACGCCATCGGGCACGTCGCCGAGGCGCACCGGGCCCATCACCCCGACGCCGACCTGGCGGTGCTGCGGCGCGCGTACGTGCTGGCGGAAACGTCCCACCGGGGCCAGTTCCGCAAGAGCGGCGAGCCGTACATCACGCATCCGCTGGCCGTCACCCTCATCCTCGCCGAACTGGGCGCCGAGACCACCACGTTGACGGCCTCGCTGCTGCACGACACCGTCGAGGACACCGAGGTGACGCTCGATCAGGTGCGGGCGGAGTTCGGCGAGGGAGTCACCTATCTGGTGGACGGCGTCACCAAGTTGGAGAAGGTCGACTACGGCGCGGCGGCCGAGCCCGAGACCTTCCGCAAGATGCTCGTCGCCACCGGCAACGACGTACGCGTGATGTCGATCAAACTCGCGGACCGGCTGCACAACATGCGCACCCTGGGCGTGATGCGCCCGGAGAAGCAGGCGAGGATCGCCAAAGTCACCCGTGACGTGCTGATTCCGCTGGCCGAACGGCTGGGGGTGCAGGCCCTCAAGACCGAACTGGAGGATCTGGTTTTCGCCATCCTCCATCCCGAGGAGTACGAGCACACCCGGGCCCTGATCGCGGCCCACTCGGGCTCCGAGGACCCGCTGACCGCCATCGCGGACGGCGTCAGGGCCGTGCTGCGCGAAGCCGGCATCAGCGCCGAAGTCCTCATCCGGCCACGGCACTTCGTCTCCGTCCACCGTGTCCATCTCAAACGCGGAGAGCTGCGCGGCACGGACCTCGGCCGGCTGCTCGTCCTGGTCGCCGAGGACGCCGACTGCTACGCCGTCCTCGGCGAACTGCACACCTGCTTCACCCCGGTGATCTCCGAGTTCAAGGACTTCATCGCCGCTCCCAAGTTCAACCTGTACCAGTCGCTGCACACGGCGGTGGCGAGCTCCGACGGCGCGGTGGCCGAAGTCCTCATCCGCACCCACCAGATGCACAAGGTCGCCGAGGCCGGCGTCATCGCCCTCGGGAATCCGTACGCCGGGGGCGGGCCCGGCGACGGCGCCGACCCGGCGGCCGACGAGCGCGAGGACCCCACCCGGCCCGGCTGGCTCTCCCGTCTCCTGGACTGGCAGCAGAACGCGCCGGACCCCGACACCTTCTGGTCCTCCCTACGGGAGGAACTGGCGCAGGACCGCGAGATCACCGTTTTCGGCGCCGACGGCCGCACCCTGGGCCTGCCGGCCGGAGCGAGCTGTGTGGACGCCGCGTACGGCCAGTACGGCGAGGCCGCCCACCGCTGCATCGGTGCCCGCGTCAACGGCCGTCTGGCGACGCTCAGTACGGTGCTGAGCGACGGCGACACCGTGCAACTGCTGCTCGCCCAGGACGCCGCCTCCGGGCCGTCCCCGGACTGGCTCGACCACGCCAGGACCCCAGCCGCGCGGATCGCCATCACCGGCTGGCTCGCCGACCACCCCGAAGGGGTCAAGATCCCGGCGGCCGCGCCCCGCCCGCAGGTCACCTTCACCACCGACCGGCGCAGTGCCGCCAACGCCGTCACCGACCTGCCGGACGCGACGGTACGGCTCGCGGGGTGCTGCACGCCGGTCCCGCCGGACGCGGTCACCGGCTTCGCGGTGCGCGGCGGCGCCGTGACCGTCCACCGCGAGGAGTGTCCGGCGGTGGCCCGTATGACGGCGCTCGGGCGGGCCAGGGTCGGGGTGCGCTGGGGCGGCACCGCCGCCTGCCGGGTCACGCTGGTCGCCGAGGCGTTCGGGCGCCCGCGCTTGCTCGCCGACCTCACCGAGGCCATCGCCACGGCGGGCGCCGCGATCGTCTCCGCCACCGTCGAGCCGCCCAGCGAGCAGCGTGTACGGCACACGTACACGCTCCAGCTGGCCGATGCCGCCGAGCTGCCCGCCCTGATGCGCGTGATGCGCGATGTGCCGGGGGTGTACGACGTGACCCGCGCGCAGCACCCGGCCGCGGCCGGCTGAACCGACGGGCCGACGCTCGTTCGGGTGGGGGTGGTGCGCGTCGGCCCCGCCCTCGCACGGTGTACTGGTAGCGGTAGGGCATGCTGCTCTCCCCGCGCCGTGTGCGTGCCGCTCTGCTGGCCACCGCAGCCGCCTGTGTCCTGGCCGCCGCTCCGCCGCCCGCCCCGGCCGGAATCGGCGATCCGCTCTTCCCGCGGCTCGGCAACCCCGGGTACGACGTCCTCTCGTACGACATCGGATTCACCTATCAGGGCGACAACAGCAAGCCGCTTGAGGCTGTCACCACCATCGACGCCCGCGCCACTGACTGGCTCGACCGGATCAACCTGGACTTCGCGCGCGGCACCGTCCACGGCGTCGAAGTGAACGGGGAGCAGGCCGAGTTCGCGAGCGCCGACGAGGATCTGGTGATCACCCCGCGCCACCCGGTGTACGGAGGGCAGAGGCTGCGGATCACCGTCCGGCACACCAGCGACCCGCGCGGCGCCGAGGACGGCGGCTGGGTGCGCACCACCGACGGCCTGGTGATGGCCAACCAGGCCGACGCCGCGCACCGCGTGTTCCCGTGCAACGACCACCCCTCCGACAAGGCGATGTTCACCTTCCGGGTGGACGCCCCCAAGGAGTACACGGTCGTCGCCAACGGGCTGGAGACCGGCCGGACGGGGGCGGGCGGCCGGGCCGTCTCCACGTACCGCACCAAGCACCCGATGGCGACCGAGCTCGCCCAGGTCTCCATCGGCCGCTCGGCAGTGGTGCGCCGCCAGGGGCCGCACGGGCTGCCCGTGCGCGATGTCGTCCCGGCGGCCGACCGGCAGCAGCTGGAGCGCTGGCTGAAGAAGACGCCGGCCGAGATCGCGTGGATGGAGAAGCAGGTCGGGCCGTACCCGTTCGAGACGTACGGCGTCCTGATCGCCGGCGCGGACACCGGGTTCGAGCTGGAGACCCAGACACTGTCGCTCTTCGAGCGGTCGCTGTTCCTGCGCGCCTGGTACCCCGAGTGGTACGTGGACTCGCTGATGGTGCACGAGCTGGCGCACCACTGGTTCGGCGACAGCGTCTCCCCGCGCGCGTGGTCCGACCTCTGGCTCAACGAGGGGCACGCCACCTGGTACGAGGCGCTGTACGCGCAGGAGCACGGCAACCGGCCGATGGAGACGCGGATGCGCGAGGCCTACCGCCAGTCCGACGGCTGGCGCGCCGCGGGCGGGCCGCCCGCGGCCCCCGAGCCGCCCGTCCCCGGCCAGAAGATCAGCATCTTCCGGCCGGTCGTCTACGACGGGAGCGCGCTGGTGCTGTTCGCGCTGCGGCAGGAGATCGGCACGGCGAGGTTCCGCGAGCTGGAACGGCGCTGGGTGAGCGACCACGAGGACGGGACGGCCGCCACCGCCGACTTCGTCGGCCTCGCGTCCGAGGTCGCCGGGCGCGACCTCGCCGGGTTCTTCCAGGGCTGGCTGTACGGGGCGAAGACGCCGCCGATGCCCGGGCACAAGGACTGGCGCAGCGCCGCACCCCGGCACGCCTAGGGGCACGGGCGCGGGGGCACCCGTCCCCGACCCGCCGAGCGCCGGAAAACCGGGGTGACGGGCCCGGTGGCACCGTGCGACCATCGACGGGTCGGCGGCGCTGCCGGGGCCGGATTCCACTCGGGAATCTTTCGGATCCATTACGCGTTGTGACCGACGTAATCGCATTCCAACGACGTAAGGATCCAATGACCTCCTCTTCATCCCCTTCCCAGGACGAGCAGAGCTTCGCGGAGAAGAACCGCACCGAGAGCCTTCGGGCCGATGCCCTGATGGAAGAGGACGTCGCCTGGAGCCACGAGATCGACGGCGAGCGGGACGGCGAGCAGCTCGACCGCTCCGAGCGTGCCGCCCTGCGGCGCGTGGCGGGCCTCTCCACCGAACTCGAAGACGTCACCGAGGTCGAGTACCGCCAGCTGCGCCTGGAGCGCGTCGTACTGGTGGGCGTCTGGACCACGGGCACCCTCAAGGACGCGGAGAACTCCCTGGCGGAGCTCGCCGCACTCGCCGAGACAGCGGGCGCGCTGGTGCTCGACGGCGTCTACCAGCGCCGTGACAAGCCCGACCCGGCCACCTACATCGGATCCGGCAAGGCACTGGAACTGCGGGACATCGTCCTGGAGTCCGGCGCCGACACCGTGGTCTGCGACGGTGAGCTCAGCCCCGGCCAGCTGATCCATCTGGAAGACATCGTCAAGGTCAAGGTGGTCGACCGGACCGCCCTGATCCTCGACATCTTCGCCCAGCACGCCAAGTCCCGAGAGGGCAAGGCCCAGGTCTCGCTGGCCCAGATGCAGTACATGCTGCCCAGGCTGCGCGGCTGGGGCCAGTCGCTCTCCCGGCAGATGGGCGGTGGCGGCTCCGGCTCGTCCGGCGGCGGCATGGCCACCCGTGGTCCCGGTGAGACCAAGATCGAGACGGACCGGCGGCGGATCCGCGAGAAGATGGCGAAGATGCGCCGGGAGATCGCGGAGATGAAGACCGGCCGCGAGATCAAGCGCCAGGAGCGCCGTCGCAACAAGGTCCCCTCGGTAGCCATCGCGGGGTACACCAACGCCGGCAAGTCCTCGCTGCTCAACCGCCTCACGGGCGCGGGCGTCCTGGTGGAGAACGCACTGTTCGCCACCCTCGACCCGACCGTGCGCCGGGCAGAGACGCCCAGCGGCCGGCTGTACACACTGGCCGACACCGTCGGGTTCGTCCGGCACCTGCCGCACCACCTGGTCGAGGCGTTCCGCTCCACCATGGAGGAGGTCGGCGACTCCGACCTGATCCTGCACGTGGTGGACGGCTCACACCCGGCCCCGGAGGAGCAGCTGGCCGCCGTGCGCGAGGTGATCCGCGAGGTGGGCGCGGTCGACGTGCCCGAGATCGTGGTGATCAACAAGGCGGACGCGGCCGACCCGCTGGTCCTCCAGCGCCTGCTGCGGATCGAGAAGCACTCCATCGCGGTCTCCGCCCGTACGGGCATGGGCATCGAGCAGCTGCTCGGCATCATCGACGCCGAACTGCCGCGCCCCGAGGTCGAGATCGAGGCCCTCGTGCCGTACACGCACGGACAGCTGGTCTCGCGCGCGCACGCCGAGGGCGAGGTGATCTCCGAGGAGCACACCCCGGAGGGCACGCTGCTCAAGGCGCGGGTGCACGAGGTGCTGGCGGCGGAGCTCGCTCCGTACGTACCGGCCAAGCACTGACCGCAGGCGCGGCCGGGCACCGACCGGCCCGCAGATGCGAACAAGGCCCGCCCCCTCCGTACGAGGGGGCGGGCCTTGTCGTCGTCAGGTGTCAGCAGCCCTACCGGCCGCCGTACTTCTGACTCATCTGGGTGAAGATCTGCTGGGCGCCGGCGCCCAGCTGGGGTCCGGCCAGCCAGCCCGAAGTGACCGGGCCGATCGAGGTGTTGGAGACCAGCTCCGCCTTGCCGCTGGTGCCGGTGATGAACCAGCCGCCACCGGAGGAACCGCCGGTCATCGTGCAGCCGATGCGGTACATGGCGGGCGTGCCGGGGCTGACCGAGAGACGGCCGGGGCGGTCGACGCACTTGAACATCTTGAGGCCGTCGTACGGCGGCGCCGCGGGGTAGCCCCAGGCACCCATCGCGGAGACCGAGTGCGCGGCCGGCGTCGAGAAGTTGACGGTCAGCGCGTTGCCGACGGTCTCCTCAAGCGACTTGGTGCCGTTCTCCGGCTTCACGTGCAGCACGGAGTAGTCGTACGGGGCGCCGGTGCCGCCGGTGGGGCCGCCACCGGTGATCCACTCGCCCGAGGTCGAGGCCCAGTCGGCCCAGAACGCGCCGTACGGGGCGACCTCCTGCGGCTGCGCGTTGCGCAGCTGCGCCGCCGACTTGCCCTTGTCGTTGTAGGCAGGGACGAAGGCGATGTTGCGGTACCAGCCGCCCTTGGCGCCCGCGTGGACGCAGTGGCCAGCCGTCCACACCATGTTGGACTTGCCGGGGTGGGCCGGGTCCTTCACGACGGTGCCCGAGCACACCATGGAGCCCTCGGGGGAGTCGAAGAACACCTTGCCGACCGGGGCGGCGTAGTTGTGGTACGGCAGGCTCTCGGCCTTGGCCTGGACCGGCCGCGGCTCCGGGTCGCTGATGCCCTGGTCGCCGTTGACGTCGCCTGCGGCCATGGTCTTCTGCGGGTCCTTGGCGGACTTCATCCGCTCGGGCTTCCACAGGTCCGCGATGACCGGGTTGACGAAGTCCTTGGCGTCACGCAGCCACTTGGACTTGTCCCAGTTCTTCCAGTCGCCGTTCTTCCACTTGTCCAGGTCGACGCCGTGCTTCTTGAGGGCGCCGGCGACGTCGTCGGGAAGGCCCTGGTCGCCCTTGCCCTGGGCGGTGCTCGACGCGGACGGCTTGCTGTCCGCGTCGTCGTCGCCGGGGCCGCACGCGGTGGCCGTCAGCGCGAGTGCCGCCACCAGGCCGGTGGCGGCCAGCAGCGGACGTATGGATCGCATGGAAACGATTCCCCCTGAAATTGCTCGTACCTTGTTCAGTTGCGCGCGCCGGGCAGCACGCCGAGACGGCGTGGGTTGCCATGGGCACGTCATATCGCGAAGCGGGGTCTTCCGGGACCGCCGTTTCGCAGCCCCCACTATGCCGGTAGCGCGTGGGGGTCTCGCACAGGGGTCCGGGAGCTCTCGTGGAGAGAGCTCCCGGACCCCGGCCGGGCCTACTGGCCCGCGTACTTGTTGCTGACCGAGTCGTACACGCCCTTGGCCTCCGGGCCCAGACGCGGGCCCGCCAGCCAGCCGGCCGTCACCGGGCCGATGGAGGTGTTGGAGACCAGCGCGGGCTTGCCGTCGGCGCCCGCGGCGATCCAGCCGCCGCCGGAGGAGCCGCCGGTCATGGTGCAGCCCAGGCGGTACATCGTCGGGGTGCTGGCGTCGAGCGAGAGCCGGCCCGGCTTGTCCTTGCACTGGTACAGCTTCTGGCCGTCGTACGGCGGCGCGGCCGGGTAGCCGTTCGCCGTCATGCTCGCGATCTTCGGCACGGCCGGGGCGTTGAAGTCCACCGGGAGGGCAGTACCGACCGTCTCCTCAAGGGACTTGCCGCCCTTGCCCTTCTCGGGGGTGACGTGCAGCACCGCGAAGTCGTACGGGGCGCCCTGGCCGCCGGTCGGGCCGCCGCCCTGGATCCACTGCTGCGAGGTCTGCGCCCAGTCGGCCCAGTACACGCCGTACGGCGCGATCTGCTGCTTGGTCGCCTTCTGCAGCTGCGCGAGCGACATGTCGGCGTTGTTGTACGAGGGCACGAAGGCGATGTTGCGGTACCAGCCGCCCTTGGCGCCCGCGTGGACGCAGTGGCCCGCCGTCCACACCATGTTGGACTTGCCGGGGTGCGCCGGGTCCTTCACGACGGTCGCGGAGCAGACCATCGAGCCCTCGGGGCCGTCGAAGAAGAGCTTGCCGAGCTGCGGCAGGCTCTGGTGGTACGGGGCCTTCTGGGCCCGGGCCTTGACGGGTGCCGGGGTCGGGTCCGTCACGCCCTTGTCGCCCGAGATGTCGTTGGGGACGGGCTTCTGCGGGGGCTTTTCGGCCTTCCGCATCCGGTCCGGGTCCCACAGGTCCTGGATGATCGGGTTGACGAAGTCCCTGGCCTCACGCAGCCACTTGGACTTGTCCCAGTTCTTCCACTCGCCGTTCTTCCACTTGTCCGGGTCGATCCCGTGCTTCTTGAGCCGGTCCTTGATGTCGTCCGGGATCTGGAGGCCGTCGTCGCCGGCGGTCGCCGAAGCGGTCGGCTTGGCGTCGGCCTTGTCGTCGCCGCCCGGACCGCACGCGGTGGCGGTCAGGGCGAGCGCGGCCGTGAGGCCGAGCGCGGCCAGCACGGGGGAGGTCCGGCGAAGTGCGCCCCTCCCGCCACGGGCCCCGGAATTCGGACGTGTCGGTCGCATGTTCTTGATCCCCCTGGGACTTCGGTACTGAAGCTGCTGATGCGCGGTGCAGCCACCGTTGCTCCACCGCTTGCGGTTACTGAAGCGAACCCGACGGCTTCCTCGAAGCCGTCGGCCCACCTCGCTCCGGCCGGAAAGTACCGGCCGGAGTGCGGCCCCCACTATGCCGGTGCCGGTTGGGACGGTGCGCGGCAGGGCCACGGTTCCGCTCCACAAGGATCTTCGCGCCTGCCCGTGATCCTCCGGCCCCGGCGTCGTTGGTACGTACGGGGGACAACACGCCAGCGTTCTGCCCCACCGTTCGCACCGGGCAACGGGCGTGCCACGGAACCGCCACAGGGTCCCGGCGCGGCTGGCACAGCAGAGCGCGCACCGTGGGAGGACCAGAACTCATGGCCGTGACCGAATCCGCGCCGGTACCACCGCCGGCCGAGCTTGCGACCACATCACCGCGGACACCGCCCGCCCACGAGGGAATCCTGCGGCGGCAGTCCCTGCGCGAGTCCGCCGCCCGGACGTACGCCCGCTCGCTGCCGATCGTGCCCGTGCGCGCCCGCGGACTGACCATCGAAGGGGCGGACGGGCGGCGCTACCTCGACTGCCTCGCGGGCGCGGGCACCCTCGCCCTCGGGCACAACCACCCGGTCGTGCTCGAAGCCATCCGCAAGGTCCTCGACTCCGGCGCCCCGCTGCACGCGCTCGACCTGGCCACCCCGGTCAAGGACGCGTTCACCACCGAGCTGTTCACCACTCTGCCGCGCCCCCTGGCCGACCACGCGCGGATCCAGTTCTGCAGCCCGGCCGGGACCGACGCGGTCGAGGCCGCGCTGAAACTGGTCCGCACCGCGACCGGCCGCAGCGGGCTGCTCGCCTTCACCGGGGCGTACCACGGCATGACGGCGGGCGCCCTCGACGCCTCGGGCGGCGCCTCCAACGCGCGCGTGACGCGGCTGCCCTACCCGCTGAACTACCGCTGTCCGTACGGCGTGGGAGGCGAACGCGGCGCCGAGCTCGCCGCCCGCTGGACCGAGAGCCTGCTCGACGACCCCAAGGGCGGAGTGCCCGCCCCGGCCGGGATGATCGTCGAGCCGGTGCAGGGCGAGGGCGGGGTGAACCCCGCGCCCGACACCTGGATGCGCCGGATGCGCGAGATCACCGCGGCCCGCTCCATCCCGCTCATCGCCGACGAGGTGCAGACCGGCGTGGGGCGCACCGGCGCTTTCTGGGGCGTCGAACACAGCGGGATCGTGCCGGACGTGATGGTGCTGTCCAAGGCCATCGGAGGCTCGCTGCCGCTCGCCGTGATCGTCTACCGCGACGACCTCGACGTCTGGCAGCCCGGCGCCCACGCGGGCACCTTCCGGGGCAACCAGCTCGCCATGGCCGCGGGCACCGCGACCCTCGCCTACGTCCGCGAGAACCGGCTCGCCGAACGCGCCGCCCTGCTCGGCGGCCGGATGCTCGCCCGGCTACAGGGTCTGGCCACGGACCACCCCAGCATCGGTGACGTCCGCGGCCGGGGCCTGATGATCGGCGTCGAACTCGTCGACCCCGAGCGCGAGGACCCCCACACCGGCACCGCGGCCGCCGCGCCCACGCTGGCCACCGCCGTCCAGCGGGAGTGCCTGCGCCGGGGCCTCATCGTCGAACTCGGCGGCCGCCACTCCAGCGTCGTACGACTGCTGCCTCCCCTCACCCTCACCGACGAACAGGCGGCCGCCGTCCTCGACCGGCTGGCCGACGCCCTGGCCGCCGCGGAGCGGGCGGCCCGCCACCGGACCGACGCCGGGCCTTCCCACTGACCCGGTCCACCACACAAGGAAGCCCACCGTGAACCGCATCCCCGCACCCGACGCGCCCGACGGCCCCGGCCGCCCCACCGCCCCTTGCGGCCCCCTTGCGGCAGAGACGGCGACGGTGCCGCGCCAGAAGGCGGGGATCCACGGCGAACGGCTGCCCGCCGACGACCCGGCCGAGCACGGCCACGATCCCCGGGGCCAAGTCCCCGTGGGCCAGGACCTCCTGGACCGGGAGCTTCCAGACCGGGAGCTTCTGGACCACCCGGACCCGGAAGCCGCCGCCGAGGCCGCGGCCGTCGAGAACCTGCTCCGCTGCTGGGTACGGGAGAACGACCTCGCCGCACCCGAAGGGCCCGTGCTGCGCATCCCGCTGCGCGCCAGCGGCACCGCCCTGCTCGTCCCCGTCCGGTACTGGTCCGCCACCGGGTGGCACCGCTTCGGCATGCCGGAGCTCGACGGCGCCCCGCACGGCGCCCCGGCCGTCGACGCCGTCACGGTGGCCGCCCTGATCCACCGCGAGTCCGGCCGCGGCGAGGGCGCCGATCTGGTGGGCCGCGTGGCGGATTCGGTCCGGCGCACCGCGGAGTTCATCGCGGAACGCCGCCGCCACCCCGGCCCCGCCGACGAGGCCGACCTCTTCCTCTCGGCCGAACAGTCCCTTCTCCTCGGTCACCCCCTCCACCCCACCCCGAAGAGCCGCGAAGGACTCTCCGAGGCCGAAGTGCGCCTCTACTCACCCGAGTTGCACGGATCCTTCCCGCTCCACTGGATGGCCGTCGACCGCACCGTCCTCGCCGCCGACTCGGCCTGGACGGACGGCGGCCGCCCGGTCACCGCCGACGAACTCACCGCCCGGCTCGCCGCCGGACTCCACGTCCCGGCGAACACCGTGGCACTGCCCCTGCACCCCTGGCAGGCGCGCGAGCTCGCCCACCAACCGGCCGTCGTCGAACTGCTCGACGCCGGGTTCCTGCGCGACCTCGGCCCGTACGGCGACCCCTGGCACCCCACCTCCTCCGTCCGCACCGTCCACCGGCCCGGCGCCGACGCCATGCTCAAGCTCTCCCTCGGCCTGCGCATCACCAACTCCCGCCGGGAGAACCTCCGCAAAGAACTCCACCGAGGCGTGGAGGTCCACCGGTTGCTGCGCACCGGCCTCGCCGAGCAGTGGCAGGCGGCGCACCCCGGATTCGACGTCGTTCGCGACCCGGCCTGGCTCGCCGTCGACGCCCCGGACGGCCAGCCGGTGCGCGGGCTCGACGTGATGATCCGCCACAACCCCTTCGGAACCAGTGACGACGCCGTCTGCATCGCCGCTCTGACCGCGCCGCGCCCCCTGCCCGGCCGCCCCGAGACCGCGATGCACTCGCGGCTCGCGGACATCGTGGCCAAGCTCGCCGCCCGCACCGGCCGCCCGACCCCGGCCGTGGCCGCCGAGTGGTTCCTGCGCTACCTCGACCAAGTCGTCCGCCCCGTGCTCTGGCTGGACGCCACGGCGGGGATGGCGCTCGAAGCCCACCAGCAGAACACGCTGGTGCTGCTCGACCCCGACGGCTGGCCCGTCGGCGGCCGCTACCGCGACAACCAGGGCTACTACTTCCGCGAGTCCCACCGGGACGCCCTCGAACGCCGACTGCCCGGAGTCGGCGCCGCCAGCGACACCTTCGTCTCGGACGCCGTCACCGACGAACGCTTCGCCTACTACCTGGGCATCAACAACGTCCTCGGCCTCGTCGGGGCTTTCGGGGCCCAGCGCCTGGCCGACGAGCGTGTGCTCCTCGCCGCACTGCGGCAGTTCCTGGCCAGGGCCACCGCCCTCGGCTCACCGCTGCCCGCGTATCTGCTGGACAGCCCGACCCTGCGCTGCAAGGCCAACCTCATGACCCGGCTGCACGGCCTCGACGAACTCGTCGGCCCGGTCGACACCCAGTCCGTCTACGTCACCATCGCCAACCCCCTTCACCCCAACGGAACGTGACCCCCACGAACAGCTGAATGACGAGAGAGGAGTGTCGCCGTGCCTCCCACCGATGCGAGCACCGACGCCGACGCCGGAGCCGGTCCCTCCCCCCAGCACGGCGGCGCCGAGGACACGCTGGACATGCGGCTGCCCTACGAACTCATCGCGCTGTTCGGAGAGTCGAGGACGGCCGGGACCGGCGCGGGGCAGGTGGGAGGCGACAGCGGGGGAGGGGGCAGCGGTGAGGACGGCGTCCCGGACGCCGGTGTGCCGGACTGCGGGGCTCCGGCGTCAGGCGTCCCGGACGCCCGGAGCCCCGACTCCGGTGCGCCGGACTCCGCGACCCTCGGCTCCTGGCCCTCCGACCCCGGAGCCCCGGGCTGGGGAACCCCCGGCCCCGACGTCGCCGAGCCCGCGACGCTGGGTGTGGAAGCGGGCGCCCGCACCCCGTCACATCTCCAGCCCGGGGCCGACCGCTCCGATGCGGCCCCCCGCACCACCCACTCGTACGGCCCGATCGGCGCGTCCCGCATCGCCTCTCAACCCGTCGGCGCGTCCCACCTCGCGTCCCACCTCGCCTCCCACCCCGGCGGGGACGACCTGCTCGACTGCCCCGGGGCATGGGGGCCGGTCACCACACCCGTCGGCGTCTTCCAGCTCGTACCCGCTCGCGTCGAACGTGACCTCTCCCTTCTGAGTACCTGGATGAACGACCCCGCCGTGGCCGCCTTCTGGGAGCTGGCCGGGCCCGAGTCGGTCACGGCGGCCCATCTCCGTCCCCAACTCGACGGCGACGGACGGAGCGTGCCGTGTATCGGCCTGCTGGATGGCGCCCCCATGAGCTACTGGGAGGTCTACCGGGCCGATCTCGACCCGCTGGCCCGGCACTATCCGGCGCGTCCGCACGACACCGGTATCCACCTCCTCATCGGCGGTGTCGCCGATCGCGGGCGCGGGGTCGGGACCGCGCTGCTCCGGGCCGTCGCCGATCTCGTCCTCGACAACCGGCCGCAATGCCTCCGTGTGGTCGCTGAACCCGATCTGCGCAACACCCCCTCCGTCTCCGCCTTTCTGAGCGCCGGCTTCCGGTTCTCCGCGGAAGTCGACCTTCCCGACAAGCGGGCCGCCCTCATGGTTCGTGATCGCGTGCTCAGGAACCTGCTGTGAACCACCCGCTGCCCTACATACACCGCTCGAACCGCATCGGTTCCACCCCGAGGAGTCGCCTTGCCGAATCCGCTTGTCCCCGATGATTCCGACGAACGGGAGGAGCCGCCCACACCGCCTGGGCCGTCCACACCACCAGCGCCGCCCACACTGCTCGCGCCGCCCGAGCTGAACCGCGAAGCCTGGGACCGCGCGGCCCGTCGGCTGCTCGCCAAGATGCTCGGGGCCTTCGCGTACGAAGGGATCATCGAGCCGGTCCCGCAGCGGGGCGGCGGCAGCGAGGACCTCCGACCGGAAGACAGCCCGGGGCGTGACGACGCCTCCCACGGTTCCCCGCACGACGCCGATCACGGCACCTCCCGCCGCCCCCGCGCCCACTACACCCAGCCCCTGGACGACGGCTCCGCCCTCTCCTTCCGGGCCCGGCGCGGCGCGTACGACGACTGGCTCGTCGACGCCGACTCCGTCAGCCACGGCGGGCGGCCCTTCACCGACCCGCTCGCCTTCCTCGTGCGCGCCCGCCGCACGCTCGGGCTCGACGGCGCCACCTTCGGCCACCTCGTCGGCGAGCTCACGGCCACGCTCGCCGCCGACACCCGCCTCGACCACACCGCGCTGCCCGCCGCCCACCTCGCGGAGCTCGGGTACGCGGAGCTGGAAGGCCACCAGACCGGGCACCCCTGGCTCGTCCTGAACAAGGGGCGGCTCGGGTTCTCGGCCGTCGACGCCGCCCGGTGGGCCCCCGAGGCCCGCAGGCCCGACCGGCTGCCCTGGATCGCGGTCCGCACCGACCTCGCCCGCTACCGGGGCGTCGGCGCGCTCGCCATGCCCGACCGGCTCTACACCCGGGAGCTCGACCCAGCGGTCCGCGAGGGCTTCGCCGCCGCGCTACGCGCGCGTGGTCTCGCCCCGGACGACTACCTCTACCTGCCCGTGCACCCGTGGCAGTGGGACGAGGTGGTGCTGCCGCTCTTCGCCCCGGCCGTCGCCGACGGCGCGATCGTCCCGCTGCCGGGCGACGCCGACCTCCGGCTGCCGCAGCAGTCCATCCGGACCTTCGTCAACACCTCGCGCCCCGACCGGCACACCGTGAAGCTGCCGCTGTCGATCCTGAACACGCTGGTCTGGCGGGGGCTGCCGACGGAGCGCACCCTCGCCGCCCCGGCCGTCACGGCCTGGGTCCACGCCCTGCGCGACGCCGATCCGTTCCTGCGCGAGGAATGCGGGGTGATCCTGCTCGGAGAGGTGGCCTCCGTGGCGGTCGAGCACCCGCTGTACGACCGCCTCGCCGAGGTTCCGTACCAGTACAAAGAGCTGCTCGGGGCGATCTGGCGCGAGCCGCTGCAGACCCGCCTCGCGGTGGGCGAACGCGCGCGTACCCTGGCCGCGCTGCTCCACACCGATCCGCAGGGACGTGCCTTCACCGCCGAGCTCGTCGCCCGCTCGGGCCTCGCCCCCCACGTCTGGCTGCGCCGCCTGTTCGGTGCGCTGTTACCGCCGCTGCTGCGGTTCCTCTACCGCTACGGGACGGTCTTCTCGCCGCACGGCGAGAACGCCATCGTCGTCTTCGACGACCACGACGTGCCCGTACGCCTGGCGATCAAGGACTTCGTGGACGACGTCAACATCAGTGCGGAACCGCTGCCCGAGCACGACGCGATGCCCGACGACGTACGGGAAGTCCTGCTGACCGAGCCGCCCTCCTTCCTCACCCAGTTCATCCACTCCGGTCTTTTTGTCGGAGTGTTCCGCTATCTCGCGCCGCTGTGCGAGGAGCAACTGGACGTTCCGGAGTGCGACTTCTGGGCGCTGGTGCGCGACGAGATCCTGCGCCACCAGGCGCGGTTCCCCGAGCTCAAGGAGCGCTACGAGATGTTCGACCTGCTCACGCCGCGTATCGAACGGCTCTGTCTGAACCGGAACCGGCTGCACCTGGACGGCTACCGGGACCGCCCCAAGCGCCCGCACGCGGCCGTCGCGGGCACCGTCCCGAACCCGCTCGCACCGCCGACGTGATCGGATTGTCAGTGGCGCCCCGTAGGGTGGACGGGCTATGACGAAGCCATCTCTCCCCGAGCTCCTGCACGCCGCCGTCTCCGCCGTCGGCGGTCTGGAGCGCCCCGGCCAGGTCACCATGGCCACGGCCGTCGCCGACGCCATCGACGGCGGTTCCCACCTGCTGGTCCAGGCCGGTACCGGCACCGGAAAGTCCCTGGGCTATCTGGTGCCGGCGCTGGCGCACGGCGAGCGCGTCGTGGTGGCCACGGCGACCCTCGCGCTCCAGCGGCAGCTCGTGGAGCGCGATCTTCCGCGTACGGTCGACGCGCTGCACCCGCAGCTGCGCCGCCGCCCGGAGTTCGCCATGCTCAAGGGGCGCTCGAACTACCTCTGTCTGCACCGCCTCCACGAGGGCGTGCCGCAGGAAGAGGAGGAGGGTCTCTTCGACCAGTTCGAGGCGGCCGCGCCCACCAGCAAGCTCGGGCAGGACCTGCTGCGGATGCGGGACTGGGCCGACGAGACCGAGACGGGCGACCGGGACGACCTGACGCCCGGCGTCTCGGACCGCGCCTGGGGCCAGGTGTCCGTCTCCTCCCGGGAGTGCCTGGGCGCCTCGAAGTGCGCGTACGGGGCGGAGTGCTTCGCGGAGATGGCCCGCGAGCGCGCCAAGCTCTCGGATGTCGTGGTCACCAACCACGCCCTGCTCGCCATCGACGCCATCGAGGGCGCCCCGGTGCTCCCGCAGCACGAAGTGCTGATCGTCGACGAGGCGCACGAGCTGGTCTCCCGGGTCACCGGAGTCGCCACCGGCGAGCTCACCCCGGGGCAGGTCAACCGGGCCGTGCGACGAGCCGCCAAGCTCGTCAACGAGAAGGCGGCCGACCAGCTCCAGACCGCCGCCGAGGGCTTCGAGCGGCTGATGGAGCTGGCGTTGCCCGGCCGTCTGGAGGAGGTCCCGGAGGACCTTGGGTACGCCCTGATGGCGCTGCGCGACGCGGCTCGTACGGTGATCTCGGCGCTCGGTTCCACCCGCGACAAGTCCGTCCAGGACGAGGACGCGGTGCGCAAGCAGGCTCTCGCGGCGGTCGAGAGCGTCCACGGCGTGGCCGAGCGGATCTCCAACGGATCCGAGTACGACGTGGTCTGGTACGAGCGGCACGACCGCTTCGGCGCCTCCCTGCGGGTCGCCCCGCTCTCCGTGTCGGGGCTGCTGCGGGAGAAGCTCTTCGCCGACCGGTCGGTGGTGCTCACCTCGGCCACGCTCAAGCTCGGCGGTGACTTCAACGGGGTCGGCGCCTCGCTGGGCCTCGCGCCGGAGGGCACCGAGGGCGAGGACGTCCCGCAGTGGAAGGGCATCGACGTCGGCTCGCCCTTCGACTACCCCAAGCAGGGCATCCTCTATGTCGCCCGGCATCTGGCCACCCCGGGCCGTGAGGGCTCGCGCGGCGACATGATGGACGAGCTGGCGGAGCTGGTCGAGGCGGCCGGGGGCCGGACGCTGGGCCTGTTCTCGTCGATGCGGGCCGCCCAGGCCGCCGCCGAGGAGCTGCGCGGCAGGCTGGACAAGCCGATCCTGCTCCAGGGCGAGGACACACTGGGCGAGCTGATCAAGACGTTCTCGGGCGACCCGGAGACCTGTCTGTTCGGCACGCTCTCCCTCTGGCAGGGCGTGGACGTGCCGGGCGCGAGCTGCCAGCTGGTGGTCATGGACCGGATTCCGTTCCCCCGGCCCGACGACCCGCTGATGAGCGCCCGCCAGAAGGCGGTGGAGGAGGGCGGCGGCAATGGCTTCATGGCGGTGGCCGCGACCCATGCCGCGCTGCTGATGGCCCAGGGCGCGGGCCGTCTGGTGCGGGCGACGGGGGACCGGGGCGTCGTCGCCGTGCTCGACCCCAGGCTGGCCAATGCGCGCTACGGCAGCTATCTGCGGGCCTCGCTGCCGGACTTCTGGTACACCACGGACCGCAATCAGGTGCGCCGCTCGCTCTCCGCGATCGACGCGGTCGCCAAGGCGGACGGGAAGTAGCCGTCCCTCCGGCGGTGAAGTAGGCCCGGGCGCCGGAGGGCGGCGACGCTGCCCTCCGGCGCTTCGAGTGGCACCCGGACATAGCAGGGCCCCGGGACCGGCGCAGGTGGTCCCGGGGCCGGTCCTGGTCGGCGGGTCGGTCAGACCCGCCGCAGCACCGCCACCACCTTGCCGAGGATGGTCGCCTCGTCGCCGGGGATGGGCTGGTACGCGGAGTTGTGCGGGAGCAGCCAGATGTGGTTGTCCTCGCGCTTGAACCGCTTCACCGTGGCTTCGCCGTCCAGCATCGCCGCGACGATGTCGCCGTTCTCCGCGACCGGCTGGCGGCGCACGGTGACCCAGTCGCCGTCGCAGATCGCGGCCTCGATCATCGAGTCTCCGACGACCTTCAGGACGAAGAGCTCGCCGTCGCCGACCAGCTGGCGGGGCAGCGGGAAGACGTCCTCGACCGACTCCTCGGCGAGGATGGGGCCACCGGCGGCGATCCGGCCGACCAGCGGCACATAGGAGGCCGCGGGCTTGCCGGTGGTGTCGGTCGGCTGGCTGCTCGGCTGGTCCGAACCGCGCACCTCGTACGCCCGCGGGCGGTGGGGGTCGCGGCGGAGGAAGCCCTTGCGCTCCAGGGCCATGAGCTGGTGGGCGACGGACGACGTGCTGGAGAGACCCACCGCCTGACCGATCTCCCGCATCGACGGCGGGTACCCCCGGCGCTGGACGGAGTCCCGGATGACCTCGATGACCCGCCGCTGCCGGTCGGTGAGACCGGAGCTGTCCGCCCTGATGCCCGGAGGTCGGCCGGGGAGCGAGCGTGTGGCCCGCGCTGGGTCGCCGCCCTCCTGGTTCGTGACTGCGTCATTCATGGCATGCACCGGCTCAAGTCGGGTCTGGGAGCGGTCCTGGGCAGTGATGGTGGCACTGTCTGCGGTGGTGGTCACGTCGGCCCCTCTCGAAATGGTCTCCCTAGCTGGACAACGGTAGTTGCTTTCGAAAGGTTGCGCCAAACACACGTTCGAGTGAAAAATCGCAGAAAGCGTGACGCGATGATGGAGCCGGGTGTATGCGGGCACCCTTGCCGGGGCCGGTCGGCGGGCAATTCGGTCGATTACGGTACCCTTCACCGCCGGGGCCGGAGCCCGAAGGCGCCGCCCGGGAGCGTCGCCGACAGCCGCCGGACCGTGCGTACGTACGACCGCGAGGCGATGGCCGGTACCGGGCTCCCAGTCTGCCATCCGGTCGCCCGGAAACGGGGGCGGGCGCGCCCGCCCCGCCGTCCCCGATCCGGTGTTCCGCCGGTGGTTCGTCGCCCTCCGGGCCCACCCGGACACGGGCCGGAATCGAGCCCCTCGGCGCGGTTCCCTGCGCTACCGCTCCGCGACACGCGGTAGTGGGCAGTTGGCGGCAAAACCCCAGATCTAGTGGTTGGATTGGCACCGCTACCCAGAAGTTGTGGTCGTTGGTCCTCCGGACTGCGGCCATCGCCTATGCTTGTGGCTGCTTCGCGGGGCCTGTTCAGGCCTGACGAGGCTATTCAGTCGTGCTGCGAAGGAGGGTTGGGATTCATGCACTGCCCCTTCTGCAGGCACCCCGACAGCCGTGTCGTCGACAGTCGGACCACCGACGACGGCACGTCGATCCGCAGGCGCCGTCAGTGCCCCGACTGCTCCCGTCGTTTCACGACGGTGGAGACGGCCTCGCTGATGGTGATCAAGCGGTCGGGCGTCACTGAGCCCTTCTCTCGCAGCAAGGTCATCTCTGGCGTCCGCAAGGCGTGCCAGGGGCGGCCGGTCACCGAGGACGCCCTCGCCAAGCTCGGCCAGCGGGTCGAGGAGGCGGTGCGCGCCACCGGCAGTGCCGAGCTGACCACCCATGACGTGGGTCTGGCCATACTCGGCCCGTTGCAGGAGCTCGACCTCGTCGCGTACCTGCGCTTCGCGTCCGTGTACCGGGCATTCGACACCCTTGAAGACTTCGAGGCCGCCATCGCGGAACTCCGCGAACAACGGCCTCCCGCGGACGACGCGGACGCGCGCGTGGCCGGAGTGACCCCCGAGGTCCCCGTGCCCGCCACCGCTGTCGACTGACCGGCGGACTCCGGTCGCCGATCGGCGGCAATCCAGGACCTGTCACGGGCGCTCAGCGCGGCGTCCGGGGCACCAGACAGACACCGTGCCACGGGAACATTCAGGCACTTTTGGGCGTTTTCGCCCGCGTATGGGAGGCGGCATGACAGAGACGACGAGCGGCCCGGCACGTGGATCCCGCACCAAGGGTTCCAAGACGAGCAAGGGCCTGCGTATCGAGCGCATCCACACCACCCCCGGCGTGCATCCGTACGACGAGGTGACCTGGGAGCGTCGTGACGTCGTCATGACCAACTGGCGCGACGGCTCGATCAACTTCGAGCAGCGTGGCGTCGAGTTCCCCGACTTCTGGTCGGTGAACGCGGTCAACATCGTCACCAGCAAGTACTTCCGCGGGGCCGTCGGCACCCCGCAGCGCGAGACCGGTCTGAAGCAGCTGATCGACCGGATCGTGAAGACCTACCGCAAGGCCGGCGAGGACTACGGCTACTTCGCCTCGCCCGCGGACGCCGAGATCTTCGAGCACGAGCTGGCGTACGCCCTCCTGCACCAGATCTTCAGCTTCAACAGCCCCGTGTGGTTCAACGTGGGCACCCCGCAGCCCCAGCAGGTCTCCGCCTGCTTCATCCTGTCCGTCGACGACTCCATGGAGTCGATCCTCGACTGGTACAAGGAAGAGGGCATGATCTTCAAGGGCGGCTCCGGCGCCGGCCTGAACCTCTCCCGCATCCGCTCCTCCAAGGAGCTGCTCTCCTCCGGCGGCAACGCCTCCGGCCCGGTCTCCTTCATGCGCGGTGCGGACGCCTCCGCCGGCACCATCAAGTCGGGCGGCGCCACCCGCCGCGCGGCCAAGATGGTCATCCTCGACGTCGACCACCCCGACATCGAGAACTTCATCGAGACCAAGGTGAAGGAGGAGGAGAAGATCCGCGCGCTGCGCGACGCGGGCTTCGACATGGACCTGGGTGGCGACGACATCACGTCCGTCCAGTACCAGAACGCCAACAACTCGGTCCGGGTGAACGACGAGTTCATGAAGGCCGTCGAGACCGGCGGCAAGTTCGGGCTGCGTGCCCGGATGACCGGTGACGTCATCGAAGAGGTCGACGCCAAGTCGCTCTTCCGCAAGATGGCCGAGGCGGCGTGGGCCTGCGCCGACCCGGGCATCCAGTACGACGACACGATCAACCACTGGCACACCTGCCCGGAGTCCGGCCGCATCAACGGCTCGAACCCCTGCAGCGAGTACATGCACCTGGACAACACGTCCTGCAACCTCGCCTCGCTGAACCTCATGAAGTTCCTCAAGGACGACGGCGAGGGCCACCAGTCCTTCGAGGTCGAGCGGTTCGCCAAGGTCGTCGAGCTGGTCATCACGGCGATGGACATCTCCATCTGCTTCGCGGACTTCCCGACCCAGAAGATCGGCGAGAACACCCGCGCCTACCGCCAGCTGGGCATCGGCTACGCCAACCTCGGCGCCCTGCTGATGGCCACCGGCCACGCGTACGACTCGGACGGCGGCCGCGCGCTCGCCGGTGCCATCACCTCGCTGATGACCGGCACCTCGTACAAGCGCTCCGCCGAGCTGGCCGCGGTCGTCGGCGCGTACGACGGCTACGCCCGCAACGCCGAGCCGCACCGGCGCGTCATGAAGCAGCACGCCGACGCCAACACGACGGCCGTGCGCATGGACGACCTGGACTCGCCGATCTGGGCCGCCGCCACGGAGGCCTGGCAGGACGTGGTCCGCCTGGGCGAGAAGAACGGTTTCCGCAACGCTCAGGCGTCGGTCATCGCCCCGACCGGCACCATCGGTCTCGCGATGTCCTGCGACACCACCGGCCTGGAGCCCGACCTCGCGCTGGTCAAGTTCAAGAAGCTGGTCGGCGGCGGCTCGATGCAGATCGTCAACGGCACGGTGCCGCAGGCGCTGCGCCGCCTCGGCTACCAGCCGGAGCAGATCGAGGCGGTCGTCGCCCACATCGCCGAGAACGGCAATGTGATCGACGCCCCCGGTCTGAAGACCGAGCACTACGAGGTCTTCGACTGCGCCATGGGCGAGCGCTCCATCTCCGCGATGGGCCACGTCCGCATGATGGCGGCCATCCAGCCGTGGATCTCGGGCGCGCTCTCCAAGACGGTCAACCTGCCGGAGACGGCGACCGTCGAGGACGTCGAGGAGGTCTACTTCGAGGCGTGGAAGATGGGCGTCAAGGCGCTCGCGATCTACCGTGACAACTGCAAGGTCGGCCAGCCCCTCTCCGCGAAGACCAAGGAGAAGGAGAAGGCCGAGGTCACGGAGAAGACCGAGGCCGAGATCCGCAAGGCCGTCGAGAAGGTCGTCGAGTACCGCCCGGTCCGCAAGCGCCTGCCCAAGGGCCGTCCGGGCATCACCACCTCCTTCACGGTCGGTGGCGCCGAGGGCTACATGACCGCCAACTCCTACCCGGACGACGGCCTGGGCGAGGTCTTCCTGAAGATGTCCAAGCAGGGCTCGACCCTCGCGGGCATGATGGACGCCTTCTCGATCGCCGTCTCGGTCGGTCTGCAGTACGGCGTTCCGCTGGAGACGTACGTCTCGAAGTTCACCAACATGCGCTTCGAGCCGGCCGGTATGACGGACGACCCGGACGTGCGGATGGCGCAGTCGATCGTCGACTACATCTTCCGCCGCCTGGCGCTGGACTTCCTGCCGTTCGAGACCCGCTCGGCGCTCGGCATCCACTCCGCCGAGGAGCGTCAGCGCCACCTGGAGACCGGTTCGTACGAGCCGAGCCTGGACGACGAGGAGATGGACGTCGAAGGCCTGGCCCAGTCCGCCCCGCGCCAGACGGAGACGCTGAAGGCCGTCGCCGCGCCGAAGCCTGCGGTCGTCGAGCCCCCGAAGGCCGTGCACAACTCGGCCGAGCTCGTCGAGATGCAGCTCGGCGTCAGCGCCGACGCGCCGCTCTGCTTCTCCTGCGGCACGAAGATGCAGCGGGCCGGCTCCTGCTACATCTGCGAGGGCTGCGGCTCGACCAGCGGCTGCAGCTGATCACGGGCGCTCGAAGCCCGAGCGCTCCTGAGGGCTGAGAGGCCCTGCCCTGTGGGGACCGGTGAACTGCCGGTCCCCACTTGGGCGTTCGGGGGCAGGCGCACGCCCTCGTTCTTCACCTGCGTACTACGTACGCAGGAGTCAGACAGTTCGTGCGCCCATCGCGGCGGTGAAGGCGTCCGGGTCCAGGTCGAAGCCGCGCACGGCCGGGTGGAAGACCCAGGCGCCGCCCGAGGTCCGGACGAACTCCGCGACCGTCGCGGCCGTGCTGTGCGCGACGGCGGAGAAGTCGTCGCTCGCCAGCTCCGTGTAGCCCTCGCGGATGTGCACCTCGGGGTTGGCGATGTCCGCGAAGACGAGCCGGTCCGGGCGCTGCTGGATGACCACGCCGACCACGATCCGGGCGTGCGCGTCCGGCTGGCGGGCGAACTCCAGCGTCAGCACCTCGTCGTCCCCGAAGCCCCTTCCGGTGGTGCTGTCGCGGCTCAGATAGACCGTGCCGTCGGGGGAGCGGCTGTCGTAGTGCACCAGATAGGCGGGGCTGCCGTACGGATCGGACGCCGTGTAGACCGCGGCGATCACATCGAGGTCGTGGCCCGGGGAGCCGGCCGGGCTCGGGTCCCACCGCAGTGCCACCACGACCTTGTCGAGCCCCTTGCTGAAGCCGCTCATCCCCAAACCCCTCCCCGTGACTGCCCGTTGTCAGTCGCTCACCGACCATGCTGCCACGTGCGCGGGCCGACCGGTCCGCCGGAGTGGGACCGTGGCCGTGGGCGCGGGCCGTACGATGGCGCGGTGCTGGTCAAGTGGATTCGCTGCACTGTGGTCGACCGTCCCGGCTTCGACCGGGGGCAGCGGAAGTGGGCGGGACTGCTGGGGGAGCCGGGATTCAGAGGACAGGGCGGCGGGTGGAGCCGGGGGCGGCCCGATGTCGCGCACGTCTTCACGTTCTGGGAGAGCCGGCCGTTTTATGACTCCTTCATGGCGCGCGCCCACGACCGCCTCGCCGCCGCGCAGTCCGGCACGTTCAGGGACGCGCGTGCCAAGCTGTTCGACCACCGCTTCGACGTGAAGACCGGCTTCGAGCCGCGCTTCACCGACGCCGATGTGGTGCGGGTGGCGCACTGCCGGGTGCACGCCGACCGCGTCGAGCACTTCGCGTCGGCGCAGGAGCGGATCTGGAATCCGGCGATGGCCGGGTCGCCGGGGATGCTGCGCGGGGTGTTCGGGGAGGCGCCGGGCAATGAGTTCCTGGTGCTGTCCATGTGGCGGTCGGCGGCCGAGCACGGCAAGTACCGGGCCGACCGGGTGGAGCGGCTCTCGCTGCGCGCGGGGACGGAGGCCGACGTGGCGGGCCTGTCCGGGGCCGTCGTCGACCTGAACCCCAGCTGGACGGTGTGAGCGATACGCCGGATGGCGGCCGGACGGCTGCTCGAATGTCAGACCGGCGATCTAGGGTTTACGCATGGCAAGACCGCGTCGCATCGTCCTCGTCCGGCACGGCGAGTCGGAGGGGAACGCCGATGACACCGTGTACGAGCGCGAGCCCGACCACGCGCTGCGGCTCACCGAGGCCGGGCTGCGCCAGGCCCGCGCGACCGGGGTGGGGCTGAGAGAGGTATTCGGGCGCGAGCGCGTCAGCGTCTACGTCTCGCCGTACCGGCGCACCCATGAGACGTTCCGGGCGTTCGGACTCGATCCGGAGCTCGTGCGGATCAGGGAGGAGCCCAGGCTCCGCGAGCAGGACTGGGGGAACTGGCAGGACCGCGACGACGTACGGCTGCAGAAGGCCTACCGGGACGCGTACGGACACTTCTTCTACCGCTTCGCCCAGGGCGAGTCCGGGGCGGACGTGTACGACCGGGTGGGGTCGTTCCTGGAGAGCCTGCACCGCAGCTTCGAGGCGCCGGACCACCCGCCGAACGTTCTGATCGTCACCCACGGCCTGACGATGCGGCTGTTCTGCATGCGCTGGTTCCACTGGACGGTGGCGGACTTCGAGTCGCTCTCCAATCCGGGGAACGCGGAGAGCAGGACGCTGCTCCTCGGCCCGGACGGGCGGTACACGCTGGACCGGCAGTTCGCGCGGTGGCGCGTCCCCGAGCCGTACGGCATCACCGGTTAGAGTGGGTGTGCGATGACCGCTGACTCCACACTCGAATCACGCTTCGAACGCGCACTGGGCAGCCTGCGGGGGCTGTCCGTGGGAGACGCCCTGGGCTCCCAGTTCTTCGTCCCCGCCCACTATCCGCTGCTCAAACGGCGTCGGCTGCCCGAAGGCCCGTGGCAGTGGACCGACGACACCGAGATGGCCTGCTCGGTACTGGCCGTACTGGCCGCGCACGGCCGGATCGACCAGGACCGGCTCGCCCGCTCCTTCGCCGAGCACCACGACTTCGACCGGGGGTACGGCCCGGCCGTCAACCGGATGCTGCGGCTGATCCGGGAGGGCGGGGACTGGCGGGAGCTGGCCGCCGCGCTCTTCAACGGGCAGGGCTCCTGGGGCAACGGCTCCGCGATGCGGATCGCGCCCCTGGGCGCCTGGTACGCGGACGACCCGGAGCAGGCCACCCATCAGGCCGAGATCTCCTCGTACACCACCCACCAGCACCGCGAGGCCGTGGTGGGCTCGATGGCGGTGGCGGCCGCCGCCGCGCTGGCCGCCGCCCCGTCGGGCCCGCCGACGCCTGCGGAGCTGCTCGACGGCGTCGTGGCGCTGGTGCCGCGCAGCGCGGTCGGCGCGGGGCTGCGGCGGGCGCGGGACATGCTGGACTACGGGGACGCGGGCACGGTGGCCGCGGTGCTCGGGTGCGGGCGGCGGACCAGTGCGCACGACACGGTGCCGTTCGCGCTGTGGTCGGCGGCGCGGGGGCTCGGGGACTTCGAGAAGGCGTTCTGGACGACCGCGCAGGCGGGCGGCGACGTCGACACCACCTGCGCGATCGTCGGCGGGGTGATCGCCGGCGGCAAGGCCGGGGCGCCCCCGGCCGAGTGGCTGGCGCGGACCGAGGAACTGCCGGGCTGGGTCCCGGCGACGGCTCCGCGCTGAGCCGGGCCTTCGGGCCTGGCCTTGGCCGGGAGCCCTTGGAGCCGTGGCGCCTTCCCCGGGCGCCCCGGACCCGTGGGCGCCCCGGACCCGTGGGCGCCCGGGCCCGTGGGCGCCCGGACCGGTGGGTGTCAGCCCGCCGACACGCCCGCCTTGCCGCTCAGCGCCTCCAGATCGCTCTTGCGTACCTGGATGACGAAGACGGCGACCAGCGCGGCGAGGGACACCAGGGCCACGGCGGCGATGAAGGCCGTGCCGATGCCGTGGGCGAGGACCTCGTCGCTCCAGGGCGCGGGCAGCTGGTGGGACTTGGCGAAGGCCGCCTTCTGCTCGGGTGAGCCGTGCGCGAGGAAGTCCCCCAGCTGGGTCTTGCCCTCGTTGCGGCTCGCGGTGCCGAAGACCGTGGTCAGGATGGACAGGCCGAGCGCGCCGCCGACCTGCTGGGTGGTGTTGAGCAGGCCGGACGCGGCGCCGGACTCGCTGTCGGCGATGCCGGAGACCGCGGTCAGGGTGAGTGTGACGAAGTTCAGGCCCATGCCGAAGCCGAAGAGCAGCAGCGGGCCGATGATCCCGCCGGTGTAGGTGCTGTCCGGGTCGATCAGGGTCAGCCACGCCATGGCGCCCGCGGTGATCAGCGTCCCGGTGACCACGATGGGCTTGGGACCGAAGCGGGGCAGCAGGCTCGTGGCGAGGCCCGCCGCGAGGACGATGGCCAGCGTCGAGGGAAAGAAGGCGACGCCTGCCTTGACCGGGCTGTAGTGCAGCACGTTCTGCACGAAGAGCACGATGAAGAAGAACATGCCGAACATGGCCGCGGCGAGGCTCAGCATGATCACGTACGTGCCGGAGCGGTTGCGGTCGGCGAACATCCGCAGCGGGGTGATCGGCTGCGGGGAGCGCCGCTCCACCGCCACGAAGGCGAGGAGCAGGACGACGGCCGCGCCGAAGGATCCCAGGGTCAGGCCGTCGCGCCAGCCGTCGCTCGCGGCCCGGATGAACCCGTAGACCAGTGCCGCCATGCCGCCGGTCGAGGTGAACGCGCCGGCCAGGTCGAAGGAGCCGGGGTGGCGCTCGGACTCCCGGATGCAGCGGGGCGCGAGCGCGGCGATGACCAGGCCGATGGGGACGTTGACGAAGAGCACCCAGCGCCAGTTGAGCCAGTCGGTGAGCATGCCGCCCGCGATCAGGCCGATGGCGCCGCCGCCCGCGGAGACCGCCGAGAAGACGCCGAACGCCCGGTTGCGCTCGGGGCCTTCGGGGAAGGTGGTCGCGATCAGGGCGAGCGAGGTGGGGGAGGCGATCGCGCCGCCGATGCCCTGGAGGGCGCGGGCGGCGAGCAGCTGCCAGGGTTCCTGGGCGAAGCCGCCGAGGAGCGAGGCGAGGGTGAAGACCAGGATGCCGGTGATGAACATCCGGCGCCGGCCGAGGAGGTCGCCGGCCCGGCCGCCGAGCAGGAGCAGCCCGCCGAAGGTCAGCGCGTAGGCGTTGATGACCCAGGTCAGGTCGCTGGTGGAGAAGCCGAGGGAGGTCTGGATGTGGGGGAGCGCGATGTTCACGATCGTCGCGTCCAGGACCACCATCAGCTGGCACATCGCGATGACCGCGAGGGCGATGCCGGGGCGGTCGGGGCGAGTGGGGTGCGGTTCGGGAGTGTGGGCGCCGGGCTTCGCGTCTATCTGATCTGACGTCATAAAGGGTCCCCTTGAGCATCCGTGCTAGGAAACGCCACCGTTCACTATGAAAGACCCTAGCGAGCCGGAGAGAGTGAACACAAGCGTTCACTAAGGGGAGTTGGGGCAGGCCGGCGGCGGGGTGACGGGACCCGTACGGGCTGTCCGGGTATGCCGTGCCTGGTCAAACGGCTGGAGGGCGACCACCATGGGGGCAGACCCGTCCGCCCCGCGGACCCGTCCCCAACGGAGAGAAGACGATGGCTACTTCGCGCCTGACTGCTGCCGACGAGGCCCCGCAGGTCTCGCCGCGCCGCCGGGGACCCGTCCTGGAACGGGCGATCCTCGACGCGGCTCTGGAGCAGTTGAGCACGGTCGGCTGGAACGCCCTCACCATGGAGGGCGTGGCCGCAGGAGCGCAGACCGGGAAGGCCGCGGTGTACCGGCGCTGGTCCTCCAAGGCGGAGCTGGTGGCCGACGCGCTGCGGAACGGGCTGCCGGATCTGGACCGGGCCGAAGACCACGGCTCGGTGCGCGAGGACCTCTACCAGCTCTGTCTGCGGCTGCGGGAGGCGATGTACTCGCGGTCGGGGTTCGCACTGCGCTCGGTGCTTTACGAGTGCGACGCCGCCAGCGCCGAACGGTTCCACGGCATGGTGCTGCGGCGCCTGGTCGAGCCCGCCCAGCGGCTCTTCCGGGAGGCCGTGCAGCGCGGAATCGAGCGGGGCGACGTACGGTCCGACGCCGCGGCGGAGGTGATCTTCGATGTCATCCCCGGGCTGATGATGTTCCGTGCGAAGGTGCGCGGGAGCGAATGGCCGGACGAGGCGGTCGCGGAGATGATCGATCACGTGATGGTGCCGCTGCTGCGGGCCGGGCCTGCCTGATCACGGTGCCGGGGCTGCCCGATCGGGGTGCCCGGGCCTGTCTGCTTGTGTGCCCCGGAGGCCCTGACCGTGGGGTCCGTTCGGCCTGATCGCGCGGTACGGGGTGGCCGGGGTGTCATCGGCGTCCCGGGCGGCGTAACCTTGCTTGCGCCATGCCGTACGAACCACCCACCCACACCGTCGAGCGCTCGATTCGCGCCACCACCGGATGCAAGATCATTGCCGGTGTCGACGAGGTCGGACGCGGGGCGTGGGCCGGTCCCGTCACGGTGTGCGCCGCGATCACCGGACTGCGCCGCCCGCCCGAGGGTCTCACCGACTCCAAGCTGATCACTCCGAGGCGCCGCCTCGAAATGGCCGTGCTCCTGGAGTCCTGGGTGACGGCGTACGCGCTGGGCCACTCCTCGCCACAAGAGATCGACGAGCTCGGAATGACCGCCGCGCTCCGTCTCGCCGCCGTCCGTGCGCTGGACGCGCTTCCGGTACGGCCGGAGGCGGTGATCCTCGACGGCAAGCACGACTACCTCGGCGAACCGTGGCGGGTCCGTACCGTCATCAAGGGGGACCAGTCCTGCATCGCGGTCGCGGCCGCCTCGGTGATCGCCAAGGTGCGCCGGGACGCGATGATGGCCGAACTCGGGGGAGCGGCGGGGGAGTACGAGGTGTTCGGCTTCGCCGACAACGCCGGCTACCCCTCGCCCACGCACAAGACGGCGCTGGAGGACCGGGGGCCGACCCCGTACCACCGGCTCTCCTGGGCGTACCTCGACGCGCTGCCGCGCTGGCGGCACTTGAAGAAGGTCCGGGTCTCCGCGGCGGCGGCCGCACTGGAAAGCGGGGGCCAGCTCGGCTTCGACTTCTGAAATCCCTGGACTTTCCCCGCCCTTAGCGGGGAGACTCCGCCCCGATCGCACTTTTGTGCCCACCCGGTGGTGCCCCATTCACCGGTGTTTGATAGACCTTTACCCATGCCTCTCATCCCCGAGGAGCCTCAGATTCACGAGAGCGCCCAGGGTCCCCGCGTCACTCCGGCCGCCGGCCGCACCGCGCCGACCCCCCGTCCCGTTCCTGGTCCGCGTACCGCGGCCGCACCGCGTCCCGGAACTCCGGGCCCCGGTCCCGCCCGGCCCACGCCCCCCGCGCAGCGCGCGCACACCGCCGCGCAGCCCCAGGCACCCCGTCCGGAGACCGCTTCCGGGCCGCAGATCCAGCTGATCCCGGCCCCGGCCGACGGCGCGCTCGACGCCGCGGGCGAGGCGGTGGACCTGCTGCTCGACACCGGCCGCGCGCCGGGCGAGATCCTGGTCCTCACCACCGGTGAGCCGCACCCGTGGGCGGCGCACGAGCTGTCCTTCGGCGAGGAGCCGTACTGGGCGCAGCACGACGCGCGCGACGACGTCTTCTACGCGGACGCCGCCGCGGCCGGGCGCGCCGGTGCGCGGCCCGTGGTGATCGTCGCGGTCAACGGCGGCGACGACGCGGCCCTCGCCGCGCTGCCGCTCGCCCGTGAGCGGGCGGGTGCGCTGCTGATCGTCTGCGGCGACCCGCAGCGGATCAACACGGCGCTGAGCGCGGGCGTCTGAGGGGACGCTCCGCGGGGGCGGTTCTTCGTGTGCGGGCTGCCGTGGGCTGGTCGCGCGGTTCCCCGCGCCCCCGTAGGGCGCGCCACTGCGGACAGGCCCCCGGGGGACAGGTCCTAGCGGGCCGCCACCCTGCGCAGGGCCTCCGCCGATCCGCTGCGCAGTGGCAGGGGCTCGGGGTCGGTGTCCGACAGGGAGCCGGGGCGGGTGGTGGAGCTGGGGTGGCGGCCGCCGCGGCCCTCGCCCAGCACTTGCCAGCCGCCGCGCGTCAGCGTGATGTACGCGCCGCAGCGCAGTCCGTGCAGGGTGCAGGCGTCCCGCAGGCCCCACATCCAGGCGCCGTCCTCCTCGGTCCAACGCTCGTCGCCGTCACGGCAGTAGAGCAGCACGGCGGTACGCACCGGGGTCCGGCGGCGCAGGTCGTGCGGGAGAACCCGGCGCAGATGCGCGAGGAGCGCGTTGCGGAACTCCCAGCCGTCGGCGGCGACCGGGCGCCGGACGAACGAGGCGCTGGCGGCCAGCCGTTCCTCGTGGTCCAGGACGGCGATCACCGCGGTCGACGGGGTCGGGCCGTGCCGACTGTGCAGCCCGCTGACCACCTCGCGGGGGTTGCGCAGCAGCGGGATCCCCGCCGAGGCCCACTCCGCGGGCTCCAGCATCCTTGCGAGGCGGTTCGCCGAGGCCGCCGACATGAGGGACGACGCGCCTGCCGAGGCTGCGGACGGAGCGAATCCGAAGGTCACGGTCCTCCCTTCCGGATACGCGCCCACAGTGCGGGCAGGGCGGGTGAGGGCGCAGCGCGGCAGGGCCCCGGACACCGGGTCCGCCGTTGAGGCGCGGTTCCAATTCTCGCTGGCTCGCGGGCACGCGGCAACGAGCAATTGGAGCCGCTGACTGGAATCGGAGGGTATGACACTCATATCCCTGCCCCGTCGCACCCCCGGTCACGCCCCGGATTCCCAGCGGTCACCCCTGCACGGCGAGGACCAGCGGAAACACCCCCTGCGCGCCCGCCCGGCGCAGCAGCCGGGCCGCCACCGCCAGCGTCCAGCCCGAGTCCGAGCGGTCGTCGACGAGCAGCACCGGGCCGCCCGCCTCCCGCACCGCTCGCGCCAGCTCGTCCGGCACCGTGAAGGCGTGGTGCAGGGCGCGCACCCGCTGGGCGCTGTTGGAGGCGGGAACGCGGGCCCCGGCGGCCTCCTCCCCGTACTCCACGCGTCCGAGGAGGGGCATGCGGCCGATCTCCGCGATCCGGGCGCCCAGCGTCTCGACGAGGCGGGGCCGGGTGAGCGAGGCGACGGTGACCACTCCGGCGGGCCGGGGCGGCGCGTCGGGGCCGCCGCCCGCCCAGCCGCCGGGGCCCTTGGCCCAGTCGGCCAGGACGGTCACCACGGCGTCGACCACATCGTCCGGAACCGGTCCGTCGGGGGTCTGGGGGGCGAGCATCGGGCGCAGCCGGTTGCCCCAGCCGATGTCCGAGAGGCGGCCCAGCGCCCGGCCGGGATAGGCCTGTTCGCCCGCGGGGATACGGCCCTTGAGGTCGACGCCGACCGCCGCGAGCCCGGTCGGCCACATCTTGCGGGGCTCGACCTCGACGCCCGGCCTGCCCAGCTCGCCCTTGGCCGCGTCCAGCGCCTTCCCGGAGACGTCGGCGGTGAAGCGGGCGCCCGCGCAGTTGTCGCAGCGGCCGCACGGGGCCGCCTGCTCGTCGTCGAGCTGGCGGCGCAGGAACTCCATCCGGCAGCCGGTCGCCGACGCGTAGTCACGCATCGCCTGCTGCTCGGCGGAGCGCTGGCGGGCCACCCACGCGTACCTCTCCGCGTCGTACACCCAGGGTCGTCCGGTGGACGTCCAGCCGCCCTTGACGCGGTGGACCGCGCCGTCCACGTCGAGGACCTTGAGCATGGTCTCCAGGCGGGTGCGCCGCAGCTCGACCAGCGGCTCCAGGGCGGGCAGCGAGAGGGGGCGGCCCGCCTGGGCCAGCACGTCCAGGGTGCGGCGGACCTGCTCCTCGGGCGGGAAGGCGACCGAGGCGAAGTAGCGCCAGATCGCCTCGTCCTCCTTGCCGGGGAGCAGCAGCACCTCCGCGTGCTCCACACCGCGGCCGGCGCGGCCCACCTGCTGGTAGTAGGCGATGGGGGAGGAGGGCGAGCCCAGGTGGACCACGAAGCCGAGGTCCGGCTTGTCGAAGCCCATGCCCAGGGCCGAGGTGGCGACGAGCGCCTTGACCCGGTTGGCCAGCAGGTCGTCCTCGGCCTGCTGGCGGTCCGCGTTCTCCGTGCGGCCCGTGTAGGAGGCGACGGTGTGCCCGCACTGGCGCAGATACGCGGTGATCTCCTCGGCGGCCGCCACGGTCAGCGTGTAGATGATCCCGGAGCCCGGCAGTTCGTCCAGGTGGTCGGCGAGCCAGGCCAGGCGGTGCGCCGCGTCCGGCAGCGACAGTACGTTCAGACTCAGGCTCTCGCGGTCCAGGGGGCCGCGGAGCACCAGCGCGTCGGTGTCCGCGCCGGTGCCCAGCTGCTCCGCCACGTCGGCCGTCACGCGCGCGTTGGCCGTCGCCGTCGTCGCGAGGACCGGGACGCCCGGGGGGAGCTCGGCGAGCATGGTGCGCAGCCGGCGGTAGTCGGGGCGGAAGTCGTGGCCCCAGTCCGAGATGCAGTGCGCCTCGTCCACGACGAGCAGGCCGGTGGCCGCCGAGAGCTTGGGCAGCACCTCGTCGCGGAAGTCCGGGTTGTTGAGGCGCTCCGGGCTCACCAGGAGGACGTCGACCTCGCCCGCGGCCACCTCGGCCTGGACGGTCTCCCACTCCTCGGTGTTCGACGAGTTGATCGTGCGGGCGCGGATGCCCGCTCGGGCGGCGGCCTCCACCTGGTTGCGCATCAGCGCGAGCAGCGGCGACACGATCACGGTGGGGCCGCTGCCGCGCTCGCGCAGCAGCGAGGTCGCCACGAAGTACACCGCGGACTTGCCCCAGCCGGTGCGCTGGACGACCAGCGCCCGCCGCCCCCCGGCGACGAGCGCCTCGATGGCGCGCCACTGGTCCTCGCGCAGCCGGGCCGCCCCCGTCGGGTCGCCGACCAGGCGGGCCAGGACGGCGTCGGCCGCGGTGCGCAGATCCGTGGTGCTCGTGTGGTTCATGCCCCCATACAACAGGACGGGTCTGACATCCGGCCCGTCCATGGGCGCCACCGGCCCCGCCGCACGCCCCCGGGCCCGCTGCTACGGCGTGATGTGGTCCGAGCGCAGGCCGTCGAGCACGATGTCGATGTAGCGCCGCCAGTCGCCGGTGCGGCGGTGCACGATCGAGGTGAGGCCGCAGGTCAGGGCGAGGATGTCGACGCCCGCGATGTCGCGCCGGATGGAGCCGGTCGCCTGGCCCTTGCCGACCAGGTCCACGAGCTCGGCCTCCAGGTCGGCCCGCATGGTGCTGGGCGGGCCCTCGGAGCCGAGCGTGCCGCCGACGACGCTGGCGAAGCCGCGGTCGCGGGCCTCCACCTCGCCGACCCGGGTGAGCAGCATCTGGAGCGCTTCGAGCGGCTCGGCCGACTCGCGGCACACCGTGCGGTAGTACGTGAGGATCTCGCCGAAACGCTGCTGGGAGGCCGCCACGACCATGGCTTCCTTGGTGGGGAAGTGGCGGTAGAGAGTGCCCACGCCGACCTCGGCGTGCCGGGCCACCTCGTCCATGGACACGTTGGCGCCGCGTTCCGCGAAGAGCTCGCGCGCCGCGTTCAGGACCCGGGCCCGGTTGCGCTCCGCGTCAGCCCGGAGCCGGCGGGGACCGCTCTCACTGACTGGCGTTGACGTTGGCATACGGAACCTCCCTCCGTTTGACTCTACTATGCCCTGCCGTTACCTACTGAACCAGCCCCGACTTCACGCCAGTTGGGGTATGCGGTTCGCAGTTGCCCAGTAGGTTCCAAAGGTCGGCCCCGGGTGTTGACAATGGCCTGGTAGCCGGAGTGAGACGGAAGGAAGAACACGATGTCGTTGCCCCTGGGGCGTACGAGTGCGCCGGAGGTGTCGGCGTCGGTGGAGGCATTCCTGACGGAGCCGCACATCGGCACGCTGACCACCATCCGGCCCGACGGGTCCCCGCACGTGGCGCCGGTGCGGTTCACCTGGGACGCGGAGGCGGGGCTCGCCCGGGTGATGACGGTGTCCTCGTCCCGCAAGGCCCGCAACCTGGTCGCCACGGCGGGCGGCCGGGCCGCCATCTGCCAGGTGGCCGGGTTCAGTTGGGTCACCCTGGAGGGCACGGCCTCGGTCGTCGACGAGCCCGCGCGGGTCACCGAGGGCGCGCGCCGCTACGCCAGGCGCTACCGTTCCGGCCCGCCCAACCCGCCCGGCCGCGTGGTGGTCGAGATCCGGGTCGACCGCGTGATGAGCCTGAACGTATAGGGAAGGCCGTACAGCGAAGGCGGAACGGCCACCGCCGAGCAGAGGGGGGGGGGGGGGGGGGGGGGGGGGTCCCCCCCCCCCCCCCCTCCTTTTCCTTTTGGTTCCTGTCCCTTTTGCTGGGGGGGGGTGGGCGCCACCCCCCCCCCGCAGCA
>NZ_JBVIHM010000005.1:86024-104118 GCF_055570295.1 Streptomyces sp. NPDC031265
GGGTCGGCCGAGCGGTAACCCGAAACGCAGAGGGAAGGTTGGAGAGAGGAGGGGGAGCGACAACCGCGAAGAAAAACGAGAGGGGAAGGGGAACGCCCCCCCCGCACCCCCGCGCTCGTGTTCGTCGTGCGCGCTCAGCCCTTGCGGGGCGGGGTGCCGGTCACCCAGCTCATGCGCAGCGACAGCAGGGCCAGCCGCCAGCCGTCCGGGGTGCGGCGGGCCGTGGCGCTCACCAGGCTGCCGTTCGCGAATATCGGAGCGCGGTCGGCGTCCTCCGGATGGTCGGAGGGGTGGTGCACGTGGGTGGAGACGACGTTGGCGCGCAAAGAGGCATGGTCGCCGTCGATTTCGACCACGGCGGGCGAGTTGATGTGCTGGGTGCGGGCGAACGCCGCCAGCGCCGTGCTGTGGTACTCGGCGAGGCCCGCGATCCCCTCGTGCCGGCTCATCGGGAACTCGACGACGGCGTCCTCGGTGAACAGCCCCCGGGCCCAGGCGTCATCGAGCTTGTCGTCGTCCAGATTGATCAGGTAGCGGTCGAGCAGTCCCGCGACATCGGCGGTGGATTGGCTTGAGGTCATGGTTGAGGATGACTCCGGAACAGGCCTCTGACCAAGACTCCTTGTAGCGGAGTTGACGTACTTGTCAAAGGCCTGTACTAGCAGCTATTTACGCTCGGTTGCCCCCTCGGGATACTGGAGAAACGCCAGTCGGAAGAGGGTAGATGTCTAACTTTGACGCGGACGTAATTATCGCGGGAGCCGGCCCCACTGGACTCATGCTCGCAGGCGAACTGCGCCTGAACGGCGTGTCCGTGATTGTCGTCGATCGCCTTGCCGAGCCGATACAGCAGTCGCGGGCTCTGGGATTCTCGGCGCGTACCATCGAGGAATTCGGCCAGCGTGGACTGCTGGAGCGTTTCGGTGGTGTGGACGTCATTCCGGTCGGCCATTTCGGCGGAGTGTCCATCGATTACCGGTTGGTCGAGGGCGGTTCGTACGGGGCCCGGGGCATCCCCCAGTCGCGCACCGAGGGCGTGCTGGCCGGCTGGGCCGGGCAGCTGGGCGCCGAGGTCCGCCGCGGGGTCGAGGTCACCGGCCTGGAGGACGGCGCCGACGGGGTCACCGTGGAGGTCTCCACTCCCGAGGGACCGGCCACGCTGCGCGGCCGTTTCCTGGTGGGCGCGGACGGCGCCCGCAGTGTGGTGCGCAAGCTCGCGGGCATCGACTTCCCGGGCACCGACCCGGCCATCGAGCTCCGGTTCGCCGACATCAGCGGGGTGCCGTTGCGCCCGCGCTTCAGCGGCGAGCGGGTGCCCGGCGGCATGGTCATGGTGCTGCCGCTCGGCCCGGAGCGCTGCCGGATTGTCTACTTCGACCGGAGCGAGCCGCTCCGCAAGAGCCCGGACCCGATCACCTTCGACGAGGTGGCCGAGGCGTTCAAGCGCCTGTCCGGCGAGGACATCAGCGGCGCCACCGTGCACTGGGTCTCCACCACCACCGATGTGAGCCGGCAGGCCGCCGAGTACCGCAAGGGCCGGGTCTTCCTGGCCGGCGACGCCGCGCACATCCACCTGCCCATCGGCGCCCAGGGAATGAGCGCCGGCGTGCAGGACGCGGTGAACCTCGGCTGGAAGCTCGCCCTGGAGATCAAGGGCCAGGCCCCCGAGGGCCTGCTCGACACGTACCACTCCGAGCGCCACCCGGTCGGTGCCCGGGTGCTCACCAACACGCTCGCCCAGCGGATCCTCTATCTGGGCGGCGACGAGATCACCCCGCTGCTCGATGTCTTCACCGAGCTCACCGGGTTCGAGGACGTCCAGAAGACGCTGATCGGGATGGTCACCGGACTGGACATCCGACACGACGTGGGCGAGGGCGACCATCCGCTCCTCGGCCGCCGTCTCAAGGACGAGGAACTGGTGGTCGACGGCAAGAAGACCACCAACTTCGAGCTGCTGGCGGCCGGCAAGGCCGTTCTGTTCGACCTCACCGACGACTCCCACCTGCGAGAGCTCGCCGCGGGCTGGGCCGACCGTGTCACCACGGTCACCGCAGAGCAGCACGACTGCGACGCGGGCCTGGACGCCTTCCTCGTGCGTCCCGACGGCTACGTCGCCTGGGTCTCCCCCTCCGCCTCGCGCACGGAGGGGCTCGCCGAATCCCTCAACCGATGGTTCGGCCGGGCCAACTGAGCTGGGCCTGACTCCCTTTCACCCGTACACCCGAAGGAAGCGAAGAACATGCCCAAGATTTCCTCCGATGACCAGAACCTGACCGTCCTCAACCTCTTCTCCACGGACGCCCCGGAGAAGCAGGAGGGCCTGCTCGGCGCGATGCGCGAGATCGTCGACTCGGCCGCCTACCCGGGCTGGATGTCCTCCACCGTGCACGCCGGCGTGGACAAGCCGGGCACGGCCAACTTCATCCAGTGGCGCAGCCGCGCCGACCTGGAGGACCGGTACGACGGCGAGGAGTTCAAGCACCGCACGCTGCCGCTCTTCGGCGAGCTGACCACCTCGATCCGTCTGCTGCAGAACAACATCGCGTACTCGCAGACCAAGTCGGGCGACGGCGTCGAGATCTCCCCGGAGCGCACCGACTACACCGTGATCGCGGTCTTCGGTGTCGAGGAGAAGAACCAGGACGACCTGGTCGACGCGCTCGGCCCGTCGATGAAGTTCCTGAGCGACGTTCCCGGATACGTCTCCCACACGATCCTCAAGGGCATCGCCGCCCGCGGCCTCGAGGGCTCCTTCGTGGTCTCCTACTCGCAGTGGGAGAGCAAGGAGGCGTTCGACGCCTACCAGGCCGTGCCGCAGGGCGACAAGCCCGCCGCCCGCCAGGACGCCGAGAAGCGCACCGGCTCGCTCCTGACGTCGGTGGACTCCAACACCTACCGCGTGGTCCACACCCGCGCGGCCGGCCAGTAACACCTCAAAGCACCACGGCACCACAGCATCACGGAACGCCCGGCTTCTCTCCAGGAGTCGGGCGTTCCGGCGTTCCGGGCCCCAACGCGCAGGGGAGACGCTGCGGTTCGCGACCTGACGACACCTGACGCCGACGTGACACTTCCGCGTCAGGCACCTGCCCATCGCTGCCGGTTCTCTGACATGGCTGCGGTGTATTTGCGGAACCTGACCGAACCGGACGTAGACCTGAACCGGGGCGCCTTGAACGGCGAGCGGGATCAGAAGACCCTTGAATACATGATCCGGGGCGTGGTTCGCCACCGCTGATCCTCTCGCTCAACTCCCGTTCATGGCCCTCGTATTCGGGCGCGTCCGACGTCGTACGCGCCAGGAGCACGGCCAGTGCCGGATCAACCGCAACCGCTGAGGAGCGAAAACGTATGCACAGCACGCTGATCGTCGCCCGCATGGAACCCGGTTCGAGCACCGACGTCGCCAAACTGTTCTCCGAGTTCGACGCGACGGACATGCCGCACCTGATGGGAACGCGGCGCCGCCAGCTGTTCTCGTACCGGGGCCTCTACTTCCACCTGCAGGACTTCGACGCGGACAACGGCGGTCAGCTGATCGAGGCCGCGAAGAACGACCCGCGGTTCGTCGGGATCAGCAACGACCTCAAGCCGTTCATCCAGGCGTACGACCCGGCCACCTGGCGCTCGCCCGCCGACGCCATGGCCGCCCGCTTCTACAACTGGGAGGCGGGCGCGTGACAACGCCTCGCAGGGTCGTCATCACGGGGATGGAGGTGCTCGCCCCGGGTGGAATCGGCAGCAAGAACTTCTGGAGCCTCCTCAGCGAGGGCCGCACGGCGACGCGCGGCATCACCTTCTTCGACCCGACGCCCTTCCGCTCCAGGGTGGCCGCCGAGATCGACTTCGACCCGTACGAGCACGGTCTGAGCCCGCAGGAGGTCCGGCGCATGGACCGCGCCGGGCAGTTCGCGGTCGTCGCCTCGCGCGGCGCGGTCGCCGACAGCGGCCTGGAGCTCGCCGGACTCGACCCGTACCGCATCGGTGTCACCGTCGGCAGCGCGGTCGGCGCGACCATGGGCCTCGACGAGGAGTACCGGGTCGTCAGCGACGGCGGCCGGCTCGACCTCGTGGACCACAAGTACGCGGCCCCGCACCTCTACAACCACCTGGTGCCGAGCTCGTTCGCGGCCGAGGTCGCCTGGGCCGTCGGGGCCGAGGGCCCCAGCACCGTGGTGTCCACCGGCTGCACCTCCGGTATCGACTCGGTCGGCTACGCCGTCGAGCTGATCCGCGAGGGCTCCGCCGACGTCATGATCGCCGGGTCCTCGGACGCGCCGATCTCGCCGATCACGATGGCGTGCTTCGACGCGATCAAGGCCACGACGAACCGCTACGACGAGCCCGAGACGGCGTCGCGGCCGTTCGACAACTCCCGCAACGGCTTCGTGCTCGGCGAGGGCACCGCCTTCTTCGTGCTCGAAGAGCTGGAGAGCGCGCAGAAGCGCGGCGCCCACATCTACGCGGAGATCGCGGGCTACGCCACGCGCTCCAACGCGTACCACATGACCGGTCTGCGCCCCGACGGCGCGGAGATGGCCGAGGCGATCCGGGTGGCGCTCGACGAGGCGCGGATGAACGGCGACGAGATCGACTACATCAACGCCCACGGCTCCGGCACCAAGCAGAACGACCGCCACGAGACGGCGGCCGTCAAGCGGATCCTCGGCGACCACGCGTACCGGACGCCGATGAGCTCCATCAAGTCGATGGTCGGGCACTCGCTCGGCGCGATCGGCTCGATCGAGATCGCCGCCTCGGCGCTCGCCATGGAGTACAACGTCGTGCCGCCCACGGCGAACCTGCACACGCCCGACCCCGAGTGCGACCTGGACTACGTCCCGCTGACCGCCCGCGACCGGAAGACCGACGCGGTCCTCTCGGTCGGCAGCGGCTTCGGCGGTTTCCAGAGCGCCGTGGTGCTCGCCCGTCCCGAGAGGAAGCTCGCATGACGTCGTCCGTGGTGGTCACCGGCCTGGGGGTGGCGTCGCCCAACGGGCTCGGCATCCAGGACTACTGGGCGGCGACCGTCGGTGGCAAGAGCGGCATCGGCCGCATCACCCGCTTCGACCCGTCGTCCTACCCGGCCAAGCTGGCCGGCGAGGTCCCGGGCTTCGTCGCGGAGGACCTGCTGCCGAGCCGGCTGCTCCCGCAGACCGACCGGGTGACCCGGCTCGCGCTGGTCGCGACCGACTGGGCGCTCGCCGACGCGGGCATCACCCCGGCCGAACTCCCCGACTTCGACATGGGCGTGGTGACCGCGAGCGCGGCCGGTGGCTTCGAGTTCGGCCAGGGCGAGCTCCAGGCCCTGTGGTCCAAGGGCAGCCAGTACGTCTCGGCGTACCAGTCCTTCGCCTGGTTCTACGCGGTCAACAGCGGCCAGATCTCCATCCGCAACGGGATGAAGGGCCCCAGCGGCGTGGTCGTCAGCGACCAGGCCGGCGGCCTCGACGCGGTGGCGCAGGCCCGGCGGCAGATCCGCAAGGGCACCTCGCTGATCGTCTCCGGCGCCATCGACGCCTCGGTCTGCCCGTGGGGCTGGGTGGCCCAGCTGGCCAGCGACCGACTCTCCACCAGCGAGGAGCCGACCCGCGCCTATCTGCCCTTCGACAGCGAGGCGGCGGGTTACGTACCCGGCGAGGGCGGCGCGATCCTGATCATGGAGGACGCCGAGGCGGCCCGCGCCCGCGGTGCCCGCATCTACGGCGAGGTCTCCGGATACGGCTCGACCATCGACCCGAAGGCCGGCTCCGGCCGTCCGCCGGGGCTGCGCAAGGCCATCGAACTCGCCCTGGCCGACGCGGGGGTCGCCCCGGGCGACGTGGACGTGGTCTTCGCCGACGCGGCCGCCGACCCCGAGCTCGACCGCCAGGAGGCCGAGGCGCTGGGCGCGGTCTTCGGCACCCGGGGAGTCGCGGTCACCGCGCCCAAGACGATGACCGGACGGCTCTACTCGGGCGCGGCCCCGCTGGACCTGGCCGCCGCCTTCCTCGCCATCAAGGACGGGGTCATCCCGCCCACCGTGCACATCGACCCGGCCGCCGAGTACGACCTGGACCTGGTCCTGGGCGAGCCGCGCACCGCCGAGGTGCGCACCGCCCTCGTCCTCGCCCGCGGCTACGGCGGTTTCAACTCCGCCGTGGTCGTCCGCGCCGCGTAGGCGCTTCGCGGGAAGCGCCGCTATTCGACTGCGGACCGTCTGTGGCTGGTCGCGCAGTTCCCCGCACCCCTTCAGGGGCGCGGTACCGCACCACCCACAGACAACTGGCAACGCCGCACACCTAGGAAAGGGAAGTTCCCATGGCCACCACGTTCACCCTCGACGACCTCAGGCGCATCCTCCTTGAGGCAGCGGGCGCCGAGGAGGGCGTCGACCTGGACGGCGACATTCTGGACACCGAGTTCGAGGTCCTGGGATACGAGTCGCTCGCGCTCCTGGAGACGGGCGGCCGGATCGAGCGTGAGTACGGCATCTCGCTGGACGACGACGCGCTGACCGACGCCACCACGCCGCGCGCCCTCATCGACGTCGTCAACGCCCAGCTGTCCTCCGCGTCCGCCGCCTGAGCCACAGACAAGGAACAACGACCATGACCGAGAACACCGCACGGGTCGCACTGGTGACGGGCGCCACGAGCGGCATCGGGCTCTCCGTGGCCCGTCTGCTCGCCTCCCAGGGACACCGGGTCTTCATCGGCGCGCGCAACGCCGAGAACGTCACCGAGACCGTCAAGCAGCTCCAGGGCGAGGGCCTCGACGCCGACGGCTCGGCGCTCGACGTCACCGACGCCGACAGCGTCAAGGCCTTCGTCCAGGCGGCCGTCGACCGCTTCGGCACCGTCGACGTGCTGGTCAACAACGCCGGCCGGTCCGGTGGCGGCGTCACCGCCGACATCGAGGACGAGCTGTGGGACGCCGTCATCGACACCAACCTGAACAGCGTCTTCCGGGTCACCCGCGAGGTCCTCAACACCGGCGGCATGCGCCACAAGGACCGCGGCCGGATCATCAACATCGCCTCCACCGCAGGCAAGCAGGGCGTGGTCCTCGGCGCCCCGTACTCGGCCTCCAAGCACGGCGTGGTCGGCTTCACCAAGGCCCTGGGCAACGAGCTCGCGCCCACCGGCATCACGGTCAACGCCGTCTGCCCCGGATACGTCGAGACGCCGATGGCGCAGCGCGTGCGCCAGGGCTACGCCGCCGCGTACTCCACCTCCGAGGACGCGATCCTGGAGAAGTTCCAGTCCAAGATCCCGCTCGGCCGCTACTCCACCCCGGACGAGGTCGCGGGTCTTGTCGGCTACCTGGCCTCCGACACGGCCGCCTCCATCACCGCGCAGGCGCTCAACGTCTGCGGCGGCCTCGGCAACTTCTGATCCGCCAAGTTCCCGAAGGAGGAGCGGTTATGACGACCCGTGAGGTCGAGCACGAGATCACCGTCGATGCCCCCGCCGCAGCCGTGTACCGGCTGCTGGCCGAGGTGACCAACTGGCCGCGGATCTTCCCGCCCACGATCTACGTGGACCAGGTCGGCGAGCACGACAACCACGAGCGCATCCGGATCTGGGCCACCGCCAACGGCGAGGCCAAGAACTGGACCTCGCACCGCGAGCTGGACCCGGAGGGTCTGCGCATCACCTTCCGCCAGGAGGTCACCACGCCTCCGGTCGCGGCGATGGGCGGCACCTGGATCATCGAGACCCTGGCCGAGAACTCCTCGCGCGTGCGGCTGCTGCACGACTACCGGGCGATCGACGACGACCCCAAGGGCCTGGCCTGGATCGACGAGGCGGTCGACAAGAACAGCCGCTCGGAGCTGGCCGCGCTCAAGCAGAACGTCGAACTGGCCCACGCGACCGAGGAGGTGACGTTCTCGTTCACCGACACCGTCATCGTCCAGGGCTCGCCCAAGGACCTGTACGACTTCATCAACGAGGCGGACCTCTGGTCCGAGCGGCTGCCGCACGTGGCCGTCGTCCGGCTCACCGAGGACACCCCCGGGCTCCAGACCCTGGAGATGGACACCCGCGCCAAGGACGGCTCGGTGCACACCACCAAGTCGTACCGGGTGACCTTCCCGCACCACAAGATCGCGTACAAGCAGGTCACGCTGCCCGCGCTGATGACCCTGCACACCGGGATCTGGACGTTCGAGGAGACGCCCGAGGGCACGGCCGCCTCCTCGCAGCACACCGTCACGCTCAACACGGACAACATCGCGAAGATCCTCGGCCCCGAGGCCACCGTCGCGGACGCCCGTGAGTACGTGCACACCGCGCTGTCCACCAACAGCACGGCGACGCTCAACCACGCCAAGACGTACGCCGAGCAGAAGGGCTGAGCCAGAAATGACCCCGGACCGCCTGGACACACAGGTCATCGTCGTCGGCGCCGGCCCCGTCGGGCTTCTACTCGCCGGTGAGCTGCGTCTTGGCGGCGCCGATGTGGTCGTACTGGAACAACGGGCCACGCCCACCACGGAGTCGAGGGCCTCCACGCTGCACGCCCGCACCATGGAGCTCCTCGACAGCCGCGGCCTGCTCGACGTCTTCGGGACGCCGCCGAACGAGCCGCGCGGCCACTTCGGCGGCATCCCGATGGACCTCACCCTGCCCAGCCCCTTCCCCGGGCAGTGGAAGATGCCCCAGACCCGGACCGAGGCCCTGCTCCAGGAGTGGGCGCTCTCGCTGGGCGTGGACATCCGGCGCGACCACGAGCTGCGCGAGGTGTCCGACCGGGGCGACTTCGTCGAGGCGACCGCGGCCGGGCCCGAGGGCACGGTCGTGGTGCGCGGTGCCTTCCTCGTCGGGTGCGACGGCGAGGACTCCACCGTGCGCCGCCTCACCGGGGCCGAGTTCCCGGGCAACGACGCCGGCCGCGAGCTGCTGCGCGCGGACGTGGCCGGTGTCACCATCCCCAACCGCCGCTTCGAGCGGCTGCCCGCCGGGCTCGCCATCGCGGCGACCCGCGACGGGGTGACCCGGGTGATGGTGCACGAGTTCGGCTCCACGGCCGAACCGCGCACCGGCGACCCGGAGTTCGGCGAGATCGCGGCGGTCTGGAAGCGCGTCACCGGCGAGGACATCAGCGGCGGGACCCCGCTGTGGGCGAACTCGTTCGGCGACGCCAACCGCCAGCTCACCCGGTACCGCAGCGGCCGGATCCTGTTCGCCGGGGACGCGGCCCACCGTCAGATGCCGATCGGCGGCCAGGCCCTCAACCTCGGCCTCCAGGACGCCTTCAACCTTGGCTGGAAGCTGGCCCTGCACGTCGGCGGGACGGCCCCTGAGGGCCTGCTCGACACGTACCACACCGAACGCCACGAGGTCGGCCGGCGGGTCCTGTCCAACATCAGGACCCAGGCCATGCTGCTGCTCGGCGGCCCCGAGGTCGAGCCGCTGCGCTCGGTGCTCACCGAGCTCCTCACCCACGACGACGTCCGGGCGCACCTCGCCGGGATGATCAGCGGTCTCGACATCCGCTACGACGTCGGCGGCCCCGGGCACCCGCTGCTCGGCGCCCGGCTGCCGGACGCGGGCCTGACCACCGGCGAAGGCCCGGTGAACACGGCCCAGTTGCTGCGCACCGCACGCGGTGTGCTCCTCGATCTGTCCGGCGGCGGTGCGGCGCTGCCGGACACCTCCGGCTGGGCGGACCGGGTCACGGCGCTGCCGGCCGCGCCGGAGAAGGACGGCGCCCTCGACGGCGTGGGCGCCGTCCTGGTGCGGCCCGACGGTCACGTGGCCTGGGCCGGTGAGCCGGACACCGACGGCACCGGGCTGCGGGAGGCCCTGGAGCGCTGGTTCGGCCCCGCGCACTGAAGCCCTCACAACCCCCCGCCCCCGCGCACGACCGTACGACTCCACAGCACGACAGGGCACGACAGGGCACGTCCAGGAAAGGGAACACTATGGAGGGGACAGCCGTGGACACCGATGTCATCATCGTCGGCGCGGGTCCGACCGGTCTCATGCTCGCCGGCGAGCTGCGCCTCGGCGGGGCGCGGGTCGTCGTCGTCGAACGGCTGGCGGAGCCCACCGGGCAGTCCCGCGGCCTGGGCTTCACGGCCCGTGCCATGGAGATCTTCGACCAGCGCGGTCTGCTGCCCCGGTTCGGGCAGGGCGAGACGCTGGAGATCAGCCCGATGGGCCACTTCGGCGGGGTGCAGTTCGACTACACCGTCCTGGAGGGCGGGCACTTCGGGGCGCGCGGTATCCCGCAGTACAAGACCGAGGCGGTCCTGGAGGAGTGGGCGGCCGGTCTTGGCGTCGACATCCGGCGCGGCTGGGACTTCCTGGAGCTGACCGACGGCTTCCTGGACGGCGACGACGTCGAGATCACCGTCCAGACGCCCCACGCGGTACGCAAGCTGCGCGCCTCCTACCTGGTGGGCGCCGACGGCGGCCGCAGCGTGGTCCGCGAGGCCGCCGGGTTCGACTTCCCGGGTACCTCCGCCACCCGGGCGATGTTCCTCGCCGACGTCACCGGCTGCGAGCTGCGCCCGCGCTTCCTGGGGGAGCGGCTCAACAACGGCATGGTGATGGCGGCCCCGCTCGCCCCGGGCGTGGACCGGATCATCGTCTGCCCCGACAACGCGCCCGCCCGCGCCAGCGGCGAGTCGGTCTCCTTCGAGGAGGTCGCCGCCGCCTGGCAGTCGATCACCGGTGAGGACATCTCGCACGGCGGCGCCGAGTGGGTCAGTTTCTTCAGCGACGCCACCCGCCAGGCCTCCGAGTACCGGCGCGGCCGGGTCCTGCTGGTCGGCGACGCCGCCCACATCCACCTCCCGGCCGGCGGCCAGGGCCTGAGCACCGGCGTCCAGGACGCGGCCAACCTCGGCTGGAAGCTGGCCGCGGAGATCGCCGGGACCGCGCCCGAGGGGCTGCTCGACACGTACCACTCCGAGCGCCACCCGGTCGGTGCCCGGCTGCTGATGAACACCCGCGCCCAGGGCATGGTCTTCCTCGGCGGCCCCGAGGCCGACCCGCTGCGCCAGCTCTTCGGCGAGCTCATCCAGTACGACGACGTCAAGCGCCACCTCGCCGGGATCGTCAGCGGTCTGGACATCCGTTACGAGCTCGGTGACGGGTCGCATCCGCTGGTCGGCCGTCGTGTCGCGCACCGCACGCTGGTCCTGGCGGACGGCGAGACCAGTACCACCGAGCTGCTGCACCCGGCCCGCGGTGTGCTGCTCGACCTCGCCGATGACGCGGCGGTGCGTGCGGCTGCCGCCGGGTGGTCGGGACGGGTGGACGTCGTCACCGCCTCGGCCAAGCCGGTGGATGGCGGAGCCGATCCGCTCGCCGGTGCGGGTGCCGTGCTCGTACGGCCCGATGGATACGTCGCCTGGGCGGGGGACTTTGCCGAGGGGCTCCCGGACTCGCTGAGCCGGTGGTTCGGTCCGGCCGGGGCGTGACGCCCGACCCGCTCGGTCCTGGAGGCGCGTTCGCGTCCGCGGGCCGTCCCGGGTTGCTCGCGCAGTTCCCCGCGCTCCTCAGGGGACGCGGGTCGCCGCCCATTCAACAGTCAACGCACACGGGGGCATTGATGGAAAGCACGCTCGCACCGGCGGTCGTTTCCCAGGGTGTTCGCAGGATCACCCTGGACGCGGGCGGTGTCACCCTGTCCGCGCTGCTGTGCGAGCCGGAAGGCACCCCCCGCGCGACCGTCGTCGCCGTCCACGGCGGCGGCATGAGCGCCGGGTACTTCGACGGCCAGGCCCACCCCGAGCTGTCCCTGCTGACGCTCGGCGCCCGGCTCGGCTACACGGTCCTGGCCGTCGACCGGCCGGGCTACGGGCACTCCGCCGCCCAGCTGCCCGACGGCCTCACCGTCGCCGACCAGACCGACGTGCTGCGCGCCGGCATCGACGACTTCACCGCCAAGTACCCCACCGGCGCGGGCATCCTGCTCGTCGCCCACTCCTTCGGCGGCAAGCTGGCGCTCTCCGCCGCCGCCCACTGCACCGGCGACGGCCTCCTCGGCCTCGACATCTCCGGCTGCGGCCACCGCTACGCCGTCACCCCGGGCGTGCTCCGCAAGGGCCTCAAGCACATCGCCCGGCACTGGGGCCCGCTGCGCCTGTACCCGCCGAACACCTTCCGCAGCAGCGGCTCCCTCGTGGCGCCGATGCCGGAGCTGGAGGCGGGCGAACTGCCGCGCTGGCCCGAGCTGTTCGCGGCCCTCGCGCCGCGCGTCAGCATCCCCGTCCGGCTCACCTTCGCCGAGCACGAGGGCTGGTGGCTGCACGGGGACCAGGACCTCGCCGACCTCGCCGCGCAGCTCACCGCCGCACCCCGCATCGTCGTCGACCGCCAGCCGGACGCCGGCCACAACATCAGCCTCGGCTGGGCGGCCCGCTCCTACCACCTGCGCACGCTCGCCTTCCTGGAGGACTGCATCACCAGGGCGGGACGCGGTGCCTGACCATCCGAGCCTATGACCAGCACCTTCGCCCATCCCTTCCGCTCCCTGGCGGTCCGCAACTTCCGGCTGTTCGCGGCCGGGCAGGTCGTCTCCGTCGCGGGCACCTGGATGATGGTCGTTGCCCAGGACTGGATCGTCCTGGGCCTGGCCGACAACTCCGGCACCGCCCTCGGCGTCGTCACCGCGCTCCAGTTCACGCCGCTGCTGCTGCTCACCCTGTACGGCGGGCGCCTCGCCGACCGCTACGACAAGCGGCTGCTGCTCACCTGCGCCAATCTGGCGTCCGGTGTGCTGGCCCTGGTCCTGGCGCTGCTGGCGTTCGCGGACGCCGTCCAGCTGTGGCACATCTGGCTCTGCGCGCTCGGCCTCGGGGTCGTCAACGCCGTCGAGGTGCCGACCCGGATGTCGTTCGTCAGCGAGCTGGTAGGGCCCGAACTGCTGCCGAATGCCTCGGCGTTGAGCGCCGCGTACTTCAACACCGCCCGGGTGGTGGGGCCGGCCCTCGCGGGGCTGCTCATCACCGGCTTCGGCAGCGGCTGGGTGATGCTGTTCAACTCCGTCAGCTATCTGGCGACCGTGGTCGCACTGCGGATGATGCGGCCCGGCGAACTCCTGCTCGGCGTGCGGCAGGACACCCGGCCGCGGGTGGTCGACGGGCTCAAGTACGTCGCCGCCCACCCGGACCTGAAGCTGCCGCTCGCCCTCGTCGGGGTGATCGCGCTGTTCGGACTCAACTTCCAGCTCACGCTGCCGCTGTACGCCAAGACCGTCTTCCACGCCGACGCCGCCTCGTTCGGGCTGCTCACCACCGGCTTCGCCGCGGGCTCGCTGATCGCCGCGTTCGCCACCACCGCGCGCCGCAGCCGCCCCTCCAGCCGTCTGGTGGTGGGCGCGGCGCTGGTCTTCGCGGTCCTGGAGACGGTGGCGGGCTGGGCGCCCGGCTTCGCGGCCGCGATCGTGCTGCTCTCGCTCACCGGCGGGGCGACCATCTTCTTCGTCCAGGCCGTCAACCACCGCGTCCAGCTCGGCAGCGACCCGCAGTACCGGGGCCGCGTGATGGCGCTGTACACCCTGATCCTCCAGGGCTCGACCCCACTGGGCTCGCTGCTCATCGGCTGGCTCGCCGAACACCTGGGCGCCCGCTCGGGCTTCTACGTCGGCGGTCTGGTCTCGCTGGCGGCGGCGCTCACCGCGCTGGCCTACGACCGGCGCGGCGCGCGCGACAAGGGCCTCACCGGGGCCGCCGAGAGCACGGCGGGCGACCCGGGGCAGGGCGGCCCCGTCCACGAGGCGGTGCGCCGGTGAACGCGACCCGTACGCCGCTGCGGGCGGCCCCCGCGGCGGGACGGCTGCACCTGCTGGTGTTCCGCCCGCCCGCCGAGGAGGTGGCGCAGGTGTGCCCGCTGATGCGGGCCCTGGACGAGATGGAGTCGGCGCGCGCGGCGTCCTACGTCTCGGTGCGCGACCGGATCCAGTACATGGCCGCGCACGCCACCCTGAGGGGCCTGCTCGCCGCGTACACCGGTCTCGAACCCGGCCGGATCGTCCTCGGCCGCAGCCAAGAGCCGTACGGGAAGCCGCAGTTGATCGATCCGCCCGTGCCGCTCCACTTCAACCTCTCGCACAGCCACGGCCTGATCGCCATCGGGGTCGCGGCGGACCCGGTGGGCGTCGACGTCCAGCGCGTCCCGTCGCCCGAGGCCGTCGAGATGGTGCTGCCCCGGCTGCACCCGCAGGAGCGCGAGGAACTGCGCGCGCTGCCCACCGCCGAGCGGACGGTGGCGTTCGCCCGGCTGTGGACCCGCAAAGAGGCCTATCTCAAGGGTCTGGGCACCGGACTCACCCGCTCACCCGCGGCGGACTACCTGGGCGACCGCAACGCCCGGGGCCGCCCGCACGGCTGGACGGTGCGCAATGTGCCCGTACAGCCGGGCTACGCCGCCGCGGCCGCGCTCCGCAACCCGACGTGACCGTGAAGGCAGTCGATTCCGCACCAAGGATCCGCAACCTACAGGGGGAACAGAACACCATGCCGACCACGCCGACCACACAGTCCTCCGCCGAGGTCTCCGACCGGCTGGACGAACTCAGCGAACGCAGGGAACAGGCCGTCCGCGGCCCGAGCGACAAGGCGACCGAGGCGCAGCACGCCAAGGGCAAGCTGACCGCGCGCGAGCGGATCGAACTCCTCCTGGACAAGGGCAGCTTCACCGAGGTGGAGCAGCTGCGCAGGCACCGCGCCACCGGCTTCGGCCTGGAGGCCAAGAAGCCGTACACGGACGGTGTCATCACCGGCTGGGGCACGGTCGAGGGCCGTACGGTCTTCGTCTACGCGCATGACTTCCGGATCTTCGGCGGCGCCCTGGGCGAGGCCCACGCCGCCAAGATCCACAAGTTGATGGACATGGCCATCGCGGCCGGGGCGCCGCTGGTGTCCCTGAACGACGGCGCCGGCGCCCGTATCCAGGAGGGCGTCTCGGCGCTGGCGGGCTACGGCGGCATCTTCCAGCGCAACACCCGGGCCAGCGGGGTGATCCCGCAGATCAGCGTGATGCTCGGCCCGTGCGCGGGCGGCGCCGCCTACTCGCCCGCCCTCACGGACTTCGTGTTCATGGTCCGCGAGACCTCGCAGATGTTCATCACCGGCCCGGACGTGGTGCAGGCGGTGACCGGCGAGGAGATCACCCAGAACGGGCTCGGCGGCGCGGATGTGCACGCCGGGATCTCGGGCGTCGCGCACTTCGCGTACGACGACGAGGAGACCTGCCTCGCCGAGGTCCGCTATCTGCTCTCGCTGCTGCCGTCCAACAACCGGGAGATGCCGCCGCTGGCGCAGACCTCGGACCCGGTGGACCGCGAGGGCGCGGCCCTGCTCGACCTGGTGCCGGCCGACGGCAACCGCTCGTACGACGTGCGCTCGGTGATCGAGGAGCTCGTCGACGAGGGCGAGTACATGGAGATCCACGCCAACTGGGCGCCCAACCTGGTGGTCGCGCTGGCCCGGCTCGACGGCCACGTCGTGGGCATCGTCGCCAACCAGCCCTCCGCCATGGCGGGCGTCCTGGACATCAAGGCGAGCGAGAAGGGCGCGCGGTTCGTCCAGTTCTGCGACTCCTTCAGCATCCCGCTGATCACCCTCGTCGACGTCCCCGGGTTCCTGCCGGGCGTCGACCAGGAGCACGACGGCATCATCCGGCGCGGCGCGAAGCTGCTGTACGCGTACTGCAACGCCACCGTTCCGCGTATCTCGGTGGTGCTGCGCAAGGCGTACGGCGGCGCGTACATCGTGATGGACTCGCGCTCGATCGGCGCCGACCTCGCGTTCGCGTGGCCCACCAACGAGATCGCGGTGATGGGCGCCGAGGGCGCGGCGAACGTGGTGTTCCGCCGGGAGATCGCCGCCGCCGAGGACCCCGACGCGATGCGCAGGCAGAAGATCGACGAGTACAAGAACGAGCTGGTGCACCCCTACTTCGCGGCGGAGCGCGGTCTGGTCGACGACGTCATCGACCCGCGCGAGACCCGCTCGGTGCTGTGCCGCTCGGTCGCGATGCTCATCGCCAAGGACGCCGAACTGCCCCGCCGCAAGCACGGCAACCCGCCCCAGTAGGCCCGACTCCTCCAGAGAGGTGACCGACATGAGTGAGATGACCCAGATCACCGAGCCCGCCGCCGAGCCTGCCGCGCCTGCCGAAATGACCCTGGAGCACTGCCGTGAGCTGCTGAGAGTGGAGCGCGGTAATCCGGATCCGGAGGAACTGGCGGCGCTGGCCGCGCTGTTCTTCGCACACTTCTCGGCCATCGAGGCCCGGGAGGAGGCGGCCCGGGTCATGATCCCCAGGCAGCGCCGCTCCGCGAGCTGGCGCCGCACCGACCGGGCGACGGGCTTCGACGGCCCGCGCACCTGGCGGGCGGGCGGCCCGGTGCTCGCCTGACGAATTTACTGACGGTCCGTCAATTCAAGGCGGTCCCGGACCATTCCGCTTGCGGAGAGCAGTGCGCAGCGCCCCGAGCGGGCCGCCCCGACCAGGCGGCCCCGCCCGGGGCGCGCCGCTGTTCAGGGCCCCGGACTTTACTTGACACGGACTCTCCCGGCCGACCATTCTGTGCGGTGAATGGGGGTCTTCGTCATGCAGGTGTTGCCGTACTGCAAGCTACAGCCCGATCACAGGGAGCGCTGGGGGGCGCGAGCCGCGCCCGACTGAGGCGCAGTACCGGCGAATTCCAGCCATCGGCCAGCATGACGCCACTTGGACACCTGTTATTTAACTTGCTGTCAGTGAAGTCGCCTGAATTCCGTAAACCTCCAGGCCGTGTGGCGAACGTCATGTCATGGCAGCGTCAACGTCAGAGGCGCGCCAAGATGGCCGGATTATGTGAGTCGCGGCGAGTTATCCTTGGTTGAATCAACAGATCTACCAGTGTTCCGCTTCCGCATGGCGGGGACTGGTTGACGGGGGCTTCCGGCCGTGATCACGTATGGAAACGAAGAGGGTGTCCGGTCCGATCTCGCTCAATAACCGGCACAGTTTATTTGTTATTTGCTCGAACCTCTTTGAATTCCGTAGCAGCGGTCTGTAGGTTCGTCGGTGGATCCGGATCGGATCTCATATTGGACTCACTCAGATGGGGGAGGGACATGACTCGCGGGGGAGGCATGACTCAGAGTTCGGCAGAGGCAGTGCTGGAGCCTCATATACCTGTCCAGCGTGGTCCAGGTGGACCACACCTGATCGAAGAGGGCGTGTCGGAAGCGGTACGCAGGGTGGCGGGCCTCTCCCGGGGCCGGCGGATCCTCGTGGTCGACAGCGACGTCGACGGCGCGGAGTCCCTGGTGTGCCGACTGCGCAGGCACGGCCACGAGGCCATCGGCGTAAAGAGCGGCAGCACCGCGCTGCAGGCGTACGAGGACGTCGACCTCGTCCTGCTCGACCTCGAACTTCCGGACCTGGACGGCCTGGAGGTCTGCCGGGCCATCCGCTCGGTCAGCGGCATCCCGGTCATCATCGTCACGGCCCGGGGCTCCGAGCTCGACTGCGTCCTCGGCCTCCAGGCCGGCGCCGACGACTATGTGGTCAAGCCGTACGGCTTCCGGGAATTAATGGCACGGATCGAAGCCGTCATGCGCCGAGCGAGGTTCCAGCCGCCTGTTGCCAGAGAGATCTTGCACGGGCGGTTGCGCATTGACGTGAGCTCCCGCGAGGTGAGCCTGGACGGCCGCGAGGTGGGGCTGACCCGCAAGGAATTCGATCTGCTCTGCCTGCTCGCCTCCCATCCGGACACGGTCATTCCGCGTAAACGTCTGCTGCAGCAGGTCTGGGGCGACTCATGGTCGCGCCGCACTGTCGACACCCATGTCAGCAGTCTTCGCGGCAAGCTCGGTGACAGCGGATGGATCATTACCGTGCGCGGGGTCGGCTTCAAACTGGGCAACGGGTGAATTTTCGCCTTTCTGGCCGCCGGGAACAAGAGAAGAAACAAGTTGAACAACCGTCATAAATCCAAAGAATTCTTTGGTGTGGCAGCCTGGTAATGGCTTCCAAGAGGAAGACGGGTTTTCGGCCGGGGGCCCCAGGGGGGGGGAACGACCCCCCAAGACCCACCTCCCTCCCCCCTCCCCCCCTCCACCCCCATCCCCTCCCCCCACCCCCCCTCTCCCCCCCCC
>NZ_JBVIHM010000005.1:104128-145899 GCF_055570295.1 Streptomyces sp. NPDC031265
GCTTTTGGGTGGTCACCCCCCCGCGCCGCCCCCCCCACCCCCCCCCCTCCCCCCCCCACCCCCCCCCTCCCCCCCCCCCCCCCCCCCCCCCCCCCCCGCTGCATTACCAGTTACTCCCTGGAATATCAATTCCGTGCAACACCCGCGCTTGCACACCCGGAGCGCCCCGGAACACCCCAGTCCACACGAAAGGCCCCCGCGACCGGACGAGCCGGACCGCGGGGGCCTTTCGTATGAACTGCCGTCGGTTTCCTACGGGTTGAGGACCCAGGCGGAGTTGTGCTGGTTGAAGCCGATGTGCGGGTAGTAGTCCACCGCGGCCGGCGCCGACAGCAGGATGACCTTGGCCTGCGGGGCCTCCTTCTGCGTGGCGTCGATCAGCGCCCGGCCGATCCCCGAGCGCTGGTAGTCGCCGCTCACCGCGATGTCCGAGAGGTACGTCGCGTAGCTGAAGTCGGAGATGCTGCGGGCGATGCCGATGAGCCTGCCCTCCGCGCGGGCCACGACCACGAGATTGGCGTTCCGCACCATGGCGGCGAACCGCGTCACGTCCTCGATCGGACGGCGCTCGCCGAGCCCGGAGGAGCGGTAGACCTCAAGGACCTCCTCCAGGTCCAGGTCGGCACCCTCCACACGCTCAATCTTCCAGGTCACGAAGTTGCTCCAATCGATCGAGAATCACGCCGTGGTTGACGAGGAAACGCTCCGGGCGCAGCTGGCCGATGTCCATGCCCTCCTGGCGCAGCGTGTCCCCGAAGTGCTCGCCGGTGGCGATCGTACGGTTCGCGGCGGCCTGGACCCCGCGGTAGGCCTTCTCCCGCTCCACCCCGTCAGCCAGCAGGTCGGCGAGCACCGCCGAGCTGTAGACCAGGCCGTCGGTGCGGTCGATGCCCTCGCGCATCCGGTCCGGGAAGACCTTGAGGTCACGGACGAGCTGGGTCGCCATGGTGGCCTGGAAGTGCCCCACAGCCAGCGCGTCCGGCAGGATCACCCGCTCCACCGACTGGTGCGCCAGATCGCGCTCGTGCCACAGGGCCACGTTCTCCAGGGCGGTGGCCGCGTAACCGCGCAGCAGCCGCGCCAGACCGTTCAGCCGCTCGCTGGTGGTCGGGTTCCGCTTGTGCGGCATGGCGCTGGAGCCCTGGTACGCGGAGGTGCGCTGCTCCTCCACCTCGCGGACCTCGGTGCGCTGCAGCAGCCGCAGCTCCAGGGCGATCTGCTCGATGCTCGCGCCGAGCAGGGCGACCGCCTGGAGCAGCTGGGCGTGCCGGTCGCGGGCGACGACCTGGCTCGGCGCCGGCTCGACACCGAGCCCGAGCTCCTCGCAGACGTACGCCTCCACCGAGGGGTCGATCAGCGCGTACGTGCCGACCGAGCCGGAGATGGTGCCCACCGCCACGGCCTTGCGGGCCGCCTTGAGGCGGGTGAGGGAGCGGTCCACGGAGAAGGCGAACTGCGCCAGCTTGTGGCCGAACGACGTCGGCTCGGCGTGCACCCCGTGGGTGCGGCCGACGATCACGGTCTCCCAGTGCTCAAGGGCCCGCTCGACCAGGACCTTGCGCAGCTCCGCCCCGGCCGCGAGGACCAGATCGGTGGCGCGGGCCAGGTTGTGGCCGAGGGAGGTGTCGACGAGGTCGTAACTCGTCATGCCGAGGTGGACCCAGCGGGCCGACTCGTCGGGGATGCCCTCGCAGTAGGCGGCGAGGAACGAGAGCACTTCGTGGTCCCGCTCCCGCTCGATCTCCTGCACCCGCTCGGGGGTGGGGACCGCGGCCCGCCGCATGTCCTCGACGGCGTCCTCGGGCACCCGGCCAAGGCGCACCTGGGCCTCGGAGGCGAGGATCTCCACCCGGACCCAGGTCGCGTAACGCTCCTGGTCCGAGAAGATGTCCGCCATCGCGGGCAGGGTATAGCGGGGAATCATATGGGCCAGCACCCCCAGGGTGAGCTTGTCGGCAGGTGGTTCGGACGGGGCATCAGTAGGCCTCGAAGTATTCGCGCTGCTCCCACTCGGTGACCTGGCCCTCGGCGGGCCGCTCCTGGGCGCGCCAGGCCTCGAAGCGGGAGACCTCGCTGGCCTTGAGCTTGGCGAGGGTGGCGGCCAGCGGCTTGCCGAGCAGCTCGGCGCCCTGACCGGCCCGGAAGGCCTCCAGGGCCTCGTCGAGGGACTGCGGCAGGGTCTCGTACGCGTCCTCGCCGCCGGCCGGGCGCGGGGCCGCGCCCGGGGTGGCGGTGAGCCCGTCGAAGCCCGCGGAGAGCTGGGCCGCGATGGCGAGGTACGGGTTGGCGGTGGGCTCGCCGGTCCGGTTCTCGATGTGGGTCGCGGCGCCGCCGCCGACCACGCGGAGCATCACGCTGCGGTCCTCGTAGCTCCAGCCGATCCGGGTCGGCGAGAGCGAGAACTCCGAGCTGAGGCGGCGGTAGCCGTTGACCGTGGGCACGGAGAGCAGACACAGGTCGCGGGCGCGGGCCAGCAGGCCGTCGATGTACGCCCTGCCCTGGTCCGAGATGCCGCCTTCGGTGGCCGCGAAGATGTTGCGGCCGGTCTTCGCGTCCATCACCGACTGGTGCAGGTGCCAGCCGCTCGGGTCGAAGCTGTCGACGCGCGGCAGCGACATGAAGGTGGCGTGGTAGCCCTGCCGCGTCGCGGTCTGCTTGACCATGGTGCGGAACAGCAGCATCGCGTCGGCGGTGTCCAGCGCGTGCATCGGGTTGAAGGTCGTCTCGATCTGGCCCGGGCCCGACTCGTGCTCGATCGACCGCAGCGGCAGGCCGAGTTCGAGCAGCTTGAGGGCGAGCGGGCTGGTGAAGTGGGCGACCGAGTCGTAGTTGGAGTCCAGGTTGAACTGGTAGCCCGAGTTCACCGCCTCGACCTCGGGAGCGGCGCCCTGGAGGCCGAAGCCGTTACCCGCGTTTCCGGGGGGACCGGGCAGGCGCCTGGTCAGGTACCACTCGACCTCCAGGCCGAGGACCGGCGTCAGGTCGCGGGCCGCGTACCGGGCGATGACCTGGCGCAGCACGTTGCGCGCGGAGAGCGGGTGCGGGGAGCCGTCGCGCAGGTACTCGTCGCCGAGCACCCAGGCGGTGCGCGGCCCCTCGTGCGGCAGCAGCTGGAAGGTCAGCGGGTCCGGCACCAGGACGAAGCTGCCCGCGCCGGCGATCTCGTCGACGCCGACGCCCGGGTCGGAGAGGTAGTCGAGCGCGGCCGCGTGGCCGGTGTCGAAGATGAAGGGCCCCGAGCTGAAGTCCATGCCGTTGCGCAGGACCGAGCGGAACGCGTCGACGGTGAGCGTCTTGGAGCGGGCCAGACCGTGCGGGTCGCCGAAGACCAGGCGGACGAGGTCGACCTCGTCGAGCGACGCCTCGATCTGCTCGGCGGCGGCGGCCTGTTCATCGGTCCAGAGACCGAACTCGGTGACGAACGCGGGGCGTCCGACACCGCCCGACTCGGAGAAGGGGCGGGACCACGACCGGGAGAACATGGTTTACAGGATCCTTTCGGTTACTCGGTCCGGTGCGGCCGGCAGGGGCCCGAGGTCCGCCTCAAGGCGGCGTGCGGCTGACAGGACCAGATCGTCCGCCCCGAACGGGCCCACGAGTTGGAGCCCCACCGGGAGGCCGGCACGGGTGAGCCCGGCCGGGAGGGAAACGGCCGGCTGGCCAGTCATATTGAAGGGATACGTGGCGGGTGTCCACGCCAGCCAGAGCAGGTCCTCCGGACGGCTGGCCCACTGCGGGCCGATCGCGTGGGGGTCGAACGGCTCGATGGGCACGGTGGCCATGGCGAGCAGGTCGTACCGGTCGAAGATCTCGTGCAGTCTGGTGCGCAGCGCGAGGCGCACCTCCTCGGCCCGCATCACGGTCGCGCCGCTGAGCGTACGCCCGTGCCGGACGATCGCGAGGCGGCCCGGGTCGCACCACTCCTCGTCGGCGGGCGAGGTGGAGGCGGCGTCGCTGGCGGCGAGGATGTCGACGAGGGCCGGATACGGGTCGCGGAAGGGCACCTCGATCCGCTCGACCCGGTGGCCCTGCGCGCTGAGCGCGGGCAGCGCCTGCTCGCTGACCCGGCGGATCTCCGGCGAGGTGCCCGGGAACTCGATCCAGCCGATGCGCAACGAGCGCCGCTCGCCCGGCACTTCGACCGCGCCGATCAGCGAGTCCGGGTCGCCCGGGTGCCCGCCGGTGATCACCGAGGCGAGTTCGATGACGTCCGGCACGGTCCGCGCGATCGGCCCCTGGTGGGAGAGCCGGTCGGCGCACGCGGGCACATAGGGCACCTTGGCGAACGACGGCTTGTAGCCGACGACACCGCAGAACGCCGCGGGGATACGGATCGAGCCCGCGCCGTCGGTGCCGAGCGCCCCCGAGCCGAGGCCCGCCGCCACCGCGGCCGCGGCGCCGCCGCTGGAGCCGCCGGCGCAGAGCTCGGGGTCCCACGGGTTGCGGGTGGGCGGGGCCACCCGGCTCACCGTGGAGGCGCTCCAGCCGTACTCCGACGTCGTGGTCTTGCCGACCACGACGGCTCCGGCGGCCCGCAGCCGTGCGACCGAGGGCGCGTCGGCCCGGGCCCGCCGGTTCTCCAGGAGGGACCCGCGGGCGGTGGGCAGGTCCCCGGTCTGGACGAGGTCCTTCACCGAGACGGTGATCCCGAGCAGCGGCTGCCGCTCGAACGCCGCCCGGCCCAGCTCGCGGATCCGGGCGTCGGCCAGCTCGGCCTCGCGTACGGCCTCGTCGCCCGCGACCGAGACGAACGCCCCGAGCTCGATGTCGGTCTTCTGGATCGCGGTGAGGACCGACTGGACGTGCTCGGCCGCGGTGAGCTCGCCCCGGGCGAGGAGCTCGCGTATGTCACCGATGGAGGTCAACGGATCTCCTTGCAAGGACAGGTGGGACGCCGGTCACGACACCTGGTGCGGCTGCTTGGCGTTCGCCGCCGCGGCCTGGACCGACTTGAGGTGCCACTCGGAGTCGAAGGCGGTGACCTCGATGTCCTCGCCCTCGGCCACCAGCGCGGCGGCGGCGCTCATGGCGCTGGCGATGAACCCGGAGGTCCGGTGGGCGGCGAGCAGGTCGCTCTCGTCGAACGGCGTGCCCTCGCAGCGCAGCAGGCGCAGGTCCATGAACCCGTTGAACTTCTGGCCCATCACCTCGACCGACTGCGGGCTGCGGATGCTGAAGCGCACCTTCGACGCCACATGGCCGTGGTGGTGCTGGTCGGAGTAGAAGGCGACATCGGGGATGGTCGGCGGGATGAAGTGGTCCCGCTCCACCACGGCGGGCACCTTGGGCAGGTTTCCGGCGATGAAGTGCCAGGAGTTGTACTGCATGCGGGACGACATCGCCCAGGCGTTGTCCGCCAGTTGCAGCACCGAGTCCTCGTAGTGGCGCTTGGCGGCGGGGGCGGGCACCACGCAGCAGAAGAAGTCGGTGATGTCCCACTTGGTGATCTCGGCCCAGCTCTGCTCCCGCAGGGCGCGCATGAGTTCGGGTATGGAACGCATGCCGCGGCTCATCGCGAAGTCGGCCTCGAAGACGTTGGTCGCACCGGCCACCGTCTCGTACACCAGGGCTTCGAGCCCGGTGCCGAACTCGCCGTGCGGGCGCGCGAGCCAGCCGGGAGACGCGGTGAGGCTCGCGCTCAGCTCCTCGAAGGTGGCGCCGGTGACCGGCAGCCGGTCGCGCAGCCGCGCGGTGAGGTCCGCCTCGCGCTGCTTCGACGCCTCGCCGTACGGCCCGGCCAGGCGCTCGATCTTGTGCATCAGCGCGCCGTGGATCTCGCGGTAGAGCTGGGCGTTCGGCAGGACGTGCCCGACGCGGCGCTCGCGCAGCGCCATGGCGAGGGAGTTCAGCGCCTCGACCCGGTGCGTGGGGGCGGCCGGTACCGGCTCGCCGCCGGGCACCGCGTTGTAGTTCTGGCGCGTGCGCTCCAGCATGTACGCGAGGTGGTCCAGGGTGAGCTGGGTACCGTTGGCCTCCTCGATCCGGCCGGCGCCCGCCGACCGGACGAGCAGGGTGAGGCAGACGACCAGCATCGCGTCGTGGTCGGACCAGCGCTCCATCTCGACGCCGAGCAGGCTGCTGAACGTCTCGCTCGGGTGGCCCGCCCACAGGGTCTTGCCGATGAGGTTGTTGCCCTCGCGGAAGTTCGTGTAGAGCTTCCCCTCCTGGTGGAGGACGAAGGGGGCGGTCCGCAGCGCGGACTCCCGCACCGTCTCCAGGAGTTCGTCGCGGGCCGGGGTGCCGAGCGCCGCCAGCCACTGTCGGCAGTCGACGACCTGGTCGGCGTAGCGGGCGGCCGCGCGGTTGACCTCGCTCTCGTAGTCGAGCAGGTCCTGCGCCGACCACGGCACGTCGATCACGCCGTCGACCAGGTTCTCCTCGTCGGCGAGCGAGCCCTGGGAGGGGACGCGGATGACGATGCGGCCGGTGGTGGTCAGTCCCAGCTCGCCCAGGAACGCCGGGCGCTCCAAGGTGTCGCGCACCGGGGCGGGCAGGTTCTCCTCGCGCCACGAGACGCCGCAGAGCACCTTGAGCGCGGCCTCGTCCGCGGTGCGCAGCGCACGCAGCTGGACGTCGCCGGGTACGTGGCCGTCCAGGGTGAGCAGCGCGGTCACCGCGGCCCGCAGGTCGGGGGCCTCGACAGCGCTGTCCCAGGCGCGCTTGAGCAGGGTGGGGAAACCGGCGTCCTCGTCCTTGAGACGGTCCGGCTTCGGCGTGGCGCCGGCCACCGCGCCCAGGCGGCTGGGCCGGCGGCTCTGCCGCTTCTTGGCGTTGACGGCCCGGCGCGAAGTGCCGTTGCGCTCAGCGAAACTTGTCATGACACACCCTCAGCGGTAAGCCCGATGTGGTTCCACATCTCGTCGGACGTCGGGGTCCAGTCCTCGTCCACGTAGATGCAGTCGACGGGGCACTCCAGGACGCACTTGGGGCAGCCCGAGCAGAGTTCGGGGATGATGACGACGTCGAGCCCGTTGTCGAAAATGGCGTTGAACTCGGGCGGGCAGGCACGCAGGCAGGTGTCGCAGGTGATGCATTCGGCCCGCTCGATGCGGCGCGGCGGCTTCTTCCACGTCTCGCTGCGGGTGCGCTCGGCGATCACCTTGTTGCGCCCGGATACCGAGCCTTCCACCTCGTCGAGTGAGTCGTCCGAAGTATTCGTGGGCATGTGGCCCCCCTCTTGTCCTGTTTCGCTCGTGACCACGTAAGAGAGCATCAATAGCGCGCCGCACCTTGGCGACTTCGGTCAGAATTACACGGAGGCCCGCTTCATGGGAACGGCAGGCGAGCGGTGTGCAGGCGCGGATCAAAACGTGCGGTGGATTCCTGCTGGAGGGAATCTTGAATCGCGCGGACTCTTGATAATCCCCGGTTCCGCAAGGGGATGCAATATGCTCAAGTCACCACGCCGCAGGCGTGGTTACGCAGGCCCGATGGATCCCGTGAGTAACTCGCTGACCTGCGAGAAGTGTGGGATCCGGGCCCGGGATGCGGCCGGTCGGCCGGGACCCTGACGGCCACGCCGTACGAAGGTATACGCGAAGCGCGCCCGTGCAACCGCGGAACTTTCGCAGTCGAACACCTTGTGCGCACACCATCGCGCGGCAACACCACGCGCGGCTGCTTACTGGTGTCACCTTACCGTTTTCCGGGATTGCTGTCCGTTATCTTTTCCGTGCACATTCCCGCCTCGCGGGCCTATGGGTGAAGCAAAGGAATCCCGTGATCGGGCATCCGATTAACGGGCGGGTGAAGGCGTTCTCGGGACGTCAAATGTTCAACGAGGGCAATGTGCGGGCGACGGGCGCGAGCGGTGCTCCAGTCGTACGCGAACGGCGCGCCACCGGGGGGAACTACCCGTTGGCGCGCCGTGGTTGTGTGCGACGTCACCCCGACCGGGGCCGAGGGGCGTGGAGTTGTCCGGTCCTATTCGCCCAGGATCGTCAGATCGGTCCGGCTGAGCCGGTCGGGGGCGGCCCGCATGTCGATGCCGGTGATCCGCTCGTCCACGATCGTGAAGCCGAAGACGACCCGCGGCCGTCCGCGCGGCGCCCACACCGCGCCCACGGACCCGTCCACCAGGGCCAGTTGGGCGTAACGGGCCCGCCCCGAGAACGTCTTCGCCACCGACGTCGCGCCCCGCACCTCCGTCGGCGCGCCCACCGCCACCGCCTCCGGGTCGGCGTGCAGCACCACGTCCGGGTCGAGCATCGCGATCAGGGCGTCGAAGTCGCCGCCGCGCGAGGCGGCGAGGAAGGAGTCCACTATCCGCCGCAGCCGGTCCGGGCCGTCGTCCGGCAGCGGGTCGACGCTCTGCACCCGGACGCGCGCCCGGCCCGCGAGTTCGCGCGCGGCGTCCGGCCCCCGGGCGCCGACGATCGGCGCGATCTCCTCGTACGGCAGACCGAAGAGGTCGTGCAGGACGAACGCCATCCGCTCGGCCGGGTCCAGCGTCTCCAGGACCACGAGCAGCGCCAGGCCCACCGAGTCCGCCAGCAACTCCTCGTGGGCCGGGCCCATCCGGGCCAGGTCCGCCGCCAGCGCGTCGGGCAGCGGGGCCGCGAGGTCGTCCGGTGGCCGGCGCGCGGCCGGCACCAGCGGCAGCAGGGGCGCCTCCGGGGAAATCCTTCCGCGCGTGCGCAGCCGGTCAAGGGAGACGTTGGCGACCACCGTCATCAGCCAGGCGGGAAGGCCCCGGACACCCTCGTCCGTGGCGTCGTCGCCGCTGTCGATGATCTGTAGCCACGCTTCCTCGACGGCTTCGTCGGCCTCGTTCAGCGACCCCAGCATCCGGTACGCCACGGCCCGCAGATGCGGGCGGCTCTCCTCGAAACGCCGCGCCAGCCATTCGCCGTCGTCCATCGGTCACATTCCTTCGTCGCGCTCCGTCAGTGAGTGACGAACGCGTCACGGTCACACCCTCTGGCCACGTTCCGTCATACCAGTGACGAACAAAACCCAGCTCATGTGACAGGAAGAGGTACCCCGATCGAGTCGAGGCGATCGGGTCGTACAGGGGAGGCCCCTCGAACAGACCGAGTTCGACAGAGCCCTGGGCGCCGCACGGCCGCGCAGGACTCCCGACCCTTAGCGAGCAGTCATGACGACGCATCCTCCATCACCGAGGCAGTCCACCGAGGAGCCGCCGCCCCCATCCACGACGTCGTTCGCCCACAAATACGCGAGGGCCGTCGCCGGCCGCCGCGCCAAGTGGGCCGTCCTCGTGCTGTGGGTGCTGCTCATCGGCGTGGGCGGATCCCTGGCGGCCAAGCTCGGTGACGTCCAGAACAACGAGGCCCAGACCTGGTTGCCGAAGAACGCGCAGGCGACGAAGGCGGTGAAGATCGCCGAGGACTACTTCCAGGACAAGGGCAGGCTCGGCTCCGTCGTCGTCTACGCGCGCGACAGCGGCCTCACCGAAGCCGACCTGGCCAAGGTCAACAGCGACCGCGCCCAGTTCGTCACGGACAAGCTCGCGGCCGCGGAGATCCCCCAGGTCACCGTCGCCTCCGACAAGAAGGCCGCGTTCCTCAGCGTGCCCATCAAGTCGGACAAGAGCGACAACAGCGTCCTCGGCGACGGTGTGAAGGACCTGCGCAAGGCGGCGGAGAAGAACGCGCCGGACGGCCTCGACGTCCGGATCACCGGCCCGGCGGGCAGCATCTCCGACTTCATCGATGTCTACTCCGGCATGGACGGCGCGCTGATGGGCGCCACGCTCGGACTCGTCGCGATCTTCCTGCTGTTCACCTACCGCAGCCCCATCCTCTGGCTGATCCCGCTGCTCTCGGTGGGCCTGGCCAGCCAGGTCGCCAGCGCCGTCGTCTATCTCCTCGCCAAACACGCGGGGCTGACGGTCAACGGGCAGAGCGCCTATGTGCTGATCGTCCTGGTCCTGGGCGTCGGCACCGACTACGCGCTGCTGCTGATCGCCCGATATCGCGAGGAACTGCACCGCCACGAGGACCGGCACGAGGCGATGGTGTACGCGCTGCAACGCTGCCTGCCGGCGATCACGGCGTCCGCGGCGACCGTGGGCATCGCCACCCTCTGCCTGGTGTTCGGCTCGATGAACTCCACCCGGGGCCTCGGCCCGGTCGTCGCCCTCGGCGTCGTCATCGTCTACTTCGCGATGACCACGCTGCTGCCCGCGTTCCTGGTGATCCTGGGCCGCTGGGTGTTCTGGCCGTTCACCCCGCGCTACTCGACGGAGTACGTGGACGCGAGCGTCGAGAAGGAGCACGGCTTCTGGGGGAGGATCTCCGGCTTCGTGGGCCGCAGGCCGCGCCCGATCTGGATCGGCACGGTGGTCGTCCTCGGGGCGCTGGCGTTCGGCGCGATGTCGCTGAGCACCGGGCAGACCCAGGCCGAGCAGTTCACCAAGAAGGTCGACTCGGTGGCGGGCCAGGAACTGCTGGCCGAGCACTTCCCGGCCGGCTCGTCGGCGCCCGCCGACGTGTACGTCAAGGACGCGGGCGCGGCCGCCGCGCTCTCCACGGTCCAGGGCGTGCCCGGCGTCACCAGCGCGACTTCCGTGGCGTCCAAGAACGGCTGGACGCACATCGAGTCCGTCCTGAAGAACGCGCCCGACACCCAGGCCGCCCGGAAGACCGTCGACCGTATGCGCACCGCGCTCGACGACAGCTCCGGCGAGGCCAAGGACGCGGTGGTCGGCGGCCAGACCGCGATCGCCCTCGACACCTCCGACGCCCAGGGCAAGGAGGAGAAGGTACTGATCCCGCTCATCCTCGCGGTGGTCCTGATCATGCTGATCATCCTGCTGCGGGCACTGGTGGCGCCGCTGATGCTGCTGCTGTCCGTGGTGCTCTCGTACACCGCGGCCGTGGGAACCGCGGCGCTGCTGTTCCACGCCATCGGGTATCCGCGGATCGACCGGGGGCTGCTGCTGTTCGGCTTCCTGTTCCTGGTCGCCCTCGGTGTCGACTACACCATCTTCCTGATGACCCGGGCCCGCGAGGAGGTCGGCAAACGCGGCCACCGCGACGGCATCCTCACCAGCCTCACCGTCACCGGCGGTGTGATCACCTCGGCGGGCCTCGTCCTCGCCGCCACCTTCAGCGTGCTCGCGGCGATCCCGACGGTGGCCTCGCTTCAGCAGGGCCTGCTCGTCGCGGTCGGCATCCTGCTGGACACGTTCATCGTCCGCAGCCTGCTGATCCCGGCGCTCGCGCTTGAGCTCGGCCCGAAGTTCTGGCGCCCGGGCCATCCCGAGCGCGACGAGGCGGACCTCCCGGTCAGGCCGCACGCCGAATCGGCGCGCTTGGGCTGACCCCGTACGTACGACACACGCACTGGCTCGTACGTACGGTCCCCGATCGCGGGCGCATCGCTTCCTCGCGGGAGCGGTGCGCCCGTGCGCGTGTCCGGGGCCGGTCCGGAACCGCGGCGTCACACTTTCGCGGGCCGGCTCGTCAGTGTGGCGACACTTCAACCGAGGAGGAGCCATGACGTCGCCCATCCTGGTGACCGGCGGCACGGGCACGCTGGGACGACTGGTCGTCTCACGGCTGCGGGACGCCGGCGCCGACGTCCGGGTGCTCAGCAGGAAGAGCCGCCCGGCCGAGAACGGCATCGCGTACGTGACCGGCGACCTGGCCAAGGACCAGGGCATCGGCCCCGCGGTCGACGGCGTCCGGGCGCTGGTGCACTGCGCCAGCGACAAGAAGGGCGACGCCGACGCCACCCGCAACCTGGTCCGCGCGGCCGAGAAGGCGGGGGTAGCGCACCTGGTCTACATCTCCATCGTCGGCGTCGAGGACGTCTCTTTCGGCTACTTCAAGTCCAAGCTGGAGTCGGAGCGGGTGGTCACCGAGTCCGGGCTGCCGTGGACGCTGCTGCGGGTCACCCAGTTCTACGACTTCATCCTCAACGGGGCCCGGAAGGCGAAGAAGCTGCCGCTCGTCCCGGTGCCCTCGGGCTTCCGGGTGCAGCCGGTCGACCCCGAGGAGGTGGCGGTCCGGCTCGCCGAACTGGCCCTGGACAAGCCGGCCGGGCGGGTGCCCGACCTGGTGGGGCCGCAGGCCACCGACGCGGTCGCGATGATCCGCGCGTATCTGAAGGCCGTCCACAAGGGCGCCCCGGTGGTGCCGGTGTGGATGCCCGGCATCGGGAAGATCCGCTCCGGCGGGCTGCTGCCGAAGGGTCCGAAGGACGGGTACGACACGGCCCGGGTGACCTGGGAGGAGTTCCTCGCCGCGAAGCTCGGCTGACGGCGGGCGACGACGGACCACCTGGCGAGGGGGCCGTGCCCCGGACGCCGGGCGGCGTCCGGGGCAGGGAACGACCAGACAATTTCATATGAAATGACCGAACTGGATACCGAACATCCAAGATCCGAACGTGATGTGACTTGTCCCATAGGCTGGGTTTCGCAGTACGTGACGACGGGCCCGGCGGAGGAATGTGACCGATGGACGAGACCGAACGGCTGGCGGAGCGCTTCGAGGCGTACCGCCCCCATCTGCGGGCCGTCGCCTACCGGATGCTGGGCTCGCTGAACGAGGCCGAGGACGCCGTGCAGGAGTCCTGGTTCCGGCTCAGCCGCTCGGACGTGAACGCGGTGGAGAACCTGGGCGGCTGGCTGACCACGGTCGTCGCGCGCGTCTGCCTGGACCTGCTGCGCTCGCGCGAGTCGCGGCGCGAGGACCTGCTCGGCGAGCGGCCACCGCCCGCCCCGCACGGTGCGCACGAGAGCGCAGACCCCGAACAGGAGGCGGTGCTCGTCGACTCGGTCGGCCCGGCGCTCCTCGTGGTGCTCGACACGCTCTCCCCCGCGGAGCGGCTCGCCTTCGTGCTGCACGACATGTTCGCCGTCCCCTTCGACGACATCGCCCCGGTCGTGGGGCGCTCCACCATCGCCACCCGGCAGCTCGCCAGCCGGGCGCGCCGCCGGGTCCAGGGCGCCGAGGCCGCGCCCACCGCCGACCGGGGGCGCCAGCGGCAGATCGTCGACGCCTTCCTCGCCGCCTCGCGCGGTGGCCGGTTCGACGAACTGCTCGCCCTGCTCGACCCGGAGGTCGTGGTCCGCGTCGACGGCGCCGCCCTGGCGATGGGCGCGAGCGGCGCACTGGGTGCCCAGGCGGTCGCCAAGACGTTCTCGGGCAGGGCCCAAGTCGCCCAACTCGCGCTGGTGGACGGGGCCCCGGGCATGGTCTGGGCGCCGAACGGCAGTGTGAAGGTGGTCTTCGACTTCATCGTCGTGGACGGTCGGATCGCCGCGATCGACATGCTCGCCGACCCTGAGCACCTGGACGACATGGACGTGAAGGTCCTGGCGGAGTAACCGGCCATCCTCCGGACGGAGCCCCGAAACCGGGAGGGTTCCCTGTTCTCGGCGGCTCGCACCCCCTGGAACACCCCCTGAAACCTCTGGAACACCGCTCCACGCAACACGTTCCATGCAACACCAAGAGGCGCGGGGGGGGCAGTCGGGCGTGTCGTGCCTCTTTTCCTCCCTTCGCGTGGTCCTCCCGACGCGGGCCCCCCGCAGGGGCTCACCACCCGCCCCCCCCCCCCACCCCCCCCCCACCCCCCCCCCCCCCCCCACCACCCCACCCCCCCCCCCCCCCCCCCCCCCCCCCCCCGCCTCTGTCATTCCTTGAGCGGATTCCGACCGGTGCGGACTCCGGGCCGGTGCGAACTAGCCGCGCCGTACCGACATCCGCTGGCGCGCCGCCTCCGCGAGCGCGGTGAACGGGCTGTCGTCGTCGGACTCCTCGGCGTGCCACTGCACACCGACCGCGAACGGGTGGTCGTTGACCTCGATGGCCTCCACCGTTCCGTCCTCGGACCAGGCGGTCACCGTCAGGCCCTCGCCGAGCTCGTCGATGACCTGGTGGTGGTGGCAGGGCACGACGTCCTTGGCGAGGAACTTGGCGAGGTGGCTGCCGGGTTCGAGCCGCACCTTCTGCTGCCCGTACTCCTTCCCGCCGGGGGAGTGGTTGTCGTGGCCGACGATGTCCGGCAGGTGCTGCTGGAGCGTGCCGCCGCGCAGGATGTTCATCAGCTGCTCGCCCCGGCAGATACCGAGAGTGGGCAGGTCGGATGCCAACGCGGCTTCCAGCAGGGCCAGTTCGTGCCGGTCGCGGACCTTGTCGTTCCAACCGGTCTTCTCGTGCTTCTCCTGGCCGTAGAGCGCCGGGTCCGCATCCGGGCCGGCGAGCATGAGCAGACCGTCGAGCCCGTCGACGGCCTGCTCGATCCCGGGCTGGGGAGCCAGCAGAACCGGTATGCAGCCGGCGTCGGCGACCTTCTGGACGAACGTCTGGGGTACGAACGTCGCGTCCATCTCGAAGATCGCGAATTTGATCTGGGTCACGACGGCCGTGATGCCGATGACGGGCCGACGCGTGCGGTCCAGCGAGTTCAAGGTCTCATTGACGGCGGAATGCACAGTGCACCTCACAAAGTGTCAGAGCTGGGGTACGGGGCGGAGCTCCGCCTCGTGGTGGGTGATCCACTCGGCGTACGTGTAGGCCGGCCGGCCGGTGACGACGTCGACGGTGGGCAGCACTTCCGCGTCCTGGTCCTGCAACGCCTCGCGCCGGTCGAGGAGTTGATCGGCTACGTACCCGGAGAGGTACTTGACCATCTGGGCGCGGACGCGTTCGCGCGGCACTTCCTGGAAGCGGGTGGGGATGCCGAGCGCGGCACCGATCATGCGCACCCGCTCCGCCGCGCTGAGCGACTGGGGCCCGGTGATCGAATGGATGATTCCGGATTCCGCCGTGAGCAGGGACTTCACCGCGACCGCCGCGATATCGCGCTCATGGATCGGCGCCATCGCGGAACTTCCGTACACACCGTGCACCACTCCGTCTTTGGCGATCTGGGGTATCCAGAGGAGATCGTTGGACATGAACGCGCTCGGCCGCAGGAACGTCCACGACATTCCCGACTCGACGACTGCCTTCTCGCACGCGATGTGCGGCTCTTCGGCAGCATAGGCGACCGCCTCCGAAGACAGCATGACCACATGTTGCACCCCGGCCTTCGCGATGGCGTCGACGGCTCCCTGGAGCTCGCCGAACACGGGCCAGAGGTAGAGGCGTTCGACGCCGCGCAGCGCCGGGGCCAGGGTCTCGGGCCGGCTCAGGTCGGCCGCCATGACCTCCACTTCGCCCGGCAGGGCGCACTTGGCGGGATCGCGTGCGATGGCCCGTACCTGTTCCCCCGATTTCAGCAGCTCGTCGACGATGTTTCTGCCGACGTTCCCGGTCGCGCCGGTTACCAAGATCATGTGCTCTCCCGTGGTCAAGGGGACGTTCGACGGATCTTGCATTTTGCGAAGGAAACTCGAAAACGGGCACGGGAAAATCCGGGCAGGGTGAAACCCGGTGAGAGGAAGGCGCGCGGTGGACAAAACCGGCAGCGGACAGTCGAGCGGTGGGCGCCGAGAGTAAGTGACTGACTGGTAAGTAATGGGATTATGGAAGAAGGCTTCCGCAGGTAAGCGTCGGCCATGAGGCGGTAGTGCCTCATGGCCGACGGTGGAGCGGGGGAGTGCGGTTACTTGACCTTGCTCTCGGAAAGGTTGATCCGCCAGGAGACGCCGAAGCGGTCGTTGACCCAGGCGAACTTGGCGCTGAACCCGTAGGTGCCGATCGGCATGATCACCTCACCCTTCTCGGAGAGGCCCTCGAAGACCCGGTCGAACTCCTCGTCCGAGTCGCACTGGATGTACACCGCCATCGCGGGAGAGAACGAGTAACTGTCCCAGGGGGCGTGGTCGGAGCCCCGGGCGCCGTCCGGCGGAATGTTGATGCACATGAACTGCTGGCCGGCGATGGTGAAGACCGCGTGCTGCAGGGTCCCCTCCACCCAGCCGGGCTCACCGGCGCGGGCCCGAATGGTGTTGACCACCTCGGAGTCGTCGAAGAGGGACGTATAGAACGTCACCGCCTCCTCGGCATCCCGCGGGAACGCCAGAAAAACGGTGAGCTTCTGCGTGACTGCGGAGGACATCGTGGCTCTCCTTATTAAGTCTGGTGTTCTGCGTGGATCACCCTTCCAACATCCAATTCGCCGAGTCAAGAGGGCAACCGCGGAAAGTCGATGTCGAGCGGCAAAGTGGATCTTGATGCGTGACCGGCTATCCGGAACAAGGCACTACGGTCTCCTGAATGGGCCATTCCTATTCCGTTTTATTGATCCTTTCCGGGGAGTGGAAAAGGATCACTTGGAAGCGTGTGGCGAGTATTTCAATAAGGCTTGCCTAAGTGGCCAGTGGAGGGCTTCCGGAAAAGATCATGAAAAACAGCAGGACCCATTCCCCTTGACGCCCCTGATCGGCGAGTTGCAGACTTCTTCGGCGGCCCGAAAGGCTTTTTCCTGAGCCGCTGAGCATGATCACATCTAACGCTCCGTTTTCGAGCTCGACAGGCCGCTTGAACGGCATCGAGCGGCGTTGCGAGTTGATTCCCGAAGTACTGAATTCGATCTCGCATATCTCATCCAGGAGGACGAAAAATGGGAACTGGCGTGATCATTGCCGGTGCCGGACCGGTGGGGCTGATGCTGGCCGGCGAGCTCCGGCTGAACGGTGTCGACGTCGTTGTCTACGAGCAGAGAGCCACCCCGAGCGGCGAGTCGCGCGGAGTCGGCTTCACCCGGCGCGCCGCCGAGGTGTTCCACCAGCGCGGACTGCTGGCCCGCTTCGGTGACATCGAGATCGGCAACGAGGGCCACTTCGGTGGTGTGCGCATCGACTTCACCGCCCTGGAGGACAACCACTTCGGTATCCGCGGAGTGCCCCAGTACCGCATCGAGGAGATCCTGGAAGCATGGGTCCGCGACCTCGGCGTGGACGTACGCCGCGGATACGAGGTGGTCGACTACCGGGAAGGGGCCGACGACATCACGGTGGTGGTCGACGGGCCGGACGGCCGTGCCGAGCACGCCGCCCAGTACCTGGTGGGCTGTGACGGCGGGCGCTCCCGGATCCGCAAGCTGGCCGGCATCGACTTCCCCGGACGCGAGGCCACCCGGGGCATGTACGTGGCCGACGTCGTCGACCGCCCCGACATCAAGCCGCGCGTCATCGGCGAACGGGTCGACGGCGGCATGGTGATGGCGATCCGGCTGGAGGAGGGCGTGACCCGGATCATCATCCATCCGGCGAAGCTCACTCCCCGCGACAACACCAAGCTGACGTTCAGCGAGATCGCGGACTCCTGGCAGGAGCTCACCGGGCAGTCGCTGCACGGCGCCGAGACGAAGTGGGTCAGCGCGTTCACCAACGCCACGCGCCAGGCCGCCGAGTACCGGCGCGGCCGGGTCCTGCTCTCCGGCGACTCCACCCACATCCACATCCCGGCCGGCGCCCAGGGGCTGAGCGTCGGCGTCCAGGACGCGGTGAACCTCGGCTGGAAGCTGGCCGCCACCGTCAACGGCTGGGCGCCCGAGGGCCTGCTCGACACGTACCAGGCCGAACGGCACCCGGTGGGCGAGAAGCTGCTGCGCAACACCCTCGCCCAGGCGTCCCTCTATCTCACCGGTGACGAGATGGAGCCGATGCGCCAGGTGATGCGCGAGCTGGTGCAGTCGCCCGACGCGGCGCGGCGCCTCGCCGGGCACGTCAGCGGGCTCGGCATCCGGTACGACATGGGCGGCGCCACCGGCCATCCGCTGCTCGGGCTGCGCATGCCCGACCGCGAGGTCAAGCTCGGGGACGGCTCCACCACCCGGGTCTCCCAGCTGCTGCACCCGGCGCGCGGGGTGCTCCTCGTCGCGGACGGCAGCACCGAGGCGGCCCGGCTGGCCGCCGGCTGGTCCGACCGGATCGACATCGTCACCGACGCGGGCTGGTCGGACCGGGTGGACATCGTCCCGGACGGCTGGGTTCCGGCGGACACGGCCGAGGGGACGACGCCGGACGCCGTCCTCCTCCGTCCCGACGGACATGTCGCCTGGGCCGCGCCGGACGGCGGCGAGCTGCTCGACGCGCTGGCGCGCTGGTTCGGCTCGCCCCGCTGACCGGCACTCCGGCTCATCCCGCCGACCCGCAGGAGGTTCCGTGATCGAATTCGTGGAGGCCGACGAGAGCACTCCTTATATAAAGCAACTCCAGGAGCGGACCGGCCCGGTCGTGCTCGTCAACACGTTCACCGTTCCGGAGGGCAGGGCCGAGGAGTTCCTGGCGCTGTGGCGCGAGGACGCCGCATACTTCACGCGGCAGCCCGGCTTCATCTCCACCCAGATGCACCGGGGCATCGCCGGCAGCCGGATCCTGGTGAACGTCGCGGTCTGGCAGTCCGCCGCCCATCTGTCGGCGGCGCACAGCAACCCCGGCTTCCGCCCGGGCGGTGAGGGCTACCCGGAGGGGTGCACCGTCTCGCCCCATCTGTTCGAGAAGGTCGCGGTCGACGGCATCTGCGTCGGCTGACGCTTCGCAGGCCCGGGGCCCGTCATGCCGGTGTGACAGGTTCCGGGTCTGTTCTCGGCCAACAAACAGGCCAACTTCACGCCAGTCGGGTGGAGTTACACCACCGCTTCGCGCCCGGATTGCGACCGGCGGTTACCCCGGGGGTGGGCGACGGCCCCGGGAGCATCACGAGTGCGAAGCCGATCAACCGGGCGGAATGTGTGATTCCGGCTCCTCTTCTGACGCTCCCCGAACGTCCGGCCCCACTCCGTGGGCCGATTCCCTCGCCTGTTCACCTTCGACGGTACAGAAGGTTGTCCGCGCTTGACGGAACCTGAACTTCCGCTATTGACGGCGCGACGTTTGCCCTCGTACAGCAGTGCGGTTCACGCCGCTCCGAGGGCTCTTCGGGCTGCCCTGCAGGCCGCTCGCGCGCGCGTGAACGGCCTTGTCCCGCACGGGAATCCGGGCCTCGCGAGCCTGGCTCCAGGGTGGTTGACAAGGCTTCGCCCGTCGCCTTTCATTTCGCACACCGGAAGTGGATTCCGGTTCCGATTCATTGCGAGGGGGCGCAAAGTGAGTCTGGCCGAGCAATCAATTGACGATCAGTTACTGAAGATCCATGCGGCGGACCTCGACGAGGTCGTGACCTCCATGGTCTGGATCGAGTCGCATCCCGCCGGTGAAGTACGCATCGACTCCCTCGTCTTCGAGGACTCACCGCGTCTCGGCGGCGCGGACGAGGACCATGTACGCGTACTCGCCGAGGCAGGGGACTCGCTGCCGCCGATCACCGTCCACCGCTCGTCGATGCGCGTCATCGACGGCACTCACCGGGTGCGCGCCGCGCTCCTCAACGGCCGTACGACCATCCAGGCCCGGATGGTGGACTGCGACGAGGGCGCCGCATACGTCCTGGCGGTCAAGGCCAACGTCACCCACGGTCTGCCGCTGTCCCGGTCCGACCGCTCGGTGGCCGCCGCGCGCATCATCATGACCCATCCGCAGTGGTCCGACCGCGCCGTCGCCGCCGCCGTCGGCCTCTCCGACAAGACCATTTCCCGGATCCGGTCCCGCTCCTCGGCGGACGCTCCGCAGTCGAACGCGCGCCTCGGCCGCGACGGCCGCCTGCGCCCGCTGGACAGCGGATACCGCCGCCAGCAGGCCGCCGCGATGATCCACGAGCGGCCCAACGCGGGGCTGCGCGAGGTGGCCAGGGCGACCGGCCTCTCCCCGGCCACCGTGCGGGACGTGCGCCAGCGCATCGACCGGGGCGAGGACCCCGTGCCGGGCCGCTACCGCGCGGCCGCGGGCCAGAGCCCGGTGCCGGGCGGCCCCGTGGTGCCCCGCCAGACGCAGCGTGCGGTGAGCGCCCGCAGCGAGCGGCGGGACGTCTCCGTCGACCGGCAGAAGCTGCTCGCCAAGCTGAGCGAGGACCCCTCGCTGCGGCTCAACGAGGCGGGCCGGCGCACCCTGCGCTGGCTCCACCACTACACGGTGGACGGCGAGGGCATGGAGAGCCTGGGCCGCGGTCTGCCCGGTCACTGGGCGCCCGAGGTCGCCGACCTCGCGCGCAGCTGCGCGGCCGCCTGGCAGACCCTTGCCGAGCAGCTCCAGCAGCGGGCCGAGTGACCCGGCCGGGCGCCGGCCGTGACAGCGCCGGTGAGCGCTGAACACCGCGCACAAGTGAAGAGCGACGCGGAAGGAGTGCTGGTCGCGGGGCGAATGCCCGCGCCAGCACTCCGCCCGTTCGTCCGTGCAACTGCGGCACACCCGCATCCGTCCGCCGACGGGCGGATCATCGATACGTTCGAACAGCTGCCCAACCAGCCGCCACCACCGTCAGGTTGGAAAGGCTTCAACGCGCTGACGTAACCAGGAGGCTGTCCGTGTCCCCCTACGCAGATTCCCGCGAGAACGGCCCCCGGACGGGGGTCTGGTTCGTCGGAGCCCGCGGCTCCGTCGCCACCACGGCGGTCGCCGGATGCGCCGCCGTCGCCGCCGGGCTCCAGCCCGCCACCGGCATGGTCACCGAGACCCCCGACTTCGCCGGGACCGGACTTCCCGAGCTGTCGTCCTTCGTCTTCGGCGGCCACGACGTGTCCAGCAGCCCGCTGCCCAAGCGGGCCGAGGAGCTGGCCGCCGGCGGAGTGCTCCCGCACGGGCTGCCCGCCGCCGTGCGCGCCGAACTCGCCGCCGCCGACGAGGAGATACGCATGGGCGGCCCGCTGCCCGGCGACACCCGCGGCGACGAGGAGCTGATCGTCGCGTTCGCGGCCGACATCACCGACTTCGCCCGCCGCACAGGCGTGACCCGCACGGTCGTCGTCAACGTCTCCTCGACCGAGCCCGCGCCCACCGAGGGCGACACCCGGCTGCCCGCCTCCTCGCTGTACGCGGGGGCCGCGCTGCGCGCCGGGTGCGCATACGTCAACTTCACGCCGTCGACCGGCCTGCGCCACCCGGACCTGGAGGCGGCGGCCGACGCGGCCGGTGTCCCTTACGCGGGCCGCGACGGCAAGACCGGCCAGACCCTGCTCCGCGCGGTGCTCGCCCCGATGTTCCGTCAGCGCGCCCTGGCCGTACGGGCGTGGTCCGGCAGCAATCTGCTCGGCGGTGGGGACGGGGCGTCGCTCGCCGACCCGGCAGCCGCGGCGGCGAAGAACGCGGGCAAGAACCGCGTCCTGGAGGACAACCTCGGGTCGCTGCCCGAGGGCGAGGTGCACATCGACGACGTTCCGGCGCTCGGCGACTGGAAGACCGCCTGGGACCACATCGTCTTCGAGGGCTTCCTCGGCTCGCGGATGGTGCTCCAGACGATCTGGCAGGGCTGCGACTCGGCGCTCGCCGCGCCGCTCGTCCTCGACCTCGCCCGCCTCACCGCCCGCGCCCACGAGGCCGGACTGACCGGCCCCCGCCCCGAGCTGGGCTTCTACTTCAAGGACCCGGACGGCGGCTCCTCGGCGCTGGCCGAGCAGTACGGGGCCCTGCTGTCGTTCGCCGAGCGGCTGCGGGAGGCCCGGTGAAGCCGGTCCTGCGCGACTGGGCCGAACTCCTGCGCGTCTCAGCCCTGTTCACCGTTCCCGGCGACGCCCTCGCGGGGGCGGCGGCCGCCGGGCTGCGCCCCAACCGTCGCACCGCGCTCGCGGTGGGCTCCTCCCTCTGCCTGTATGAGGCGGGGATGGCCCTGAACGACTGGGCGGACCGCGAGGAGGACGCCGTCGACCGCCCCCACCGCCCGATCCCGTCCGGCCGCGTCAAGCCGGCCGCGGCCCTGGCGGCGGCGGCCGGACTCACCGGCGCGGGCCTGGCCCTCGCCTACCGCGCGGGCCGCCCGGCCGGGCTGGTGGCGACGGCGCTCGCGGGCACGGTGTGGGCGTACGACCTGCGCCTGAAGCACACGTCGGCGGGCCCGGCCGCGATGGCCGCGGCCCGCTCCCTGGACCTCCTCCTCGGCGCGACGGCCACGACCGGCACGGTGACGAGGCGCCCCCTGCTCCCGGCCATGGCCCTTGGCGCACACACGTACGCGGTGACGACGGTCTCCCGGCACGAGACGCAGGGGGGTTCGGTGCGGGCGCCGCTGGCGGCGCTGGCGGGTGCGGTGACCCTGGGCGCCCTGACGGCGCGGCGGCCGGGCGCCACGCAAGCGTTCCGGCTTCCGTCCGAGCCCCGTGACATCGCCCGGACCGCCTTCGCCGCAACCTACGTGGCCACGGCGGCAAAGCCCCTCTTCCACGCAGTCCTCAACCCGTCCCCTCCGCTCACCCAACGGGCAGTCGGCGGCGGCATCAAGGCGATGATCCCGCTCCAGGCTGCCCTCGCGGCGCGGGCAGGATCCGTCCGTACCGCCGCCGCCCTGACCGGCCTCATCCCCGTAGCCCGCAAGCTCGCACGAAAGGTCAGCCCCACATGAGCCTCCGCCTCGGCTACGGCACCAACGGCCTCACCGACCTCCGCCTCGACGACGCCCTCGGGCTCCTCGCGGACCTCGGGTACGAGGGCGTGGGGCTGACCCTCGACCACATGCACCTCGACCCGCTCGCCCCCGAACTCCCCGCCCGCACCCGCCGGGTGGCCCAGCGGCTCGGCGAGCTCGGCCTGGGCGTGACCGTGGAGACGGGCGCCCGGTACGTACTCGACCCGAGGCGCAAGCACGGCCCGTCCCTCCTCGACCCGGACCCGGACGCCCGCGCCCGCCGCACCGGACTGCTCGTCACGGCCGTCCGTGTCGCCGCCGACCTCGGCGCGCACGCCGTGCACTGCTTCAGCGGCATCACGCCCGACGGCACCGACGACGACACCGCCTGGAAGCTGCTCGGGGAGGCACTCGGCCCGGTCCTTGACATGGCCTCGGACGCGGGGGTTCCGCTCGCGATCGAGCCCGAGCCCGGCCACCTCCTCGCCACCCTCGCCGACTTCCACCGGCTGCGCGAGCAGCTGGGCGACCCGGAACCGCTCGGGCTCACGCTCGACCTCGGGCACTGCCAGTGCCTGGAACCCGCCTCGCCCGCGGAGTGCGTGCGCGCCGCCGCGCCCTGGCTGCGGCACGTCCAGATCGAGGACATGCGGCGCGGGGTGCACGAACACCTGCCGTTCGGGGACGGCGAGATCGACTTCCCGCCCGTCCTGGAGGCGCTCGCCGCCACCGGCTACGACGGTCTGACCGTCGTCGAGCTGCCCCGCCACTCCCACGCGGGCCCCGAACAGGCCCGCAAATCCATGGAGTTCCTGCGCCCGCTGATCGCGGGTGCCGCCTCGCCCCTGAAGGGAGCCTAGCCGTGATACCTCGTGCGGAACTCGACGCCCGCTTGGGCGGCGCCGCCCGTGCCTGGCTCGACGAGGCGCTCGCCGAGGCGGCGCACACCGCCGAGCGCCCGTCCGCCGGGTACGGCACCGCCCCCTGGGAGCTGCGATTCGCCTCGGCCGGGCGCCACCTCGGCGCCGACGCCGTCGATGAAGCACGCGTCCTGATGCTGCACACCGCCCGCGTGGACGCGCCCACCGCGACCCGGATCTACCAGCAGGGCAGCGCCGCCGAGCGCCGCGCCGTCCTGCTGGCGCTCCCGGACCTCGGCCTCGGCCCGGCGGCCGGGGTGCCGCTCGTCGAGGACGCGCTGCGCGCCAACGACACCCGCCTGGTGGCGGCGGCCGTCGGCCCCTACGCGGCGGCCCACCTGGACCCGCACGCCTGGCGGCACGCCGTACTGAAGTGCCTGTTCACCGGCGTGCCCGTGGACGCCGTCGCCTCCTTGCGGGAGCGCGCCCACGGCGACACGGAACTCGCCCGGATGCTCGGCGACTACGCGAAGGAACGTACCGCCGCCGCCCGCCCCGTCCCCGACGACCTGCACCGCGTACTGGCCCTCACCGGGGCCGAGGAGTCCTGACCATGCGTATCTTCGACCCGCACATCCATATGACGTCCCGCACCACCGACGACTACGAGGCGATGTACGCGGCGGGCGTGCGCGCGGTCGTCGAGCCCGCGTTCTGGCTGGGCCAGCCCCGTACCTCGCCCGCGAGCTTCTTCGACTACTTCGACGCGCTGCTCGGCTGGGAGCCGTTCCGGGCCGCGCAGTACGGCATAGCCCACCACTGCACGATCGCCCTCAACCCCAAGGAGGCGAACGACCCGCGCTGTACGCCCGTCCTCGACGAGCTGCCGCGCTATCTGGTCAAGGACGGCGTGGTGGCGGTCGGCGAGATCGGCTACGACTCGATGACGCCCGCCGAGGACCACGCGCTCGCCGTCCAGCTCCAGCTCGCCGCCGAGCACGGCCTGCCCGCCATGGTGCACACCCCGCACCGCGACAAGCTCACCGGTCTGCGCCGCACCATCGACGTCGTACGCGAGTCGGCGCTCGCCCCCGAGCGGGTGCTGCTCGACCACCTCAACGAGACGACCGTCAAGGAGGCCAAGGACAGCGGCTCCTGGCTCGGCTTCTCGGTCTATCCGGACACCAAGATGGACGAGGACCGGATGGTCGCGATCCTCGACGAGTACGGCCCGGAGAAGGTGCTGGTCAACTCGGCCGCGGACTGGGGCAAGAGCGATCCGCTGAAGACCCGCAAGGTGGCCGACGCGATGCTGAAGGCCGGGTTCGACGAGGACGCGGTGGACCTGGTGCTGTGGCGCAACCCGGTCGCGTTCTACGCGCTGAGCGGACGCCTGGACCTGGACCTGACCGCGCCGGACGCCCTGCACGAGGGCAACTCCATCCTCCGCGGCGGCGAGTGAGCCCATGCGACTGCGCCACCCCGACGGCTCCACGGTCCACCTCGCGTACTGCACCAACGTCCACCCCGCCGAGACCCTCGACGGCGTCCTCGCCCAGCTGCGCGACCACTGCGAGCCGGTGCGCCGGCGCCTGGGCACCGACCGGCTCGGCATCGGCCTGTGGCTGGCCCGGGGCGCGGCCGAGGAGCTGAGCGCCGACGCGGCCGCGCTGCGCGGGCTGCGTCGCGAACTCGACGGACGCGGCCTGGAGGTCGTCACCCTCAACGGCTTCCCTTACGACGGCTTCGGCGCCGAGGAGGTCAAGTACCGCGTCTACAAGCCGGACTGGACCGATCCGGAACGACTGGAGCACACCGCGGACCTGGCCCGGCTGCTCGCCGCGCTGCTTCCCGACGACGTCACCGGGGGCACCATCTCCACCCTGCCGCTCGCCTGGCGCACCGGCTTCGACGCCGCCGCGGCCGAGACCGCGCACACCGCGCTCACCACACTGGCGGCGCGCCTCGACGCCCTGGAGGAGGAGACCGGGAAGTCCATCCGGATCGGCCTGGAGCCGGAGCCCGGCTGCACGGTGGAGACCACCGCCGACGCGATCGCCCCGCTCACCGCGATCGGCTCGCCGCGCATCGGCATCTGCGTCGACACCTGCCATCTGGCCACCTCCTTCGAGGACCCGTCGCAGGCGCTCGACGCGCTGCACGCCGCCGGGATCGCGATCCCCAAGGTCCAGCTGTCGGCCGCGCTGCACGCCGAGGAGCCGGGCAGGCCCGAAGTCCGCGCCGCGCTCGCCGAGTTCGCCGAACCGCGCTTCCTGCACCAGACCCGTACCCGGCACGGCGAAGGGCTCCTCGGCACCGACGACCTCGACGAGGCCCTGGCCGGACAGGCCCTGCCGGACACCGCGCCCTGGCGCGCGCACTTCCACGTACCGCTGCACGCCCGGCCGGCGGCGCCGCTCACCTCCACGCTGCCCGTGCTGCGAGAGACCCTGGCGGGCCTGGTCGGCGGCCCGGTGGCGCACACCCGCAACCTGGAGGTCGAGACGTACACCTGGCAGGCGCTGCCCGCCGAGCTGCGCCCCCGCGACCGGGACCAGCTGGCCGACGGCATCGCCGCCGAACTCAGCCTCGCCCGGGACCTGTTGACCGACCTCGGCCTCAAGGAACTGCCATGACCGACGCCACCGCCGGCGCACCCAACCCGCTCCTCGTCCTGGACGTCGTCGGCCTCACCCCCAAGCTCCTTGAGCACATGCCCCGGCTCAAGGCGCTCAGCCGCTCCGGCTCCAGGGCGCGGCTCGGCACGGTGCTCCCGGCCGTCACCTGCGCCGCCCAGTCCACCTTCCTGACCGGCACGCTCCCCGCCGAGCACGGCATCGTGGGCAACGGCTGGTACTTCCGCGACCTGGGCGACGTCCTCCTGTGGCGCCAGCACAACGGCCTGGTCGAGGGCGACAAGCTGTGGGACGCGGCCCGCCGCGCGCACCCGGGCTACACGGTCGCGAACATCTGCTGGTGGTACGCGATGGGCGCGGACACCGACATCACGGTCACCCCACGCCCGGTCTACTACGCCGACGGCCGCAAGGAGCCCGACTGCTACACCCGGCCCCCGGCGCTCCACGACGAACTCCACGACAAGTTCGGCACGTTCCCCCTCTTCAACTTCTGGGGACCCGGCGCGAACATCGTCTCCTCCCAGTGGATCGTCGACGCCACCCGCCACATCCTGGCGACCCGCGACCCCGACCTGGCGCTGTGCTATCTGCCGCACCTGGACTACGACCTGCAGCGGTACGGCCCCGACGACCCGCGCTCCTACCGCGCGGCCGCCGACCTCGACGCCGCCATGGCTCCGCTGCTCGACGACGCGGAGGCGGCGGGCCGCACGGTCGTGGCCCTCTCGGAGTACGGCATCACGCGCGTCAGCCGGCCCGTGGACATCAACCGCGCGCTGCGCCGCGCCGGGCTGCTCGAAGTCCACACCCAGGACGGCATGGAGTATCTGGACCCGATGGCGTCCCGCGCGTTCGCGGTGGCCGACCACCAGCTCGCGCACATCTACGTCCGCAGGCCCGAGGACCTGGACGCCACCCGCGAGGCCCTCGCGGACGTGGCGGGCATCGACCAGCTGCTCGACGACGAGGGCAAGAAGAGCTTCGGCCTCGACCACCCGCGCTCGGGCGAACTGGTCGCGATCGCGGAACCGGACGCCTGGTTCACGTACTACTACTGGCTCGACGACGACCGCGCCCCGGACTTCGCCCAGCTCGTCGAGATCCACCGCAAGCCCGGGTACGACCCGGTCGAGCTGTTCATGGACCCGCTCGACCCGTATGTGAAGGTCAAGGCCGCGAAGGCGCTGACGCGCAAGAAGCTCGGGATGCGCTACCGGATGGCGGTCGTGCCGCTGGACCCCTCGCCGGTGCGGGGCAGCCATGGCCGGCTGCCCGACGACCCGCAGGACGGGCCGCTGCTGCTGTGCTCGGCTCCGGACGCGGTGGGCGACGCGGTGGAGGCCACCGAGGTGAAGGGTCTGCTGCTGAGGCTGGCGGGGCTGGAGTAGTTCCCCCGTCGCATGAAGGAGCTCCTGGCGGATCGTTCCGCCAGGAGCTTCCTCGTATACGTGAGGTGAGGCCGGGTCAGACCGGGCGTGCCTCGACGATCGAGACGCCCGCGGCGGTCTGCACGATCCGGTCCAGCTGGAAGCCGGTGGCGCGCAGGATCTCCGAGTACTGGCGCTCGGTGCGCTCCTTGCCGCCGACCAGGATCATCAGCCACAGGTCGACGAGCTTGGCGGGGTGCGCCGCGTTGCCCTCCGGAGGCACGAATTCCATGACGAGCAGCCGGCCGTCGGGGCTGATTGCCTCACGGGCGTTCTTGAGGATCTCCAGCGCCTTCGGCTCCGGCCATTCATGCAGAATGTGCTTCAACAGATAGGCGTCCGCACCGGCTGGCAGCGGACCGAAGAGATCGCCCTTGTCGATCTCGACCCGGTCGACCACGCCCTCTTCCGTGAGAAACGCGTCGGCGCCCAGCTCGTCCGCCCGGGAATCGAAGAGGATGCCCTTCGACTGGGGCGTCTTCTTCAGGATCGCCGACAGCAGTCCGCCGCGGCCGCCGAAGACGTCGACGAGCGTCTTGTACTTGGAGAAGTCGTACGCGGCGAGAATGGGCTCGGTCTCCATATTCGAGAGCGTGCCCATGCCGTTGAGGAAGATCTCCGCGAATTCCGGGTTCTGGCCCAGGTACTCGTACGCGTGCATGCCGCGGTTCTTCTCAAGGCTCGGCTGACCGGTGCGCACGGTGTGGATGAGCGCACCCCAGTCCTCCCAGCTCGCGGGGTGACCTGTCAACAGGGCCATGTCGCGCATCGACATCGGCGTACCGGTGCGCAGCGCGTCGGCCATCGGCGTCAGCTTGAAACGGCCGTCGCTCTGCTCGCTGAATATCCGGTAGCCGGCGAGGGCGCGCAGCAGCCGGTGGACCGCGTCCGGGTCGGCCTCGATCCGCCGGGCGATCTCCTCCGAGGACAGCGGGCCGTCGGCGAGCTGGTCGGCGATCTTCAGCTCGGCCGCCACGTAGATCGCCTGGGACACCCAGGCGCCCTGGGCCAGTTCGAGGACGGCGATCGGCGCGGGCACCATCAGCTGGGCGAGGCGCTGCACCCGCGCGCGCACCCCTTCGACGATGCGGACGACTCGGGCGGGCGGAATTGGGGGCATGCGTATCCTCCGTGGGCGGTTGCGCAGCGGTATCAAGAGTCTCAATTACCGGGATACCGGAAACTATGGGCATCGCCCGGCAGACTCTAGAGCCGCACACGGCGGCGAACAACCACTCAACGCGCGAGAACATGCCCCGAGTTGGCCGAAATCCGGCGCGAGTTCGGCGCCAGTGAATTCCGAGTGCCAATCAAGTGTGCAACTGCGGATAGGGCGCAGTCGGACAGGGCTTACAACTTACCTGCGAATACAGGACGGTTGAGGTAGAAGCGTCTATCGTGGCGCCGGTTGAGTCGGCTCCCAATGACGGGGGCACGCCATGATGAGGGAGAGACATGTCGAGAATACGCAGGTCTTGGAGTGGGGCCTTCGTGGCAGCGGCGGCGGTGGGCACCCTGGCCGTCACGCTGATCCCCGGCCCGGCACAGGCCTCGCCGAAGGAGGCGAAGGCCGCTGCCGGTACCACCGCGGGTGCCACTGCCAACATTGAGGTCATTGCGAGCAAGCTCAACAACCCCCGCGGTATCTCCGTCCAGGCGGACGGGACGATCCTGGTCGCCGAGTCGGGCGTGGGCAAGCCGGGCTGCGCGCCGGGCACCAAGTGCGTCGGGCTGACGGGTTCCGTCTACCGCGTCAAGGGCACCCAGCAGGGCCGCGTCGTCACCGGCCTGGCGTCCTCCGCCGTGGCCCCGACCAACCCGTACGAGCCGATCTCGGCCGCCGGCCCCAACGACGTGGAGGCCAACGGGTCGGGTTACCTCGTCCTCAACGGCTTCGGCGGCGGCACGGACGACCGCGCCAAGCTCGGCGCGGACGCGGCCAAGCTCGGCACGCTCCAGACGGCGAGCGGCTGGGTCGTCGGTGACCCGGTCAAGCACGAGACGCTCCTCGACCCGGACTGGATCCTCGGCCACCCGGCCAACCCGGAAGAGGCGTCGATCCACAGCAACGCCTGGCGCTTCGCCCGCAACGGCCGCGGCTTCCTGGTCACGGACGCCGGCGCCAACGACCTGATCGGCGTCGGCTTCGGCGGCCGCACCACCACCGAGGCGATCTTCCCGGACAACGAGCTCCCCGCCCCGGGCGGCGCCGCCACGGCCCCGTCGGCCAAGGAGAAGAAGGCGCTGGAGTCCCTCGTCCCGCAGACCAAGTCGGTCGCGGCCGACGGCACGGTCAAGGTCCAGGCGGTGCCCAGCGGCATCGTCAAGGGCGCGGACGGCGCGTTCTACATCGCCGACATGGGCGGTCTGCGTCCGGGCGCCTCGCGCATCTGGCGGATCGTGCCGGGCCACCGCGCGGAGGTCTTCGCCAGCGGTCTGACCGCGGTGACCGACCTGGCCGCCGACAAGAACGGCAACCTGATCGCGCTGACGCTGACCGGTGGCTTCCAGCAGCAGGGCCCGCCGCTGCCGGGCAAGCTGAGCCGGATCGACGTCAAGACCAAGGCGGTCACCGAGATCCCGACCGACGGCAAGCTGGCGATGTCCACCGGCCTGGCCGTCGGCCCGAAGAACGAGATCTACGTGACCAACAACTCGGTCGGCACCGAGGGTCAGCTGATCAAGATCACGGAGTAGTCCTGATCGACGTCCTGCTGACCGACTGATCAGCGCGTGACGTGCGGCCCCGCCGGGAACCTGACGCCCGGCGGGGCCGCTTCGCCGTACGCACGGAAAAATCTTCCCCGCCTTCGGTCACACTCCTGCGCCGGGACCCGTCAGACCAGTGACGCGGGATCCCGGCCGACGGGATCGAGCCGGCGTCACCGCTGAACGAACGCTGTTGATCTCTGAAGGAGAGCAGTCATGGAAGCACGGATGCAGAACCCGGCGATGGTCCTCCCCGACGCCATGCAGGCCATCCAGAGCCTGTACAAGGCCACCTACGCGGGGGGCGTCCCGGCGGGTCTGCTCGCGCTGAGCCACCTGCGCGCGAGCCAGATCAATGGCTGCAGCCCCTGTGTGGAGTCGGCTTCCGGCCAGGCGCGCAAGGCGGGCGAGAGCGACGAGAAGATCTTCTCCGTCGGCGCGTGGCGGGAGACCCCCTTCTACACCGACTCCGAGCGCGCGGCGCTGTCGCTCACCGAGCACGTGACGCGGCTGAACGACCGCGAGGACCCGGTCCCGGACGCGGTGTGGAACGAGGCCGCCCAGCACTTCAACGAGCAGGAGCTCGCGGCGCTCGTGCTGCACATCGCCGTCAGCAACCTGTTCAACCGCCTCAACGCCACGACGAAGCAGCAGGCCGGCCAGAAGTGGTAGGCACGGCCTAGCGAGGTGTTCGGTACGGCCCGGCCGGACCCGGACCGAGTGGGCGGTGTGACGGTCGCGCGACGACACGCGACGGCCACGCCGCCCCTCAGCACGCAGTCGGGTACACAGACCAGTACGCAGGTCGGTACGCGGGTTGGTACCTGGATCAGTATGCAGATCATCGCGATGGCTCGTTCTCGCCTGTGGACAACGTTATCCACAGGGCTGGTGAGGGGTGGCCGGGCGCGGGACCGTCGAGGCATGAACAAGCACCACGAATCGCACGGTTCCCACGGTCTGCCCGACGACGACCCGCAGCTCACCCTGCGCAACCCGGCCGAACTGGCCGACGCCCTACCGTATTTGATGGGCTTCCATCCGACGGACTCCGTCGTGATGGTCGCCCTCCATGGTCGTCGGGGCCGCTTCGGCGGGCGGCTCCGGCTCGGCATTCCCCGTGCGCCGGGAGAGTGGCCGCACGTCGCCGAGCAGCTGGCCGAGTGCCTGGTGACGGGGAGCGAGCGGCGGGGGCCGCGCCCGGACGCGATCATTGTGTTCCTCTGCCAGGACCCGGACCCGGCGGGTGAGGTGACGGCCGGTCAAGTCATGGAGAGGCTGCGGCCGTTGGCACAGATCCTGCGGACAGCTTGCGGTGCCCTGGACGTTCCGGTCCTGGAGGCGCTGTGCATCTCGGACGGAAGGTACTGGTCGTACTGCTGCCCGGACGCGCGCTGCTGCTCGCCGGAGGGGAACGTGCTGGCCCTGCCCGGTACGTCGGTGCTGGCGGCGGCCGCGACCTTCGCCGGACTCCAAGTCCGGGGATCACTGCGGGAGATGGAGGCGCGGCTCGCCCCCTGGCGGCGCCCGGCGGCGGCCGACCAGGAACGCGTGCTCGCGGTGGCGGAGGAGGCGCTCGTTCCGCGCATCCTGGACGAGGAGGAGCGGCTGCGGGTCGGGCGGGAGACCCTGGACCTGGCGGGCCGCCTGATGCGCCGCCTCTCCGGCGCGCCCCCGGCCACGGGCCGCACGGACGCGGACGCGCTGGACGACGGCCTGATCGCCCACGACGAGGCGGCGGCCCTGGTCCTCGGCCTCCAGGACCGCACCACCCGGGACCGTGCGGCCGAGTGGATGGAGGGCCCGGACGCGGTCCCGGCCCAGCGCCTGTGGCGCGCCCTCGCGCGCCGCTGCGTGGGCCGCTACGGGGAACACGCGGCGGCCCCGCTCACCCTGGCGGGCTGGGTGGCCTGGTCCACGGGCGACGAGCCGGCCGCCAGGGTCGCCCTGGGCCTGGCCCTGCGCGCGGACCCGGACTACCAGTTCGCCCAACTCCTCCACCAGGCATGCAACCAGGGCCTGGACCCGGAGGCGCTGCGCAGGTGCCTGCGGGAGGAGAGGCGGGAGCGGGAGGAGGGGGTGGAGGCCATGGCTCCGAGTGCGGGTGGGGATGCGTTCGTGGTTCCGGGACTTGGCGCCTCTGTGCCCGAGCCTGCCGGGCCCGAGCCTGTCGCCGCCGGACATGGAGTGGCCGTGGAGGCGTCAGCGTCCGACGTGGCCGGGCCCGCTCGGCGGCCCAAGTCCCGCCGTGAGGCTCCGGCGAACCGGAACGACGGTGCGGCGGGAGCCTCCCCGGCGAACAGGAGGGACGCGGCATCCGCCTCCGTCCGTCCCGAGGGTGTCGACGGTGGCTCCGCGACGGCCGGGTCGGCCCGGCGTGGGTCCCGGCGGGCCGGTCGGGCGGGGCAGCGGGACGGGACCGGCCGATGACTCCGGGTCCACACCGTGCCGTGTCGCTCCGTGACCCGTGCACCGCCCGCCGCGTTCACGAGGCGGGCGCCGCGCCAGGGCGGTCCACCCGACCCGCGAATGCGGCCGGAGTGCTCGGAAGGCAAGCTATGCCGTTCAATGTCCCTCCCCGGGCCAATCCCCCGTCCCGGGCCAATGCTCTTTCCCAGGCCGAAGTCCCGCCCTGGGGCGATGTCTCTCCCAGGGGCGAAGTCCCCTCCGGGAGCAATGTGACTCCTCGGGCCCCTGCCGGAGGCGGTCCGGCCTCCCCTGGAACGGGACGGGCAGCCGCGCCCGGGTCCGGGCCTCGACCCGGCGCAGGGCCGGGGCGGCGCCCGGCACCGGCGCCCCGGGCGTCCGGCCCGGCCGGAAACTCCGGACCCGGATTCGGCGAGCTCCCCCCACTGCACGCGGCCCTGATCTCCGTCGCCCTGCCCGGCCTCGTCGTCTCGGCGGAGCACGGCCAGCTCACCGGCCACGGCCTGGAGGGCTTCTACCGCAACGGCCGCCGGCTGCTCGCGCGCTGCCAGCTGAAGGTGGCCGGGCGGGAACCGATCGCCCTCCAGGGCAGACCGATATCGGCCGACCGCGCCCGCTTCTTCGCGGTGGTGCGCACCCCGGCCGACAGCGGCCCCGACCCCGAGATCACGATCGAGCGGCTGCGCCGGGCCGACGGCAGCGAGCGGATCACCCTGCGCAGCTCCTCGCCCCGCCCCCTGCGGCTGCCCGTGGAGATCGCCCTCGGGACCGACCTCGCCGACCTGGGCGCGGTCGCGGCGGGCCGGGCCGGACCCGAACTGCCGGGCAGCGTCCACGCCTCGGGCATGCGCTGGACGGCCCCGGGCGCGCACGCGGTGGTGAGCGCGCACCCGCCCCCGGCCGACGCGCTCGCCTCGGCGGGTGTGCTGCGCTGGGACGTGGAACTGCCCCCGGCCGGTTCGTACACGATCGAACTGCAGATCCGCACCGACCGCCCCGCCCGGCCGCCCGGCCAGGCCGCGAGCCAACCGCTGCCGCAGGCAGAGGCCGAGGGCGACGACCCCCGGGTCGGGCCGCTGCTCCAGAGCGGCCTCGACGACCTGCGGGCCCTGCTCGTACGGGACCCGGCCCACCCGGCGGACGTGTACGCGGCGGCGGGCGTCCCCTGGCGCACCGGCCCGGCGCCGGCCGAGGCGCTGTGGGCCGCGCGGATGGCCCTGCCGCTCTCCACCCGGCTGGCGGCCGCGACCCTGCGCGCCGTTTCGCGTACCCAACTGTCAGGCGGGGACGGAGAGTTCGGCCGCATCCCCGGGCCGTTGCGGGACGCGGGGCCCCATCTGCCGCCCAGCTGTACCGGAGTGGAGGCCACGCTCGCGTTCCCGGTGGTGCTCGCCGAGGCGCGCCGCTGGGGGCTTGCCGAGTCCGAAGTGGCCGAGCTGCTGCCGGCGGCGGAGCGGTGTCTGCGCTGGCTGCGCGCGTGCGCCGGTGACGACGGCTATCTCGGCGAGCCGGGCCCGGTGGCGGGCCTGGCGCGGGCCGAGACCCAGGCCCACGCCCACCGCGCCGCCGTCCTGGGTGCGGAGCTGCTGCGTGAGTGCGGCAGGCCCGGGGCCGAGGAGTGCGCGGCCTGGGCGGCGGGGCTGCGCGAGCGGTTCCGGGAGGAGTTCTGGATCGAGGACCTCGCGGGCGGGCGCCCCGCCGCCGCCCGTACCGCCGACGGCCGCCACCTGCCGTCGCTCGGCGCGGGCGCCGCCCACCTCCTGGACACCGGGCTGCTCGGCGCGGGACGGCTCGCCCCCGGGCTGCTCGACAAGGTGCAGACGGAACAGCTGGCCCGGCTCCTGGGCGGCCCGGCCATGGACTCCGGCTGGGGCCTGCGCGGCCTCGGCGCCAAGGAGCCGGGCTACAACCCGTTCGGCCACCGCGGGGGCGCGGTGCGGGTGTACGACACGGCCGTCGCCGTCACGGGCCTCGCGGCCGCCGGGTACGAGAAGGAGGCGAGCGCGCTGCTGCGCGGACTCCTGGACGCGGCCGAGGCGTTCGGCTACCGGCTGCCCGAGATGTACGCGGGGGAGCAGCGCACCGCGGACAGCGCCCCCCTGCCGCACCCGGCCGCGTGCCGCCCGGCCGCCGTCGCCGCGGCCTCGGCGGTCCAGCTGCTCACCACGCTCGCCGGGATCCGCCCGGACGCCCCGGCGGGCACGGTCGCCGTGTGCCCCGTACGGTCGGCGCCGCTCGGCGCGGTGCGGCTGTCAGGGCTGAGCGTCGCGGGGGAGCCGTTCGCCGTGCGGGTCAGCAGGCTCGGCGTAGGCATGGTCGAGCAGGCCGCCGGCCGGCTCCAGTTGGGAGGCTGAACGGAGTGCTGAGTGAATCCGGTACGGAGGAAGAGGCGGGGCCGGTCGCTGCGGCGGGAGCGGTGGGCGCCGAGGGCATCGAGCCAAATGTGGTGAGAAACCGCGCGCGGGGCGCCTCGGGAGGAACCCGTGGGGCGGCTGGTGAAGATGGTGCGACCGGCCGTGCCCGGGGGCGTGTTTATCGTCAGGGAGACGACTATGATCGCTTCATGTCTCCCTACGACCCGTCGGCCTTCCCGCCCTTCGCCGTGACCGTCGACCTGGTCGTGCTCACCGTGCGTCGCCACGCCCTGTGCGCGCTGGTCGTCCGTCGCGGGGAGCCGCCGTTCCAGGGGCGGTGGGCGCTGCCGGGCGGCTTCGTCCGGGGCGACGAGGACCTGTCGGCCGCGGCGGCCCGCGAACTGACCGAGGAGACCGGACTCTGCGCCCAGGACCCGGCGGCCACCGCCCCGGCCCCGGGCAACGGCGCCCATCTGGAGCAGCTCGCCACGTACGGCGACCCCCGGCGCGACCCCCGCATGCGGGTCGTCAGTGTGGCGCATCTGGCGCTCGCCCCCGATCTGCCCGCCCCACGCGCGGGCGGCGACGCCCACAGTGCGCGCTGGGCGCCGGTCGAGGACCTGCTGAGCCAGGACGGCGGCTTCGGCCGCGACGGCGAGCAGCCCGCCCCGCTCGCCTTCGATCACGCCCAGATCCTCGCGGACGGCGTGGAGCGGGCCCGTTCCAAGATCGAGTACTCGTCTCTGGCCACGGCGTTCTGCCCGGCCGAGTTCACCGTCGGGGAGCTGCGGCGGGTGTACGAGGCGGTGTGGGGGGTCGCGCTCGACCCCCGCAACTTCCACCGCAAGGTGACCGGCACCCCGGGCTTCCTGGTCCCGTCGGGCGGCACCACGACCCGCCAGGGCGGACGCCCCGCGCAACTGTTCCGCGCGGGCGGCGCGACACTGCTGAACCCCCCGATGCTCCGCCCGGAGGTCTGACCCACCGCTCGAAGGGGCGCGGGGCCGTGTCATCGCGCGGCTCCGCCGCGCGGGCGCGACCAGCCACGTCCGGTCCGCACTTGAAGGCCGCACACCTCCGGCGCTCCGGGCGGACGCATGCCTGCCGGGGGGCACACACGCGCCCGGCTTGCACAAAAAGCATGAAATGTCGCGTTATGTTACTCCGGTACTCGTCGTACCTGTCATACCCGCCGTACCCGTCCTCCCGCCGTGCCGTCGAGCGGTCTCACCCCCGCGAGAGAAGCGATGCTCCAGGCCATTGGACTCACCAGCACACCCCGCCGCGACCGTCCGCCCGAGGTGGACGACCTGACCTTCGAGGCCCGGCCGGGCCTGATCACCGCCCTGCTCGGCGCCCCCGGCTCCGGCAAGACCACGGCCCTGCGCCTGATGCTGGAGCTCGAACCGGGCCGGGGCGTCACCTACTTCCGGGGCCGCCCTCTCCACAAGGTGGCCCACCCGGCCCGCGAGGTCGGCACTCTGCTCGGCGACGTGCCGGGCCACCCCGCCCGTACGGTCCGGGGCCAGCTCCGCCTCATGTGCGCGGTCGCCGGGGTCCCGGCCGCCCGCGCCGAGGAGATGCTCCACGTCGTCGGCCTCGTCGGCCTCGGGGACCAGCGGCTCGGCACCCTCTCGCTCGGCATGGACCGCAGACTCGGGCTCGCTGCAGCCCTCCTCGGCGACCCGCACACGCTGGTTCTGGACGAGCCCGCCGAGGGCCTCTCGCCGCGCGAGAACAACTGGATGTACGGGCTGTTGCGCGGCCACGCGCAGCATGGCGGCACTGTGCTGTGCACCTTCGCCGACCCCAAGGAGGCGGCCCGGGTGGCCGACCGGGTGGTCACCATCGACGGGGGCCGCCTCGTCGCGGACCAGGACGCGACCGAGTTCGCCCGCACCCGGCTGCGCCCCCGGGTGGCCGTCGTGAGCCCGCACGCCGCCCGCCTCGGCGCCCTGGTCAGCCGCGAGGCCCGCGCCGCACGCCGCTCGGTCGAGGTGGTCGCCGAGGACGGCAGCCACCTCTCCGTCTACGGCACGACCTGCGCCGAGGTCGGTGAAACGGCGTTCCGCCACGGCGTCCTCGTCCACCGCCTCACGGAAGAGTCCGGCGACACGGGCCCGACAGCGCCGAGCCCCCGCCCGGCCCCGGCGTCCGGCCCTCACCCGGCTCCGGCGGCAGCCACCCCCCCGGACCCCGCCGCGCCGGCGGAACTGCTCCCGCCGCACAACGGCGCCCCCGCCCCCCACCCGCGCCCCCCGATCACCCCCGCCCGACCCCGCACACCACTCCGCCCCCTCCGCTACGAGCTCCGCCGCCTCCTCGGTGTGCGCACCACGTACCTGCTGGCCGCCGCCGTGCTCGTCGGGTCGGTCGCGCTCGCCGTGGTGCTCGGGCGCACCGGGCACACACCGCTGCCGCACCTGGCAGCCGCCTGGCCGGGGCTGCTGCCGCTGCCGCCCGCCGCGTTCGGCGCCGGGATCCTCGGCGCGCTCGCCTTCGGCGAGGAGTACCGCTACCCCGCGCTCGCCGCCGACCGCGGCACCGTCCCGCGCAGGCTCGGGCTGCTGCTCGCCAAGCTCGCCGTGTCGGCCGGGGCCGCCCTCCTGCTGGCCGTGCTCACCGTCGCCCTGGACGCACAGGCCCTGCGTCTGGTGTACGGCGGCGACTTGGTGCGGATCCCGCCGGACTGGCCCTCGCTGGCGGCGAGTTGGGCGGGGCTGACCGTCGGCTGCGCCTGGGCCGGGCTGCTCGCGGCCGGCATCTTCCGGGCCACCACGGCCGGGCTCGCCGCCGTCCTGGCGGTGCCGGTCGCCGTCGTACCCCTCGTACAGAAGGCGTTGGCGGCTCCACAGGCACGTTCGGTCGCCGGACTTCCGGCCAGGCTGCGGGACGTGGCCTGGCTGCGCTGGCCGCGCATGCTGGACAACGGGCTCGACGCGGCGCTGCACCTGCTCGCCCGGCCGCAGGGCGCGGCTCTCGTGCTGTCGCTCTCCGTGCTGCTCTGCGCCTACGTGGTCACCGGCCTTCGCGGGAGGGCCCGTTGGTGACCCTGTCCTGACCTCGGCGTATGCGGACAAGCACAACTCCCCAGGGAATGCCCGCTTCTTTCCGATAAAGCGTCAATTGCGAGGGGTGCGGCGATCACCCTTTCGTGTGCTTTTCACCAAAGACCTCAAGGGCCGTGGAAGTCCCGCCGACAAAGGATGCGTGAGTACCCTTGCGCACACCATGATGACCACCGCCCGCGCCGCCGACACCGGCCTCGCAGGACCGGGCGAACTCGACCGCTACCCCTACGCGGAGGCGCGTGGCGCCGACCGCGTCTCCCTCCCGGCGTGGGACGGAGCCGAGGCGGACCTCGGCCGGGTGAGCCGCCGCGCGGCGGGCAGCCGCGGGAGAGGACTGCACGGCCAACTCGTCCAGCAGCTCGGCCAGATGATCGTCTCCGGCGATCTCGGCGCCGACCGCCCGCTGGTTCCCGAGGAGATCGGCCAGCGCTTCGAGGTCTCCCGGACCGTCGTCCGCGAGTCGCTCCGCGTACTGGAGGCCAAGGGCCTGGTCAGTGCCCGCCCCAACGTCGGCACCCGGGTCCGCCCGGTCAGCGACTGGAACCTGCTGGACCCCGACATCATCGAGTGGCGGGCCTTCGGCCCACAGCGCGACGACCAGCGGCGCGAGCTCAGCGAGCTGCGCTGGACGATCGAGCCGCTGGCCGCCCGGCTCGCGGCGGGGCACGGCCGCGAGGACCTCCAGCAGCGCCTCGGTGACATGGTCGAGATCATGGGCCACTCGCTCTCGCAGGGTGACGTGATCACCTGCTCGCGGGCGGACGCGGAGTTCCACTCCCTGCTGATCCAGGCCGCGGGCAACCGCATGCTGGAGCACCTCTCCGGCATCGTCGGCTCCGCCCTCCAGGTCTCCGGCGGACCGATCACCGGCTGTGACCGCCCCTCCGAAGCCGCGCTCACCCACCACGCCCGGATCGTGGACGCGCTGGCGAACGCCGACGGGACGGCGGCCGAGACGGCCATGCGGCAGCTGCTCAACGTCCACCCCGAGGTCGAGCGCGTCGTCCCCGCGCCGCGCGAGCACTGACGGCGGAGCGCGGCCGGGTGCGGGCTGGCCGCCCCGCCCGGAGGAAGCACGCGTCGCCGGACCTCGGGGGGTCCGGCGACGCGATTATGGGCACTATGACCCTTGTAGACGTTTTGTCGTAAATGGGGTGTGACTCGGGCCACGTGGATTGGGCGTAACACTCCTCGAAATCGTGCGATGACCTAAGAGGTAACAGCCGAGGAAGGAATACAGCTGCCGCTCGCGGCGCTGTGCACCTCCGAGGTTCAGCCCGCGCCGTCGGCACAATCCCCAGCCGACGGTCGTCGGCTCCGGCCCGATCATGGGCGGGGCCGGAAGCCGTTTCCATCGTTCCGAGAGGTTGTTCGTGTCGGCCAGCACATCCCGTACGCTCCCGCCGGAGATCGCCGAGTCAGAGTCTGTGATGGCGCTCATCGAGCGGGGAAAGGCTGATGGGCAGATCGCCGGCGATGACGTGCGTCGGGCCTTCGAAGCCGACCAGATTCCGCCAACCCAGTGGAAGAATGTTCTGCGCAGCCTCAACCAGATCCTCGAGGAAGAGGGTGTGACGCTGATGGTCAGTGCCGCGGAATCTCCCAAGCGCACCCGGAAGAGCGTCGCAGCGAAGAGCCCGGCGAAGCGCACCGCCACCAAGACCGTCGCGGCCAAGACGACCGTGACCAAGACCGTCGCGGCCAGTGCGGCCCCGGCGGCCGAGACCGTGGACGTGTCGGCGGACGACGCCGAGGCGCCCAAGAAGGCCGCCGCAAAGAAGACGGCCGCGAAGAAGACCGTCGCCAAGAAGGCCGTGGCCAAGAAGACGGCCGCGAAGAAGACCGCCGGCAAGAAGGGCGACGACGAGGCCGTCGAGGGCGAAGAGCTCCTTGAGGACGTCGCGCCGGGCAAGGGCGACGAAGAGGAGGCCGAGGGCGAGAACAAGGGCTTCGTCCTCTCCGACGACGACGAGGACGACGCTCCCGCGCAGCAGGTCGCCGTCGCCGGTGCCACCGCCGACCCGGTCAAGGACTACCTGAAGCAGATCGGCAAGGTCCCGCTCCTCAACGCCGAGCAGGAGGTCGAGCTCGCCAAGCGCATCGAGGCCGGCCTGTTCGCCGAGGACAAGCTCTCGGCCGCCGACAAGCTCGCCCCCAAGCTCAAGCGCGAGCTGGAGATCATCGCCGAGGACGGCCGCCGCGCCAAGAACCACCTGCTGGAGGCCAACCTCCGCCTCGTGGTCTCGCTGGCCAAGCGCTACACGGGCCGCGGCATGCTCTTCCTGGACCTGATCCAGGAGGGCAACCTCGGTCTGATCCGCGCGGTCGAGAAGTTCGACTACACCAAGGGCTACAAGTTCTCCACGTACGCCACCTGGTGGATCCGTCAGGCGATCACCCGCGCCATGGCCGACCAGGCCCGCACCATCCGTATCCCGGTGCACATGGTCGAGGTCATCAACAAGCTCGCGCGCGTGCAGCGCCAGATGCTCCAGGACCTGGGCCGTGAGCCCACCCCGGAGGAGCTGGCCAAGGAACTCGACATGACCCCGGAGAAGGTCATCGAGGTCCAGAAGTACGGCCGTGAGCCGATCTCCCTCCACACCCCCCTGGGTGAGGACGGCGACAGCGAGTTCGGTGACCTCATCGAGGACTCCGAGGCGGTCGTCCCGGCCGACGCGGTCAGCTTCACGCTCCTCCAGGAGCAGCTGCACTCGGTCCTCGACACCCTGTCGGAACGCGAGGCGGGCGTGGTCTCCATGCGCTTCGGCCTCACCGACGGCCAGCCGAAGACCCTGGACGAGATCGGCAAGGTCTACGGAGTGACGCGTGAGCGCATCCGTCAGATCGAGTCGAAGACCATGTCGAAGCTCCGCCACCCGTCGCGCTCGCAGGTGCTGCGCGACTACCTCGACTAGGTCGCGTTCTCACGTACGCGGTACGTAGTCGTACGTGACGCAGGGCCCGGTTTCCGCAAGGGAGCCGGGTCCTCGCGCGTGTCTGAGCGGGTGCGGGCCGTCAATAGCTCGTTGACTCTTGGGTGTGCCTGTGTCACCCAAAGTCAGGAGACCGTATGCGACGCCCCACCGTCCGAGCGCTGCGCGGGGTGCTGGCCCTCACGGCGGCCGCGACCGCCGTACTGCTGGCCGCGCCCGTACCGGCCGCCGCCGGCAGTGTGGTCATCGGGGGCACGCCCGCCTCCGTCGAAGACAACCCGTACGCCGTCGCGCTCTCCAGCCGTACCCGCTTCGGGGGTACGCGCGCGGGCCAGTTCTGCGGGGGAGCGGTGGTCGCCCCCACCAAGGTGGTCACCGCCGCGCACTGCCTCAGCAAAGAGGTGCTCGGCGCCAACGGGGTGCGGGACCTGAAGGTGATCGCAGGGCGCGCCCAGCTGCTCAGTAGCAAGGGCCAGGAGGTCGTCGTGCGGGACACCTGGGTCAACCCCGGGTACAACCCGGTCAGCAACGCCGGTGACATCGCGGTGCTCACCCTGGCGAGCGCGCTGCCCGAGTCGTACGTCATCGGGCTGGCCGGGCCGCGCGACGCCGCGTACGCACCGGGCACCGCCGCTACCGTCTACGGCTGGGGCGACACCTCCGGGCGGGGCACCTACGCGTCGGTGCTGCGGTCGTCCCGGGTGCAGGTGCTGTCGGACGGGGCCTGTGAGCGCGCCTACCCGGGGAACACGGAGGGCGAGTACCTGGGCGCCACCATGCTCTGCGCAGGCGATCCCAGGGGCGGCCACGATGCCTGCCAGGGCGACAGCGGGGGGCCGCTGGTCGCCGGTGGGCGCCTGATCGGCCTGGTGTCCTGGGGCAGCGGCTGCGGGCAGGCCCAGAGTCCGGGGGTGTACACCCGGATCTCCGCGTTCGTCAGCCCGTCACGTAACGCGGCGCCGCTGTAGCGGGGCGCGGGCATGAGAACGGGCGGCCGGCCTCACATCTCGGGGGGGCCGCCCATCGCCGGTCTTGGGACAGGCCCTGTTC